>CAITYL010000088.1 GCA_903896595.1 uncultured Lentisphaerota bacterium
CAAATCCAGAAGATACGAACCGTGTTTAAAAGTCCCGATCAAGGTGGCACTGTTCTTGGAGTGCGGCAATTCCTTTGCCGCTTTTTAAGATCGGCGTTCTTTGAAGACCGGGAGCCGCCCGTTCTCGGGCGGACATCGATGGCGTCACACCCGTTCCGCCCGTTTTCCGCACCTTCCAAACCTTGCTGACTACTGGCTCCTGAATTCTGGCCTGGATTATTCATGAAAGGTTGCGTTTTTTGCGTGCCTTGTCCCCAACGGGGACTGACATGTTCAGCCCAGGGTCGAATGACCCTGGGAAAATCAGCATCAACCGAATTCGTCCCTGAAGGGGACGCACACGTTCACGTGTCGATGGAAGATGATCGAATGAGGAAAAAACACATCTTCATGTAGCACCCCTACAGGGTGCAAATCGGGTTGGGGCTTTTTTCATAACCCAGGGTTGTCCAACCCTGGGCTGGACATGTGCGTCGCCGTTGGCGACAAAAGCTCATGAATAATCCAGGCTGGCTACTTTTGCAATTCCATCGCGCGTCTCCGAACGATGACGGGTTCGTCCCAATGACGCCCGTGATGGTGTTGTTGTATAATCTGGATATATTAACAGTATACAACAGAGGCAACAGGGGGGCTGCCGATGACGCTACTGAATGGAACGTGGAGCTTGGCGCTGGATCCAGCGAATGTCGGGCGGCGCGACGGGTGGTTTGCGGCGGTGCGCGACGACGCGCAACCCGCGCCGGTCCCCGGCATCATTCAGCAGGTTTTCCCCGACCGCTTCGGCGTGGCGTGGTACTGGACGACTTTCCCGGTGCGGCCATGGGCGGCGGAGCGGGAACGGGTGCTACTGACCTTCGCGGCGGTGGATTATCAGGCGGAGGTCTGGGTCAATGGCCAACCGGTGGGCGGGCATGAGGGCGGTGAGACGCCGTTTACGCTGGACATCACGGCGGCCGTGGCCGTAGGGCGGGACAATTTGCTGGCGGTGCGCGTGCTCAACCCCAGCGACCTTGACGAGAACCCGCCCGATGGCATCCGGCTGGTCGAGACTCCCCACCGGCACAAGACGGTGCGCGAATATGCGCCCGGCCGCATGTATAATTCCGGCGGTCTCCTCGGTCCGGTTGAACTGCATGTCTTGCCGGTGTTGCGGATCACCGCGCTGTATGCCAAGCCGGAGGTGACGAGCGGTCGGATCCGGCTTGAGGTGACGGTGCGCAATGACACCCGGCGGGCAGTCTGCGGCCGGCTGGCCGCGACGGCGGGGCTGGCACCGGCCGGCGAGACGGAGGCGGTTGCCGAGGCCGCCCTGACCTGTGCGCCCGGCGACAGCGTCCACGTCCTGGAGTTGACCGTTGCCCAAGTTCGTTTATGGGATCTGGACGCCCCCAATCTGTACACCGTCCGCGTCCGTCTGGATACGCGGCGCGCCGGTGGTCACGAACGGGCCTGCCGTTGCGGTTTCCGCGAACTGCGCGTAGAGCGCGGCTATTTCCGCTTGAACGGCCGGCGCCTGCTGCTGCGGTCCACCCACACCGGCAACCATTTTCCCCTTGGCCAGGTGGTGCCCGTGGACCCCGACCTGATGCGGCGCGATCTGCTGATGGCCAAGGTGGCCGGTTACAACACCGTCCGGTTCATTGCGGGCATGCCGTATCCTGAACAGCTCGACTTTTGCGACGAGATCGGACTGATGGTGTATGAGGAATGCCTGGCTGGCTGGTGCCTGGCGGATTCACCGGAAATGCCCTGCCGGTTTGATTTCTCGGTGCGGGAAATGATCCTGCGTGACTGCAACCATCCCAGTGTGACCATTTGGGGGTTGCTGAACGAGACCATGGACGGACCGGTGTTCCGGCATGCCGTGGCGTCGCTGGCCTGGTTGCGCGACCTGGACGACTGCCGGCTGGTGCTGCTTTCCAGCGGGCGCTGGGACAATCATCCCGAGATCGGCTCGCTTAGCAATCCTGGCAGCCGCCAGTGGGATTATGAATGGGGCATTGAGGCGCCGGACGCCATTGGCGCCGCCAACGCCAATGACGCCAATCACGGCGGCTATTTCGACCAGTCTGGCGATGCCCATGTCTATCCCGCCACGCCCCATCCGCCGGCCACTCTCGCCTTTATCCGCAACCTCGGCCGGACGTCCAACCCCGTGTTTCTTTCCGAGTACGGCACGGGGAGTCTGCTGAACGTCATTCGCGGCACGCGCCATTTTGAGCAGCGCCAGGCCCGCCCGGAGCTGGCCGATGCCACGCTGTTTCGGGAGATGGCGGCCAAGCTGGAAACCGATTGGCGAAACTGGGGGTTCGACAGCGTTTATCCGTTCCCCGAGGACATGCTGGTCGACAGCGAGCGGCTGCACTGCCGGCAACGGCTGCTCGGCTTCGATCTGGTGCGCTCCAATCCCCAGCTTTGCGGGTATAACCTCACCGGCATGCTCGACCACGGCATCACCGGCGAGGGGGTCTGGACCTTCTGGCGGGAATGGAAGCCCGGCGCCGCCGAGGCGCTGGCGGACGGCTGGGCGCCGCTGCGCTGGTGCCTGTTCGCCGCGCCGTCGCACGGCTACGCGGGCCGGCCGTTCCGGCTGGAGGCGGTGCTGGCCAATGAGGACGTGCTGCCGCCCGGCGACTATCCGGTCACCCTGCGCGTTCACGGTCCCGGCGGCGTGATTTGGGAAGAGAAGCGGACGGTAACGGTGCCACTCCCGCCGTCCGGCGGTGACGGGCCGCTGGCGATCCCGGTCTTTGCCGGCGAGGTGGTCTTGGAGGCGCCCCCCGGCGCGTACACCTTTGCGGCCAGCCTGGACCGCGGCGGCGCCCCGGCCGGCGGCCGGCTGCGCTTTTATCTGGCGGCCCCGCCCGCCGCCGTGACTCCCGCCGTGCCGGTCGTGCTGTGGGGCGTGGCGCCGGAGGTTGCCGGCTGGCTGGCGCACCACGGCATTTCAGGGACGGCCTTTTCGGCGGCAGCGGCCCCGGACCGGCGCCAGGTCATTGTCGTCGGTGCCGATCCGGCGGTCAACAACGACGCGGCGGGCTGGCAGGCCCTGAACCGCCGCCTCACCGGCGGCGACACCGCCATCTTCCTGTCGCCCAAAGTTTTCAATGCCTCGGCGGCGGTGGTCAACGTCGGGCGGTTGGAACGCGTCGGGGCGGCCGCGGACGACGGGTGCTGCAAAACCTCCACCCGGCATTTCGAGGTCGCCAACGCGCCGCGCGATGACTGGGAGGTCTTTTCCCATGAGTTTTGGGGCCACATCCATTATAACCTGGCGGAATTGCCGGACGACGGCTACACCCTGGAACTGGGGTTCTGCGACGGCTACAGCACCGAGCCCGGGCAGCGGCTGTTTGACGTGGTGCTCAACGGCGAAACGGTCTTGAGTGAATTTGATATTGTCCGCGAGGCCGGCGGCCCGCGCCGGGCGGTCAATCGTACGTTCCCCGTCCGGCCGCAACAGGGCCGGATCACGGTTGATTTCGTCTGGCGGCTCACCTGCCCGATCCTCAGCCGGTTGCGGTTGTTCGACGGCCACGGCACCCTGGTTCAGGAAGACACCGCCCTGGCCGCCACGCGGAGTTCGCAACGCTGGCTGCCGCTGCCCGACAAGGGGTGCTGGCGCCCCTTTAACGACTGGCTTTACCACAAGGAATGCGTGGCCAAAGCACATCCCGTGTTTGCGGGACTGCAGGCCGGAGGAATCATGGATTGGGAGTATTACGGCCCGGTTATCTCCCACACGATCCTGGAAGCGGCCACGCCGCCGGCCACCGCCCTGGCGGCGGCCTTTGCCACGGGTTACTGCACCCCCGGCGGGTATGCGTCCGGCATCATGCTCGGCGAGTACCCGCTGGGCGCCGGCCGCTTCATCCTCAACACCTTCAACCTCCTGGACCAGGTCGGCACACATCCGGCGGCGGACCGGCTGCTGCTCAACCTGATCCACTACGCCGCTCCCAGGTTAGGCTGAGGCTGTTTGGGGGTATGGCCGTTTTGTCGGACGTGGTTGGGAACCCCCTTTTGAGGAAAGGCGGTTCCCAAACCCTCCGTCAAACCTGTTTGTTGCCGTGTTGCGGATTCCGCAGGCCGCCCTTGCCGTCCCCGTCGCGGTCTGCTGGGTGAGAGCGGCCTGCGAAATCCGCAATTGGCTTGGAATTCCCACAAGTGGGGGCTGTTCGCTCCCGAAGGCACCGCCTGAAGAACGACGTTTTCCCATAACCGGGAGCCGCCCGTCTCGGGCGGACGAACCCGTTTCTGCCGTCGGTGGTCGCCTGTGGTTGGGTGTGACGGCGGCCCATGAGAAGGGCGGAACCGGGGTGACGCCGTCGCTGTCCGCCCGGGACGGGCGGCTCCTGGTCTTTCGACGAGCTCCCGCCAGGCACGCCAAGAACGCGGAGAAAGGCCTGGCGGGTGCAGGCCATGGCGTGCATCAGCCCCTTTTCGTCCGGCGATAACGTTGCACGGGGCTGCGGGGGGAGGCGGGGTTGGTCATTTCGATCCAGCCCGCGCCATTCTACGCCATCTGTGCCGTACGCGGCACCTCAAGCCGGATTCTGATGCCCGGATAGCCACAGGCCGCCGCATAGCGACGGATCGTGTCGATCCGCACCGGCCGGCCGCTTTCGATCCGGGCCACACATCCTTGGGTGATCCCCAACGCGGCGGCCAACTGTGCCTGCGTTTTCTTGGCGCGCTTTCGCAGACGGCAAAGTTGCATCGCCATCTCAATTTCCGCCGTCACCCCATCGGCAAACTGCTTGAGCTTGGGATGGCTTGCGATCTCCGCTTCAATTTCCGCTAAGTGCGAAGCCGTACAGGCCGCCGCTTTCTCCAAGTCAGCCTTGGTGGGCGGCCAGTGGTCAAAGCCCCACTCCTTGGCGGCCTTGGATTGCTGCTTGTTCATGGGGGACGTCATCCTATCTCGTTCATACGCCGGCGCGCCAGTGCCAGCTCATGCAGTGGAATTTCTCGCGTCTTCTTTTCGTAGGCATGCAAGCCGTACACATAGTTTCCGGCGTCATAGACATAAAACACTCTGACGTTTCCGCCTTTGCGGATGCGGATGGCGAATAGACCGGCCTCTACCTTCTCCCCCATCGGCGCGGTCAAAAAGCCATACGCCTCAAGCGCTGCCACTGATCGCGCATATTCCGCTCTTACCTCGGCCTTTTGCCCGGCAAAGAACGTCCGAACTTGGGGATGTTCAATGTAGCGCTTCTTCATAAACAAATTTATGCTCTATAAGACATATATCAAGCCGCGCATCACGACAATGGCGGAACCGGGGTGACGCCGTCGCTGTCCGCCCGGGACGGGCGGCTCCCGGTCTTGAAAGATGGCCGGTTCTCTCCGCGAACTCCGCGTCTCCGCGTGAGCACAAGCACGGTGCCGCCAAATAGGCTCACAGCTCCGCCAGCCAGAGCTCGGGGGTGGCGTCGCTGGGCATGCGCCAGTCGCCGCGCGGGGAGAGGGCGACGGTGCCGACCTTGGGGCCGTCGGGCAGGCAGGAGCGCTTGAACTGCTGGGCGAAGAAGCGCGTGATGAACAGCTTCAGCCAGCGGCGGATTTCCGCCTCCTCGTAACGTCCGGCAAAAGCCAGGGCGGCCAGGCGCAGGATCTTGGGCGGCGGCGTGCCGCGCCGGATAAACTCGTAGAGGAAGAAATCATGCAGCTCGTAGGGGCCGATGATGCTTTCGGTTTTCTGGTGGATGGCGCCGGCGGCGTCCAACGGCAGCAGTTCGGGTGAGACAGGGGTGTCCAGAATGTCGTCCAGCACCCGGGCTGCCGCCGGTGTGGCGCGGTTCTTGGCCACCCAGGCGACCAGGAAGCGGACCAGGGTCTTGGGCACGCCGGTGTTGACGGCGTACATGGACAGGTGGTCGCCGTTATAGGTGCACCAGCCGAGGGCGAGCTCGGAAAGGTCGCCGGTGCCGACCACCAGGCCGCGGTTGAGGTTGGCCAGGTCCATCAGCACTTGGGTGCGCTCGCGGGCCTGGGTGTTCTCATAGGCAATGTCGCCGGTGACGCCGTCGTGGCCGATGTCGCGCAGGTGGCGACGGCAGGCGGGGCGGATGTCGATGGAGCGCAGGGCCAGGTTGAGGCGGCGGCAGAGGGCGCGGACATTGCGCAGGGTGCGGACGCTGGTGCCGAAGCCGGGCATGGTCACGGCGTGGATGCCGGCCGGATCCAGCCCCAGACGGGCAAACGCTTCTTGGCAGACCAGCAGGGCCAGGGTCGAGTCCAGGCCACCCGAGACGCCGAGAGTCACTGATTTCAGCCCGGTGCGGGCCAGACGCGTGGCCAGCCCGGAACTTTGGATGGCAAAGATCTCGGCGCAGCGCGCGTCGCGTTCCGCGGTGTCCACCGGGACAAAGGGATAGGGATTGACGGTGCGCCGCAGCTCGCTACGGGCGACCGCCGGTTGCTGGGTAAAGGGGATGCAACGGACCCCGCCGCCGAGGCGGCCTTCGCCATGCCGGGCCGCGGCGGCGGCAAAGGTGCGGTTGACCCGCCGTTCGCGCAGCAGAAAGGCGGCATCCACATCGGCCACGGTCAGGACCGGGCCGCGGACAAAACGCTCGCCCTCGGCCAGCAGAACGCCGTTCTCGGCCACCAGGGCGTGGCCGCCGTAGACGACATCGGTGGTGGACTCGCCGGGGCCGGCTGAGACGTAGACATACCCGGCCAGGCAGCGCCCGGCCTGCTGGGCGACGAGCTGCCGGCGGTAGGCGGCCTTGCCTACCAGTTCGTCCGAAGCCGACGGATTGCACAGCAGCACCGCGCCGGCCAGCGCCAGGGCGCCGCCGGGCGGCTCGGGCGCCCACAGGTCTTCGCAGATTTCCACGCCAAAGGCGAACTCAGGCCGGCCGGCGGCGGCGAACAGCAGGTCCGGGCCACAGGGCACGGTGATACCGGCCAGGGTGATCTCGGCGGGCGCCTGATGGCCGGGGGTGAACCAGCGGGCTTCGTAAAACTCGCCGTAGTTCGGAGGAAAGCTCTTGACCGCCACCCCAAGCAGCCGGCCGGCACCCAACACCGCGGCGGCATTGAACAGGCAGGGGCCGGCCCGCAACGGCAGGCCAACCACCAAGACCGGGGACAGCTCGCGAGTCTGTTCCAGCAGGCCTGCCAGCGCGGCTTCCGCGGCATCCAGCAGGGTGTCCTGATGAAACAGGTCGGCGCAGGTATAGCCGGTCAGGGCGAGTTCCGGAAAGACCGCCAGGTCGCAACCGTCGGCGTGGGCGCGCCGGGCCAGCTCCAGCACGGAGGCGGCATTGGCCGCCACCGCCCCGGGCGCCACCACCGGCACGGCGGCGGCAACCCGGACAAAACCGTCTTGAAGCAGATTGAAAGGCATGACGGGCCACCCCAGACACACGGCAAGGCTACAGGCACCAAGCTACCCCATACTCTACATGGCGGCGCGCGCTTTGGAAAATCCGGGCGGCGGCGGCAGGGTGCATGACCGTTTTCACGGACGCTGTTGGGGCCACCCTTTTGGAAAAGGGTGCTCCCCAAGCCCCTTCCCAAAACTTTTGATTCTTAACCGGAGGGCGGTTCCGCCACCGCCTGTCGCCCACGGCGCGACATAATACCCGAGATGGCGGCGGCGGAACCGCCCTCCTCGTTTAGGAAACAAAAAGGTTTGACGGAGGGTTTGGGAACCGCCTTTCCTAAAATGGGGGTTCCCAACTACGGCGCGTAGGCTCTGACTGTAGGCCAGTCCGCCATTTCCCGGGTGGAATAGGTCATCTGTGCCGGATCCCAATGAGATGCGGTTATCGCATGGCCGTCCAAAAAGACCATGTTCATGCCCCCGCGATGCCGTGAGTTGCCGGAAAAGTCAGTGGTGTTCTGCGTGTAATTGTCCTGGTCGGAGTCCGTGCTGTTGAAGGCGCCGGACGGCGATTCCTCCACCAAAATGAAGACCGACGGGCGGGCGGTGGTGTCGAGCTGGGAGGAGCGCCAGGCGGAATAGCCGCTGAAGCCGGAATCCCGGCCGGCATCGCCCTGCCGTTCCACCATGTTGATCGAATAGGAAAACAGGCGGTCCTTGTCGACCGGGCACAAGAACATCTTTTTGCCGGCCCCGGTGAGGTCGGAGCCCGACACCAGGGTGCTCCAGCCGGTGCCGTTGTCCCAGTTGCCGATGCCGCCAACCGCGGGATAGATCCCGTTCCATTCCAACTGATAGGCATTAATCCGCAGATTGACCTGGCGGAGATTGCTCAGGCAGTTGATCGTCTGCGCCTTCCTGCGCGCAGCATTCAACGCTGGCAGCAGCATGCCGGCCAGCACCGCGATGATCGAGATGACAACCAAAAGCTCGATCAGAGTAAAGCCAGGCGTCTTAACCGCGCGCCAGGGTGAGTTAAATGACATCGGTTTGATGGTTTTCATGATGTCGTTCTGATAATACTGGCTGATATTTTTTCAATTGCCATATCGAGGGGATGCAATGAAACATCTTCCAAAGACGAATTTTCATAATATCCAAAGGGGTTGTCCAAGTCCCTGATCAGTTTTAAAAGATAGATCATGAGGTATGAGGTCAGTGCGACAAAAAACAACGATTCGTAAAACGGATCCATCTTCATGAAAATCATGCCAAGAATGAGAAAAAAAGTGGTGGTGGCGGCGATGAAATAACCAGAAAAGATGAAATCCGTTTCGCGAATCGTTTGCACGCGGATAATCAACTTTCTCAGCTGGTTTTGTTCCTGTTTTAATCTGGCTATATAATTGGGCGCCGTATGTTTTTCCAGCAAAATGAACTCATTCGACAAGGCGTCAATCATGGCAATGATGTCGTCATATTTTTCATTTTTGTATAGCCAATGCCTGATGCCGCACATCAGTTCTTTGATCTTGATGAATCGTTGGTTAACCAACACGCGGTCATCGGTTTTCAATTCCACATACCTGATTTCATCCGCAATGGACAATACGGATGCGGCAATTTCACCGGGGATTTTTTCGCTTTCCTTGTAGTCAGAGAGGACACCACTGATTAAAAAACCCATTAGAAAGACATTGGCTCCAATCAAGGCTGAAAAAATGGCATTGATGGGAATGAATTCAATATTTAAATAATGTGTAATCAGTTTGGCGCCGATGATGCCTGCCACAAAGGGGACAACCGCCGCCACCAGGCTTAAGGAATGATTCAATTTTAATTTCATGAGGCCTCCACGGGCTTGCAGTGGGGGCGGCTTTTGGCAACGGAAGTCTCGGTCATGAGGGCGACGTGGGCCAGGCCGATGGCCGAAATAATGAACAGAAAATGGATCCCCATCTGGATGTAGACATCGGTCTTTTGCAATTTTTCGATCTCAATGAAGGATTTCAGCAGGTGAATCGAACTGATGCCGATCAGCGCCATGGAGAGCTTCACTTTCATGGTGCTGGCGTTGACATGATCCAACCAGTCCGGCGGGTTTTGCTCGCTGAAGTGGATTTTGGCCACGAACGTATGATAACCGCCAATAATCACCATGATCAGCAGATTGGAAATCATGACCACGTCAATCAGGCCAAGAACCATGAGCATGATGTCCTGGGCTTTGAAGCCGCCCAGCCCGCAGATGAGGTGGTAGAGTTCGATACAGAATTGATACACATAGATGCCCTGCGCCACGATCAGCCCGAAATACAGCGGCGCCTGCAGCCACTGGCTGGCCACAATGACATGCGCAAAGATGTTGCCAAGCTTAATCTGTTGTCCCATGCGTATTCCCTTTTTAACCGTTCTGTCAGTAGACCGCCAATAACCAACCTGGTTCCCCGACCAACCGCCTTCAGTCGCGCCCTCGGGGGCAATCAACCGGTTTGTCGCCCCACGGCGCGACCGTCGGCTGAGACGCCCGCCCGGCCAACGGCGGACGTCTCCAGCCGAAGAGAACCTCACCTATGCTTCGGCGGCGGGCGTCATCCGATCCTTTCGGGTCTCCAGCAGATAGTAGAGCGCCGGCAGGACGATCAGGGTCAGCAACAGGGCGGTCACTAATCCGCCCATCACCACCGCCGCGATGGGGCGCTGAATTTCGGCTCCGTTGCCGGTGGCATAAAGCATCGGCCACAGGCCGAGAAACGCGGCCATTGACGTCATCAGCAAGGGGCGCAGCCGGAGTTCGCAGCCGCGAACGACGGCATCCCGTGGCGAAAGCCCCTGCGTTCTGAGCTGGGTAAAGAACGACACCAGCAACACGCCATTTTGCACGGCCACTCCGAACAGGGCGATGAAGCCGACGGATGCCGAAACGCTCAGGTTGATGCCAAGGATCAGAATCAGCACAATGCCCCCCACAAAGGCAAAGGGAAGATTGCTCAACACGAGCAGGGCGTTGCGCATGGATTGGAAGGCCAGGAACAGCATGAGGAAAATCAGCCCGATCGACAGGGGGACGACCACCATCAGCCGCCGCATGGCGCGCTGCTGATTTTCAAACTGGCCGCCGTAGTCCGCAAAATAGCCTTCGGGCAACGCGCTGACGACCGGCTGAATGGTATCGCGCACCTCCGCCACAAAACCGCCCATGTCGCGCCCCCGGATGTTGCACTCGACCACCACGCGGCGCATGCCGTTTTCGCGGCTGACTTGCGCCGGGGCCTCGACTTCCCTGATGGTGGCCAGTTCGCCCAATGGAATGCGGGCGCCATCCGGTGCGGGCACCAGCAGCCGCTGCAGTTCCGGGATGTCGCGCCGCAATTCGACCGGAAAACGCACCACGATGGCGAACCGTTTCTGCTGTTCGACGACCATCGACGCGGTCTTGCCGCCCACCGCCGTTTCGACGATCTCATTGATGTCCGCGATGTTAATCTGGTGCCGGGCGATCGCCTGACGATTCACCACGATTTCCACTTGCGGGAAGCCCGAGACTTGCTCGACCTTCACATCCTCGGCCCCGCTGACTTTCTGCATGAGCGCGGCGGCCCGGTTCGCGTTGGCGCGCAAGAGTTCCAGGTCCGGCCCGAAAAACTTGATGGCCAAGTCGCTCTTAATCCCTGAAATTAACTCATTGACCCGCAAGGCAATGGGCTGGGAAAACGACAGGCGGATGCCTGGAATGGCCGCCAGTTCTTCCTGCATGGCGGCGACGAGTGCCGGTTTGGAGAGCCGGCTGGTCCAGCTGTTTTTGGGATGCAACATGACAAACACGTCATTCTGTTCCGGTCCCATCGGGTCTTCGGAGATTTCGGCGCGGCCGGTCTTGGTGACCACCGTTCGCACCTCCGGGAAGCGCGCGAGGAGACGACGTTCGATCTCGGTTCCCACGGCGACCGAACCGTCCAGGGACGCGGACGGCAGCCGGACCACGTTGATCGCGATGGCGCCTTCGTCCAGTTGCGGCAGGAATTCCGTACCCACCCGTGGCACCAGCAACAAGGCACCGGCCAGGATGCCCAACGCGATGGCCACAACCGTCTTCGGACAACGCAAGGCGAAGTGGAGCGTCGGCAGGTATCCCCGTTTCACGATGCGGATGGCCAGGTTGTCCCGCTCCTCTTTTCGGCTGCGCATGAACATGAACGACAACACCGGCACAATGGTCAGCGAGACCAGCAACGATCCGGCCATGGCGAAGACCATGGTGAAGGCGAGCGGACGGAACATCTTGCCTTCCATTTGCTGCAGCGCGAAGATCGGCAGGAAGACGATCACGATGATCAGAATCGAGAAGACCACCGGTCGCGCCACTTCACGAACCGCGTCATGGACGATCACCAGTCGCGATAAGCCGCGATTGGCTTTTTCGGCGAGATGCCGCGCGATGTTCTCGCAGACGACGATCGATGCATCGACAATCATGCCCAAAGCGATGGCCAGGCCGCCCAAGCTCATCAAATTGGCCGAAATGCCTTGCCAGCCCATCAGGATAAACGCAATGAACGCCGTGAGCGGCAACGACAGCGCGACAATCAGCGACGCCCGGAAATTCCCCAAAAACAGGAACAGCACCGCGATCACGAGGAGGCTGCCCTCAAACAAGGCTTTGCCCACCGTGTTAATGCAGGCTTGAATCAGCGCCGTGCGATCATAGAACGGCTTGATCGTCACCCCTTTCGGCAGGCCGGCCTGGATTTTTGGAATCGCCTTTTTGACGGCCTCGACCACCAGTTGCGAGTTTTGATCTTTGAGCATGATGGTCATGCCGGCCACGACTTCGCCCTTGCCGTCACGCGTCACCGCGCCCTGCCGGGTTTCCGGTCCGAGTTTCACGGTGGCGACATCGCGCACAAAGACCGGGGCGCCATCCTTGGCCGTGAGCACAATATTCTCAATGTCCGCAATCCCCCCGATCAGCCCCAAGCTCCGGACATAGGCCTGTTCCCAGCCCCGCACCAGGAAGTTGCCGCCCGCATTGGCGTTGTTGCGGTCGATTGCCGCCAGGACATCCGTCAGGGTGATGCCGTACTTCAGCAGGCGGTTCTGATCCACCAGCACGTGGTACTGTTTGACGAACCCGCCGAAACTATTGACTTCGTTGATGCCGGGAATCGTCCGCAGTTGCGGGGCGATATACCAGTCCTGAATGGTGCGCAACTCCATCGGAGTGTGGGTGGCGCTTTCCAGCGTGTATTGGTAGATTTCTCCCAGCCCCGTGCTGATCGGCCCCATCTCCGGCTCGGCCCAGGCGGGCAACTGTTCTTTGGCGGTCTGCAACCGCTGAAAGACGAGCTGCCGGGCGAAGTAAAGATCCACGCCATCGGCCAATCCGACGATGACCTGGGAGAGCGCCGCCTTCGACAGGGAACGCACCTGGGTGACGCCGGGCAAGCCCTGCATCGCCAGTTCGATCGGGGCGGTGACCTGCTGTTCCACGTCGAGCGGCGCCAGCCCCGGTGCGTCGGTGAGAATCATCACCTGCACATTGGTGACATCGGGGAACGCATCAATCGGCATGGTGTTCCAGGCCAACAGCCCGGCGCCGGTTACGAGCAGCGTGCCCAAAATGACCAGCCCGCGCTGGTGCAAGACAAAGCGAATCAGGGGATCAAACATAACTAACTCCGTGGGTGGTAAGTAGGGAGGCTTTGGTTCGTTGTACCGACTTTAGTCGGGGCTGTTTGTCCCCGTCGGTGTCTCGCCGGCTGAAGCCGGGACAACCAACGGGGGCCACCTAGAAAGAACGCGAAAGATCGCAAAGGAAAAGGCGTGTTCGGATTTTTCTTTCGCGCTCTCTGCGTTCTTTCGCGGTTAATCGAATGAGGGTGAATAATTCAGACTAGGGGTGCGGCCGTGTGGTTAATCCGCGCAGCCGGCGCCCATTTTTTCCCGCAACACGTCCGACTTGAGCAGGAAGGCCCCGTCCGTTGCAATCGTGTCACCGGCCTGAAGACCGTTGAGGATTTCCACCATGCCGAAGAAATCGCGCCCCTTGCGCACGTCTTGCCGGACAAAGAAGTCGTCTTTCCAGTGCAAGAAGACAAACTCCTTGCCAGCGTCCGAGAACACGGCGGTTTGCGGCACCGCCAGGATCGCTTCCGCCTGGCCGTTGCCGAGCGCGATGGCCACCTCGCAGAACATGCCCGGGCGCAGGCGCAGATCGGCATTGTTGACTGTGGCCCGCACTTTTACTGTGCGGGTTTGTTCGTTCATGGTCACGCCCACGTAGTCGAGCACGCCCGTGAACGGCTGGTCGGGAAAGGCGGTTACCGTGACTTCGACCGCCACGGGCCCGCGCTTTTCCGCCGCCAGCAGGCGCGCCAGGTCGCGCGATTGCACGTTCGCCCAGACCCAGACCGTGGTCAGGTCGGAGAGCACCATCAGATCCTTGCCGGGCTCCGCCATTTCGCCGAGCGCCGCGTGTTTCTCGATCACCGTCCCCGCCATCGGCGCGCGCACGGGCAGACGCCCGGCATTCCCGCCGGGTGCCGGCGTGCGCATGCCCGCCAGATCCGCCTCCGTCAACCCCAGCGCGCGCAGGGTTTGTTCGGACACCGTCAGGTCGGTCCGGTACTGCTCAAACGTCATTTGCGCGTCAATGACCTCCTGCTCGGAGCCCACGTTTTGTTCCCGAAGCTTGGTTTCGCGGGCGAAGATCTTTTCGGACAACGCGCTCAGGACCCGATTGCGTTCATATTCCGCCTGGGCTTTGCCAAGCTCGACGCTGGCCAGGGTGAGCAAGGTGTCGCCCGCGTTGACGCGCGCCCCGATATCCACCGCGACCGACTCGATCACGCCGGCGGCGCGGGGACTGATATGGACCGTCGCGGTCCCGTTTAGCGCCACTTCCCCGGTGGTCGGCAAGACGGCGGACAGTTGCGTCCGTGCCACGGTTTGCGTTTGTACCAACCCCGTCCCGTCTTTTTGCTTCAGGAGCGTGGCATCCACTTTCACGACGCCAAGTTCGTAACGGCATTCGGCACACTGATAGGTCGGGATGCCGCACTCGCATTTCGCCGACACGCGTTCCGTGATGGTTGCCGACGGCGGGGTGGGTGACTTTGCCGCATGCCCGTGTCCATCGTCACTCCCGTGTGCGTCACGGCCTGCCGGCACGGCCGGTGGAGCGCTCTTGTCCTTGCCCCAACTGTTGGCCATCATCACGACAGCCAGCAGGGCGCAGAGCCCGCCGGCAAGGATCCGTTTTTCGAGTTTCATTTTCATGGGGGTGTCTTCTCCTGGTGCTTATTTAAGGGTGTTCAAAGGGATGCCAGTTAACCGTTCCACGTCCACCACCGCTTTTTGATAGGCCGCCAAAACATCCAGGCGCCGGGCTTTCGTTTCGTTGAGGGTGCGCTGGGCGTCCAGAACCTCCAAATACCGGACTTTGCCTTCGCGATATTCAGCCTGTGCCGCGGCGAACGCCTGTTGCGCGCCAGGCAGGAGTTCCGCCTGGATCGCCAGCGCCTCCCCGCGAGCCGTTTCGAGCCGGCTATGAGCTTCAGTCAGATCCGTCATTGCGCGCAACCGGGCGGCGCGTTGCTCATATTCCGCGCGGGTGGTCCGGTGCCGTGCCGCGAGAATGCCGTCGACATTGCGGTCGAACAACGGCAGGGGCACTGAAAGCCCCACCGTTCCGGCATAGGAGCCGTCATCCTCAAACCGGCTGATGCCGGCGCTGACGCCAACCGTGGGCAGGCGCTCCGCCTTGGCCAGCGCCACTGCCGCCCGGCCCAAGGCCACCTCCTCGTGCCAGCGCGCCACTTCCGGCGCGTCGTCCAGTGCCGCCGCCAACGCCTTGAGCGGTGGGCTGTCGCTGATGGCATCCCAGTTGCCGCGGACCTCCGTGAACTCGGGCGCCGTCCCGCCCCACGCCGCCACCAGTTGTTGGCGGGCCGTCTCCAGTTCGCGCCGGGTTCGGTCCCGCGCGATGCGGGCGGCGGTCACTTCGACCCCGGCTTTGGTTTCCTCAAGGCGCGGCACTTTTCCGCCTTTCACCCGTTCGGCCGCGGCCTGGCGCACCTCTTCGGCCACCGCCAGCAGCGATTCCGCCAAGGCAAGCTGTCCCTGCGCCACCAGCACGTCCACGAACGCCTTTTGGGTTCGCGTGATCACGTCCAGGCGCTGTGCTTCGTAGGCCCAGCCGGCCAGCCGGGCTTCCGATTGCGCCACTCGTTGACGCTTGCCCCGCTTCCCACCCAGTTCCACAGGCTGGGTCACCCCTACCGATGTTTGGGCCGCGCCGTAGCCCTTTCGTGAGTCCGAACCGCCGAACTCTTCCGCCCCAATCTCGACTTCCGGGTTTGGCAATTTTCCGGCCTGCCGGGCGTTTCCTTCCGCCGCCCGCACCCCGTGCGCGGCGGCCGCCAAGTCCAGACTGTGCCGTAGCGCCAATTCCAGGGCTTGGCGAAGCGTCAGAACGCCGGCTGGTTCGGAGGGTGTGGCGGGCGGTTTTGCGGCAACCTCGCCGCGATTGGCCGGTAGCTCCCGGCCCAGGGCACGCGGGGCAGGCCAGGCATATTCCGCGTTCTCGGCGCACACCCCCAACCCTGTGCCCGCCATGGCCAGCGTGAGCACAAGGCGAAAATAAACATGTCGATGATTTCGTGTCGGTGTCATACGTCCTCTGATGGTATGGGTTGAGAAGAGCGAGGCCATCGCGTTGCGACAGAAAGGGCAAGCACGGCGTGGCTATGGGCATGTTGCCCGTGTGCGCACAGTCGATGCACCAATCGTGGCGTGCGTTGGAATTGGGGCCGCCGCCGACAGGCGTTCCGGTCATGGGGAGGGCCGGCGGAAACCACCGGTGTGCGGAGCGAGTTCTGGCCTCTTGGGCCGGCGCTCGTGACGGGCACCCTTAGTCTGGATTATTCAGGACCAACGGCTGATGTCCGTTGTAGCAAAGCGATTGCATCGCGCTCGTTGCGCGGCCACGTCCCGATTGGGCGGGCTGCAAGTCCTTTGCCACATTCATGAATAATGTCAGGTTAGGCGGTGATGGGCGGCCGGAAAATGTCCGCCGCCAATAGAATTCCCAACCATCGGGGGTCGGAAATCACCGGGCGGGTGGCGATCGTGGCGATCACCAGGCCTGCCCGGTCGTGGCAAAGCGACGCCGGTGCGGTGTTACAACACACGCACGAGCAATCCGCCACACAGTCTGTCTCGTGCGAATCGCCGCAGGCCGCGGCGGCCGCCAGGGGGCCACTCAGGACCACCAGCGCCAAAACCATGGCCAATAGTTTAATTGCCTGCCCCATGATGTCAGTCATATCCGTGCGTCGTGATTCACCGTGACTCGTGCGGCCACTCCCCCTTCGACACGGCATAAACCTAATGGTTCCGTGAGACTGGCAAGGTGTTTGTGGGGGCGCCGCCCCCACGCCCCTGCCAAAGAGACCTGTCCCTTTGGAAACCCCGAGGCATTCTTCAGGAAGTGCCAATCCTGGGCACCGCTGGGCGCCAGAGCGTATGGCCTTTGTCGCGGGAGGCGGTGCCCAGGATTGGCACTTCCTGAAGA
>CAITYL010000089.1 GCA_903896595.1 uncultured Lentisphaerota bacterium
CCCGTCACCGTCGGAGACGTGTATAATTGGTTTGGCAGACGGTGGCCCCATAAATTCTGGGCGGAACTGGTATGACGCCATCGAGTTCCGCCCGAGGACGGGCGGCTCCCGGTCCTGAAATAACGCCGACATTAAAAAGCGAATCTAATGCAGTATAACGACACCATGACTGACGCGACTGATCGAAAATGGTTTCACGAGGCCCGCTTCGGCATGTTCCTCCATTGGGGACTCTACGCCCTGTCCGGACGGGGCGAGTGGGACATGTACCAGTCGCGGACGCCGTTGCGCGAGTACGACGGGCTCGCCGCCCAATTCAACCCGGAAAAGTTCGACGCCCGCGAATGGGCCCGCATCGCCGCCGGCGCGGGAATGCGGTACATGGTTTTCACCGCCCGCCACCATGACGGCTTTTGCCTCTACGACAGCCAAGTCTCCGATTTCACTTCGGTGAAATGCTCACCCCAGCGCCGGGACTATGTGGCTGAATATGTCACCGCCTGCCGGGAACAGGGCTTGAAGGTCGGCCTGTACTACTCGTTGATGGACTGGCGCTTCCCCGGCTACTTCAATTACACGTCCGACCCGGAGAGCGCGGCGGCCATGCGCCGCCAGTGCCATGAGCAGGTCCGCGAACTGTTGACGCATTATGGAAAGATCGACCTGCTCTGGTATGACGGCCTCTGGCTCAACCACGACGCCGAGACGGATCGCAGCGGCTATTGCGCGACGTTCTGGCGCGCCCAGGAGCTCGAGGCAATGGCCCGGGCGTTGCAGCCGGGACTGCTGATCAACAACCGCTCCGGTGTGCCGGCCGACTTCTCCACCCCCGAAGGACGGGTGCTTCCGCCCGAGGAAAAGGACCGCGCCTGGGAGGCCTGCATGACCATGGGCGCCGCATGGGGCTACGTCGCGGACCCGGACCCGATGCTGCTGACCGTCCCCCAACTGGTGAAAAACCTCTTCGACTGCGCGAAGGACGCCGGGAACTACCTGCTGAACGGCGCGGTGAAGCCGGACGGCTCCATTGCCGGGGACGCGCAGCGGGCCCTGCGTGCCATCGGTGCCTGGTTGAAGGTCAACGGGAAAGCCATCTACGATTCGGAACGGCTCCCATTGCCGAGAACCGACCTGATTGCCGGATGGACCCAGGCCGGGGGGCGCTGCTACGGCCTCCTGTTCGCTCTTCCCGCCTGCGGCGAGCTCGTCCTGCCGCTGATGGCGGCCAAGCCGAAGTCCGTCAGGCTCCTAGGCAGCGGCACGAAGCTCAAGATTAGCCATGCGTCCAATGGGCGGGTGGTCGTGAGCGGCTTTCCGAAGCGGGTTCCGGTCAAACCGTTCCCCGTCCTGGAGCTTGAGTTCGGCGGCGAGCCGCGCATCATCGACGAGTCGACGAACCGGGCCGCCTGGCTGGACGGAACCCTTCCCGCACCGGCGTAGGCGCTGGCAAAAGTACAAGTTACCGGTTCCGGCCGCCGCCGGAACCTTTTGAGTGGCGGTGGCTCGACACCGCTTTCATACTGTATTTTTGACCCAACCCAGCGTAGTATGAAAGCGCCGTCAAGCCGGCGACACCCCTAAAGCGCCAGCCCGGTCCCCGATCTTGAAATAACGCCTATATTAAAGGACGGCAAAGGAATTGCCGCACTCCAGGAACGGTGCCGCCTTGATCGAGACTTTTGAAAACGGCTCAATGCATAAAAGCCCGGACGGTTAACTGTGTTTGGAGTGGGATTTAATTACCTTACAGCCTAACGCAGGATAAAACCGGTTCCGCAAAAACAGGCCAGGCCCCCCCCATGATTGATCAAGCGTTGTGGATCTGGCCGGCGGAAATCGCCACCGGCGAAAACCTCTACGTCGAATTCCGCCATGAATTCGAGGTGACGGCGGCGGAGCTGGCGGCAACGGGGGTCCTGGCCATCGGCGCCGACTCCCAATACGCCGTGTGGCTCAACGGCATCTTTGTCGGCACCGGCCAGTACACCGGGTTCCCGGACCACGGCTATTACGACCACTACCCGGTCGGGACGTCCCTGTGTCCGGGCCGGAATGTCCTGACCGTGCTGGCGCATGCGTGCGGCGTCGATCATTTCTCGTACATCCCCGGCCGGCCGGGGCTCATTTACGCCCTGTGTGCCGGCGGGCAAAAATTACTCGGCAGCGGTGCCGGCGCGGTGGCGCGGCCCAGTCCCGCCTACCGTCAGGCGGGCGTCCCGCGCCTCACCGGTCAACTCCCGTTCAATTTCGAATACACCGCCACGGCGGACGACGGCTGGCGCGCGGCGGACTATGCCGGGGGCGCCGGCTGGCGCCTTCTCGGCACAGCCGACTGCCTGCCGCCGGAACAGGCGCGCCGGTTCGCGCCGCTGCCCATCCCCCATTGGCAGGTCATGGACCGGGTTCCGGTCCGCGTCATCGCCCAGGGCGTGTTCCGCCTAGCCACCGGCCCGGCCGCCGCCGCCACCGGCGTGGCAGCGCGCATGTTCCACGACTTTCTCTCCAGCCGCACCCTGGACGCGCTGTTTCAGGAGCCGGGTCCGGCGCCCGCCGCGTTGGACACCGGCACCGGAACGCCTCTCCGCCTGCGCCCCGACGCGGCCGACGGAACCGATGGCGTCTACGTGGTCATCGATTTGGGCCGCGAGGACGCCGGGTTTTTGGAATTGGACGTCACGGCCGCGCCGGGCACGGTGATCGACCTCGCCCATGGCGAGCAACTGGACAGCCTGCGGGTGCGCAGCTCGGTCGGCGGCCGCTGCTTTGCCTCGCGCTACCACTGCCGGCAGGGACGCCAGAGCTTCACCCACTGGGCCGTGCGCGCCGGGGCGCGCTACCTGCAACTCCATGTCAGCGGCACGCTCGACGGCTTCGCCCTGCATTACGCCGGCCTGCGGCCCGCGGTCTACCCAGTGGAGCGCCGGGGCGCCTTCCACTCCCCCGACCGCCTGGCCAACCAGATCTTTGACACCGCCGCCCGCACCCTGCAACTGTGCATGCACGAGCATTACGAGGATTGCCCCTGGCGCGAACAGGGGCTCTATGCCAACGACTCCCTGATCCAGGCCATCTGCGGCTATTACGCCTTTGGCGAATACGCCTTCCCCGCCTTCTCGTTCCGCCTGCTGGGCGAAAGCCTGCGCGAGGACGGCTGGCTGGAGCTGTGCGCGCCGGCCCGCCCCCCAATCACCATCCCCTCGTTCTGCATGGCCTGGGTCGTGGAGCTGGAACATCATCTGCGGCACAGCGGCGACCCGGCCCCCGCCACCGCCATGCTGCCACGGGTCACCCGCATGCTGGACGGCTGGACGGCCCAGATCCACGACGGCCTGCTGCCCTGCCCCACCGGCACGCCCTACTGGCATTTCTACGACTGGATGCCGGGGTTGCACGGCCTCAACGGTCCCTGCACCAATTTCCAAACGCTGAGCGACCGCCGTTACGACGCGCCGCTGAACGCCTGGTTCATGCTCGCCCTGGAGGCCGGCGCCACCCTGGCGGAAACCGGCGGCGACGCGCCCGCCGCCACCCGCTGGCGCCAGACCGCCGCCGCCGTCCGCCAACAGTTTCATCCGCGTTTTTGGCAGCCGGAAACGGCGTGTTACACCTCCTATGTCGGGACGGACATTCCGGCCGATGCCGCGCCGGCCGAACTGACCCAGGCCCTGGCCCTCTGCGCCGGGGCCTGCCCCGATGCCGCCCTGGCCGCCGCCCTGCGCCAGCGCCTGACGTCCGACCACCACGGCCTGACCCCGGCCTCCCTCAGCCAGTCATTCCACACTCTGGTGGCCGTCGCCGGCGACCCCGCCTGCCGCCGGCGCCTGCTGGACCGCATCGCCAACGCCTGGGGCGGCATGCTCTATCAGGGCGCCACCGCGTTTTGGGAAACCGGCAAGGGCGGCTGGGACTTCGATTGCGCCGGCAGTCTCTGCCATGGCTGGTCCGCGCTCCCCGCCTACGCCTGGGGCGCCTGGCTCCTCGGCATCCGCCCGCTGACCCCCGGCTTCACCCGCTTCACCGTGGATCCCGAGCCCGGGCTGTGCGCGAACACGTCGGGAACCGTGCCAACCCCGCACGGCCCGATCACCGTCGCCTGGCGCCGGGATCCCGACGGCCAGTTGACCGCGCGCCTCGCCTACCCGCCCGCCCTCACCCCCGTGCCCGCCCCCGGCATCCGCGTCGAGCGCGCCTGAAGGTTGGGAACCCCCTTTTGAGGAAAGGCGGTTCCCAAGCCCTCCGTCAAACCTTTTTGTTGCCTTTTGCGGATTCCGCAGACCGCCCCACCTGTCCCCGTCGCAGCCGATCACCCAACGGCGGCCTGCGGAATCCACAAAAATGGCATCGCGCCCTCCTGGGAACGCCGAGCCCCAGCTCGGCGTGTTTCATTCCGTGTTGCTCCCCCCATGAGCCACCGGTTATGGAATGCCGTACTCCCCAAACGATACAACCTTGTCCGTCCGCAAACGGGCGGTTCCCAATAATCCTCGTCATGGATGGTGGGGGGGGCCGTCCTCCCCGTCCTCATGGTCCTCATTGGCCTTGCTTGTCCTCAATGTCCGCGCCCCCCCGTTCCCGCCCAGTGGCCATAGCCGCCGAGGACAGAGAGGACGGACGCGAAGGCGGACGCGAAGGGACAGGTACGGACGCGCGCGGAAGGACTTTCGTTCAATCCGTCTCAGGGGGAGACGACCACCATCACCAATGCCACCGCGGCCACTGGCCGGTGGACGCGAAGGGACAGGTAGATAGTGGGGGGGGAGCGACACAATAATCGCTCCATTGGCGCGTTATTTATCAATGAAGGCGCAACGATGCGAAGGTAGGAGAGGCCATGGGGCGTTGTGGCGGTTTTTCGAGGAGGTGCCAACATGCGAATAGCAAGGCTCAAACCGGCGGACGCGGACCCGCACGGAACCTATTATCACCTCCTGAACCGGATTGCGGGAATACCAGGGGAGTTTCCCTTCGCCGACGTCGAAAAGGAGATGTTCATCCGGTTGATGAAAAAACTTGCCGGCCTCTACACGCTCGACCTTCTGGCCTGGCAGGTCATGGGCAACCATTTCCACCTAGTCGTCTTTGCCCCCGCCAATCCGCCTTCGCCGGAAGAAGCGGCCCGCCGGTTTGCCGCATACCATCAGAGCAAGCGCTTCGTTGACCCTGCTTCATCACAAGGGGAACAACTGGCGGCCCGACTGCGAGACATCAGTTGGTTCATGCACGACCTGCAGCAGCAGTTCGCCTGCTGGTACAACCGCACCCGGCCGGCCCGCCGCCGGGGCATGCTTTGGGGAAACCGCTTCAAAAGCGTCGTCCTCGAAGGTGCCATCGCCGTATGGGAGTGCATCAAGTACGTCGAACTCAACTGCGTCCGCGCCAAGCTGGTTCAGGACCCGGCGGACTACCGGTTCGGCTCCTGGGGAGAATGGAACGGCACCGGCATCCATCCCCATGCAGCCGCGCTGCTCCGGCACCTTCGCTACAACCTCGGCGAACACACGGCCACCTGGAGCCTTGACGACTGCCAGCGCGAACTCCGCATGGAACTGGCCCGCGTGAGCGTCGGCGAGGCGCACGGCACGACGGAACAGATTGAAGCTGCCATGACTGCGGCGGCGGCAACGCCCGCTCCGTTGCTCACCCTTCACCGGCGGGTCCGCCACTGGTCCGACGGCCAGATCATTGGCACCAAACTTTTCATCCGTAGCAACCTTGGCGCCGTTCTTCCCACGGAACGGCTTGCCCGCCACCAATACCCGCCCGCCATCCGGTTCACGCAGGGGATGGCAACGGCATCGCCGCCCATCTGCGCCTGGCGCCGCCTCCGGCCGACGGCCGATTGACCCGTTTCATCGTTTGGGCCATTGGCCAATTGCCTTGGCGCGGCATTCCTGCTGCCGTTATTCCTAAAAACGGTTATTGGGGTTTCTGCCGTTCGGAATGGCGCGGGCCGACCTCGCCTTGAAGCCGTTTTATCGACAGCTTGGACTTTCCGTTGCCCTCCCATAAGCCACAACTCCTTGCCGCTTGGTTTTCAGACGGATACATTGTGTGCCAACGACCGCACAATTCACCCGCACAATTCACCTGTCCCTAATTTCTCCCCGCACAATTCACCTGTCCCTAATTTCTCTCTAATTTCTAATTTTTGTAAATACGCGGAGGGCGCTTCCGCCACAAGCCACCGCTTTGCACAGGTTGGCAAGCATCAGGAACGGGTGAATACAGATGCTGCATGGCCTGTGCGGCTTGACTTCATTGCACAAAAGGCTCATTTCGTGCAATATTTTTGTTCCTTATGGTCAAATATTTGGCCGCCGATCTTCACCCGTGACCGCCCGCTGGTTGCTGCAGTAACTTGTTTTTTATAAAAAAGTAATAAATATTTATTTCGACTCGCGTTTGCCTTTTGCGGAATGTCGTGGTAAAATATCCGGCAGTTGCCGGTTGTTGTGCCGATGGCCGCCAGCCCGTGGTTTTAGGGAGAGGAGCCCCTGACGATGTTGTTTTTGCCGCGCCCGTTCACCCGCCCCGGTCCGAACCGCGTCCGCAGCGGCCTTTCGCTTCTGGTGTTGTTGGGGATGTTTGCTGTGACCTGCCCCGAAACACGTGCCTATGACATCACGTTTGTCGCCCGGCCACACCAGACCGAAGTCGATATGAGTTTTGCGACCAAGACGGCACCGGCTGTTTATACTTTTTATGGCACGCCGCAGTCGGGTTGGGTTTTTTATGGGCCACAGTCGGCCATCCTTTGGTCTTTCGGCTCAGATTGCCGCTACATCCTATGGCCCTAACCTTTTTCAGGGATCCTACACGATCGCGAGCGGGGTAACCGATATCTTCGAGCTTGAACTGAGTGGCGATTTGACGCCTACGGGCACCGCCGCTGGCACCTTGGTCACCGCACCATGGCGCGTGTTGCCGTGGGATCACACAATCAAGATCACCACTGATCCGGTGTATGTGCGCGTCGCCGACACCAGCAACACACTAACCCGAGAGGGTGATGTCTCGGCCCCCCTGGTTTCCTTGCGACCGGATTTGCGGACCGGCACCCCGACTTGGAGCACCACCGCAAGCGGCCTCGTCTTCAACCCCACGGCGTCTGGGGCGACCACCGTCACGAATAACAGCATCGCCACAGGTCAGTCAGTCGATGTCGTCGCTCAATCAACAAAATTGTCGCCATTTTCCGGTACCTTGTCCGACACCTCCCACGTTAAAATAGTGGATGTGAACATCGCTTCGTCCACCGTCGAGGAGAAGGATGAGACAACCACAGCGGTGCTTGTGCCCGTCCTAGCGACGACCGCCACCAGCGGCGGCGTGCCAGTCAACTTGACTGTAGCTCCTACCGACCTGACCGGCGAGATCAAGTTGGAAGCCTCCTCTGGCAATTTCGCCATTTACCGTGACGCCACTCTCTCCAGCGCACTCATCACCCCTCCTCAGACCATCGCTATTTTTTCCTCCGTCAGTTCCCTGTCTCAAGAAGCGTCTACCGTCTATCTCAAAGGTCTCACTGCCAGTACCAGTACTGACACCTTTACCCTTTCCTTCACCCCGTCTGCCCAAGCCGGTGGCAGTACGCCGTCGGGATTCATTGACACGCTGAAAGTGCGCGTCCTCAAGGTGGAGTTCACGGAAGACATATCACAGCTTTATGGATTTGACAACTATACGAACGCTGACTTGCCTTGGAAATCCGTGGAAAATGGAAAAACTGATTATGCGTACGAGAGTACAACTCCGTCTGCTATAGCCAGTCAGATTTACTTCCGTAGCATGGATACAACAAAGGCGACGGTTCTTCCGGCATATGCATCAACATCGCCAGAGTCTTTGACTTTTAGTGGTGTCGCGAAAGGGGAGTCGGAAATACAGGGAAATATGGGAAGCGCCCAAGGTTATACTCTTGCAAAAATGAAAGTTGCGTGTTACGATAAAAAGATAAAAACGATAGCAATCACCTTGGTGCATGAAGCAGCTAGTGGTCAGGATGATAGTGGTTACACGAGTACAGATATTGACGACACAGACATCAGTGCAATATTGCAGAAGGTGTATGGGCAATCGGTGAAAGACTTCAACTTGACTAGGTTACCGGCAAAGACCGTAGATTTTGACGATAATCATGACGGAAAACTAGATGTTGATAGCTGGATGTCAGGCGAGATGACCAAGATAAGAAATGCATGTGGATCCAGTCATGACTACAACATATTTCTTGTAGATAGACCAAGTGATGATTCGAGTGGCTTTATGTCATTTAACCAGAAGTATGGATTTATCCATGCAGATCATGGAAATGCACGAACCATTCCTCATGAGTTAGGGCATGGACAAGGACTTTCGCATACCCCTAATGATGTGGAGAATATTATGTATAACTATACGTCTACTACTAAATGGCGACTGAGGAAGAATCAATGGGATGTTCTGAATCCTTGACAATAAATTAGAGAGGGTGGAATAATGACAAACAGAGTATCGGCAGGTCTGGTCGGGTTGTTGTGTTGGGTTATTTTTGATCCTATTATTGTACTTGGAAGGGAGATGAGTAATAATGGATTGATACAGGCGAATGTTTATGAAAGTGTGTGTAATGCGCTTAGTAAGCAAGACATTTCCGGTCTTTGGCCGCAAGAAGTATTGCCATTGGCTCAGTTACTTACGGATAACTCCGAACTTGTTAGGCATGAAGTATATCTTGCTATAGCGGATCATGTACGGAAGATGAATGGTGATGCACCGAGGAGACGGGAACTCGTCGGATTATTAGTAAAAGGGTTAACAGATCAATCATCTGCCATAAGAGACAGCATAACGGAATGGCTTTGCACTATGAAACCCGATGATTTTGGACCAGATGCAAAGATTGCTATCGAAAAAGCCTTCAACTTAAAGCCCACAAAGCAGTTGATTTTGCTTAGCGGGCTTGCCGATGTGACCACCGTAAGCACAAAAATAGATAAATTCGTCTTTTATCCGTCCGCTACACCGTCATGTGGGCGATTTTATGGAACGGTGGAATGGGGGGCAGAACTAGTGCGAGCACGTAAAGGTAACCGAAGCAGCATAAAGAAAGTGCTTGAGGCGGTTGATGCAGAGAATGACACGGTCACAAGGGTTACGTTACTACTGCCCGAGCTTGAATACGTTCATCAACCAGAAGTTGTTGTTAGACTAAAACATATTTTAAATAGCGAAGAACGACTTGAACCGCTAAAATCGACCATACCAGGAATAAAGTGTGCGCAGTATGCTGCTGTAGTTTTGGCACGAATGTTGGTGGGGTTTCCTATAACTAAAGACGATGTCAATTACACAGATGCAGAATTAAATATTTGTCGAAAATGGATGGCTAGTCAAAAAAAATGGACATTCAAATAGAGTCATTGGGGTCATACCTTCGCAATCAGGTACATATCGCGAATAACTAAAACTGGCGACAATGACACAGGGAATGGAATGTTGTATCATCGCTTTTAGCTTTAACCATAGGGACATGCCATGAACTGTCTTGCTTTAGCATTTCGCTTATTGATGTGTACCGGTCTTGCGGCGCTGCTCGGTTTTGCTGAGGCCCAAGGCGCTGAGCCTGGCAAGGCGGATTTACCGGGGCTGAAGCGGGCGGCGAAGAACAGTTCCGCGTCGGTGAGCGCGCCGGCACGGGCGGCTTTGGGTGCGTATTACCGGGATCAGAAGAAGTACACGGAAGCGGCGAAGTGGACGGCCGATTCTGCCGCGCTGGCCGAGACGAATCTGGAATGGCCGCGGGTGCTGGTGTTCACGGAACATGCGCGCATCCGGGCGGCCGCCGGCGCGCCGGGCGAGGCGTTGGAGATGCTGGACTACGCGGCGAAGCGGACGTCGGGGCTGCCGCTGGCGGTGGCGCTGGCGGGCCAGAGCGACGTGCTGGCGGGCACCACGGAAACGGTCAAGGCCAAGGCGGCCATTGACGCGGCGCTGGCGGCCGGGGACGTCTATTTCAAAAGGGAGAAGATTTCCGACACGCAGGAAGGCCCGGCCAAGCCGCTGGACAAGGAGTGGCAGGCGCTGCGGCCGGGGCTGGTGGAACGGCAGTTGGCGCTGGAGGAACGGCTGCTGGTGGAGACGTACGGGCTCGACTATGTGCTGTACAAGAAGGCGCAGGAGTTGCGACGCGCAGGGAAGCTGAAAGCGGCCGCGAAGCGCTATGAGGAATTGCAGAACCTGGCGGGCAAGAGCGTGTACGGCGCGGCGGCGGAGTTCTACCGCGGCCAGTGCTTTGGCGGCAAGGACGCGACGGAGCGGCAACTGGCCTATTTCCAGGAGCTGTGCAAGCGCAGTCCCGACAGTCCATACGCGGGCGAGGCGATGCTGGAGGCGGGTACGCTCTGCCTGCGGGAGTTCTGGGACGGCAAGCGCGCGGCGCCGTGGTTCCGCAACACGATGGAGTGGTGCAAGACGGCGGCGGCAAACCAGCGGCAGGCGACGCTGTACACGATCCCGGACAAGAGCCGGGCGGTCAGCGCGCCAACGGCGGACAGCCGGAAAATCGACCAGTGGGGGATCGTCCGGGACGAGGAGCCGCCGGCAGACAAGGTGGTGAACGGGCTGACGGCGTCCTGGTACCTGCGCGACCTGGAGCGGCGCGCGCGTTACCGCCTGGCGTTCTGCCTAATGACGCAGGAGCAGTGGGACGAGGCGAAAACCGTGCTGAACGGGGTATTGAACATTGATCCTTTGGTGCGGCAGCAGGATGAGGATCGGCGGCCTTCGGCCTTTTTCAGGCTGAATGAAGTGTGCAATCTGAAGAAGTTCGTGGCGGAACCGCCGGAACTGGCATCCCTGCCCAAGGACCGGCGGGTGCAGGTGTGCTACGGCGATTTCCTGTACCTGGACCGGCAGTTCGACGCGGCGCTGGCCATTTACCAAGCGGTTTACGAGCAGGGGAAAAAGGAGCGCTGTCCCGCGCTGGCGGCGGTCGGGTTGCTGGGGGTTGCCCAAGCCAAGTATATGAAAAATCCGCAGGACACAGCTTATCAGGATGTTCTGGAACAGGTCGTGACGGAATATCCACGGGAGAGGGCGGCCGGCCGGGCGGCATTTTACCTGGCGAACCGGGTAAGCGCGCTGTCAGACCCCGCGCATTTGAAACGAACGCTGGATTTGTACGCGCTGGTGGCAAAGATGCTGCCACAGGACAGTGTGATTGCGGAAAATGCCCTGGCTTTCAGCGTCAGCACCATGCTCCGTCTGGGACACAAGGCGGAGGCGCGGCGGACGGCCGACCTGGTGCTCAAACGCTATCCCAAGACGAATTGGAAACCGGTGATGGACACCTATTTCGAGATCATGAAGCCAGCCCCCGGCGTGACGCCCGAAACTGGCGGAACGTGAACGCATGTTGGGAACCCCCTTTTGAGGAAAGGCGGTTCCCAAACCCTCCGTCAAACCTTTTTGTTTCTTAATACGCGGAGGGCGCTTTCGCCACAAGCTGTTC
>CAITYL010000090.1 GCA_903896595.1 uncultured Lentisphaerota bacterium
CATCGTCCTCCAGTTGCTTGGCCAAACGGGAGACACGCATGGTATTGTCGGAGCCGGCAGTGCTGTTCTTCAGTTCCTCAACTACCCCGTTATCAACCGCCGCCACCAACGCCGCACGCTCGCCCCGGCACTCCGGGCACAGGTCGGCGAGAAGGCCTTTGAGCGACGCCCGTGTCAGCTCTTGGCCTTTGAGCGTCAGCAGCGCCCCACGTGCCTTGCGTCGTGTTGTTGTCGAGTCATTCATTCCCAGATGATCACTCCGTTCGTTCCGCCGCCGAAAACGATTTTTAGCCCGTTCTTCAGTATGGCACTACGGCCAGGGGGAACTTGATTTTCGGCACCTTCGGTTGTCCGGCTTATCCATGCGGCTTGACTGAGGTTTTTCAGCCCCCAGATGGAGGGGTTTTGCGGGTGCTGACTGATTTCTGCAAGCGGGACGGTGAAGTCATAGCGACTTCTCAATCCCGACAAATGGTGGGGGTAAAGCTTGGTGTCGTAGTTGATCGCGACTTGGCAGAGGCCGTTGATGTCGATTCTAAGCGGCGGACTCAGCACCTTTCGACAGTGCCAGCACACCGCGCCTGGGGTTGCTGGGTCGTAGAAGTTCTCGCGTTTGCAGGTGGAGCAACGGAATACTGAGTCGCGCATGTGCGACAGTGCTTGACGCCATTGGCTTTCGAGGACCCGGCCGTTCTTGGGATCGCGTATGCCATCGGTGAACGTCTTCTCGAACAGTTTCTTGACGGCGGCCGGGTAGATGGGCCAGTAGGCAATCGCATTATCGTGGATGCCGGCAACCGGTGCGTTTGAACTGTCGGTAGGATGAAAGATAAAAAGTGCATCACTGCCGTATAATTTTTTCATGGCCTGTTGATCCAAGCAATGAATAAGAGACTCCTTCTTGCCGTCAAGCGGATGGGATCGGAACAGCATCATGAAGAGGAGGACTGCCAGGGAGAAGCGGTCGGTGTCAGTGCTTGGTTGCGCCTCTCCCCGCACAATTTCCGGGGCCATGAACCTGGGGGTGCCGAGGACCGTAGCCGTGCTGCCGTTAACGCAGACATTGTCATTGTCACAGATCAGGATGTTCCCGGTGCCGGGATGGAAAAACACGTTCCCCCAGTTGATATCCTGATAACACAGCCCTTTGGAGTGGAGAAGGTGCATGCTGTCGGCAAGTCCTATGCATGCCGTGCATAACGCATAAAACGTTGGATCCATCCTCCCGTTTAGCAGGTCGGTGAGCCCTTTGTATTCCCGAGGACGAAGATCCATTACATAACCGAACCCCGCGGAGTCTGGGCTGGTGGCTCGCTCAAGAGGCCAAAGAAACCGCGTGGAGGGCGGCGCCATCCGGGAGAGGGTGTCGATTTTTTCGGCCTGTTCGGAGGTGGAGGTTTCCGGGTGGTACCATTTCAAAGCAAAGTCACCGCTGGAAGCGTTGACCCCGTAGACCTCTCCCTGGCCGCCGCCTCCGATGAAATCTTTCACCGCATAGTTGCTGCCGCTTGTGGATCCCCGAACTGAGGCTCCGCTTTTGAAGAGCTGATTCATTTTAGTCCGCTTCCTGAGCAGTTGCAGCACCCTTGTCTGTTTTTTTCTGGTTTCTGGCTTACATCATCTCGATTCGACAAGGGCGGCTGAGACGTATGCGAAAACCAATTGCGGTTCCCTGCAAAAGCACCAACCCCAACCCCCAAGGCAAAAGCTCCCAAGGCTCCCAATACCACAACCATGATGCAGACGCACCCGAATGGGCCAAAGCAAGAGCCCCATGAGATCGATAACGCTGTGCGATGCGGCGTATCGGGTGGCACGAATCCCCCTCGGGTCAAGATCGGGGGCTCATCGTTGGCATGCGCCCGCCTGTCTTTGTCACAATCCTGGTCGCATGGCAGGGCGGCGCGGTTGCCGGATTGAATGTCTGCGGGTTCACGGTGGGATACGTCATGGTTCGCCCTATAGAGGACACCCACCGTGACATCGTCGCCGCTGCCCTGTTCGGAAGCGGATCTGAGCCAGCCGCGGAGACGGGACCGGGTGTTCAGTTCACCGTCTTCTCCCTTTGACAAGATGCCGTGAATGTCGCTGACGGCCTTCAGGAAGCCCTCGGGTTGGCTGAAAGAGTTTGGATACCCGTCCGTAGAGAGCATGAGCAATTTTGGCGGATGACCAGACCATACCTGAAATTTGGATCGGAAATCCGGTAGCGGGTTGACGCCGCAGAGTGATTTAGTCTCGTTGGCGATCTGCTCCGGATCGTGATCGAAGACGAGTTCCGCGTCTCCGGCATCGGTCAATGCGACCATGTCGCCGTCACCAAGCTGGAGAAACAAACCGAACTTATCGGTGATCAGACCAACAAGAAGGGTGGCACCATAAGGTTCCCGTTCCTCTTTGGACAGGAATACGTTCGGGGTACTTGGTAACACTGTCCCCGTTCCGCCCTCCGTACCGGCGGTTTCTCCGACAGCCACGGCCGTTACGGATTCGCTTGCCTCACCGTGCTTGGCCGTCGCGAGCGGGTCCCGTGCCAAGTCGGCTTTGATCTTCTCATTCCATCGCACAAATATGCTTCGGGCGACCCGGCCGTCCTCCAATAGCAATTTGATTTCCCTGATCTGATCTGCCGTAGATCCGGTACGCCCGGCCAATTCTTTCATGACCTCCATTGCTGCATCGACGGCAAACTGCGAGCCACGGTCGCTACGAAAGCATTTCGTACTACCATGACCGTCAGAGACTGCCAGTGCGACACTTTTCGCCACCGTATCGGGCCAGTAGTCCAGGCTGTCCTGATTAGGGAGATCATGCCGTACATGCGAGGCACCGCGGACACTCTCCCCCAATGCCATCCAAGTCATGGGATTGATAATATCAGCGGTTTTCGGCAAGAGACTGCTGACGGTGTCAGAAGACGTCATCGGTATTTCCATTGCTCGGATTCGGTGGGGTGGGGACATTGATATTGGCCGCCGACGCACCAACCGGTGTCGATGGCGGTGCGCTCGCGGCCTTTATTACTGCGGTGGATGCCCACTTGATCAAAGCCACGAGCTGATCGGCGTTCTGTGCCTGTAAGAGACAACGGGCTTCTAATTCCTTATTTCCAATGAACTTGCGGAGAATATCCTCATCAGCATCATTGCCAATGGCAATGGCAATGCGGATTGCCTTTTTTCCCCAGGGCCGGCTCAACAGTTCATCGACCGCGGATGCCGCGTCGTCTGTGGGCTGTCCGTCGGTGATCAGGACAATGACCGGAGGTAATGCGCGCTGTTCCATGGGCGGCATCTTGAGCTGATCGGCCACCATCCGGATGGCAGCCCCCATGAGCGTGGTACCTTCCGGTTGCAGATCGTTCCAAACGAACGATTCCACGGAAGTTGGGCTGCCAATGTGCCACTCGGCGCGGTCGGAAAACTTGACGACTCTAACTAGGAGATCCACGCCCGGTTGGCCGTCCGCCTCGGCGATCATGAAAGGGATTGAATCGCGAACGGCCTGGTTCAACGCCTGGATCTTGCCGTTCTCAGACATTGAGCCGGAGCAATCACACAGGTAAAAGAAATGCAGTGGCCGTTTGGCCATAGCTCCACCAGGGGTGTTGATGCTTGTGCTGGCCATGTTTTACCTTTTCGTTTTTAGTGCGTTGGTGTTGTTTAGCTCAAACCCTGACACAAAATCAGTTTCGCGCATGAACCACGACTCGGAGTCGTCCGATCTTCAACGATTCGCCGTCCCCAAGTGTCCGTTGGGCTCCCGTCGTGTCGGTGAAGATGATCCTGCCGTCCCGCATGACGATGCCAGCGGCCCGTTCCGGCAATTCTTTGATGAAGATTTGGCTGCGTCCGCCGCCAAACCAGACGGGTTCAATGCCAAGGGTAACGGTGGTCTTTTCGTTTGGCCCCCAGAAAATCTCCGCATAGGCCGTCCTAAACACCGCCTCAGTGACGGTAATCGCAAGCCCGACAGCCGCACCGATGATGCCGATACCCACCATTCTTGAGAAACCTCCGGCGATGGGACTGGATGATTGCATAATCACATTCAGCATCACAAATGCACCACCACCCACGACACCACCGAGCAGCCCGGCAACTGCGCCTTTGAACTTGCCAAGGTTCGGGATGCTGAAAGACAACAACAGACCAATCAGCATGCCTGCGATCCCCCAGCAGGCAGGCCTGAATACGTTTTCGCGCAAGGAATCATTTTGCACTGGTAAGGAAAAAAATGCTTGTGCTATGGCGCCAGACACGAATCCACAAAGGGCGCCTTTCCATAGCCCGTTGACGACCACCCATAAAGAGATTGGGGGACGCCGCGCGTATGCTTCGTTGGCCCCAAGAATCGCAGTGGTAATGCCGATGCACCAAAGGAGTCCCCAAAAGCCCGTATATAATACAAGGGCGATAAATGTTTGCTGCCCACTCGCGTCGTGGTTCATGATCACTTCGGATACTAGATCCCCAATCGCGCCGCCGACCAATCCGGCAATCGTGAACAACATGAGTTTGTTGCCGACAAGAGCAGCAGGAAAGACTCCCACGGCTCTTGTCGGGGTAACGTTCTCTGGAGGACGGGAAACTGGTGGTGTAGTTGTTCCCTCTGCCGTCCTAGGCGAGCGACGCTCCGCTGGTGGCGGCTGGCGCGCCGGAGGCGGGGGCATGGGCAACGCAATATTCGCGAAGGCGGGGACCTGCGTTATTGGTAGCCAGTTGGTCTTATCCTGCGATATTTGGCAATCAGAACTGACCTGACCCAACTCAAGCATTTTCTGTAGCCGCTCCTCATTTAGCGGCCCCAAAACTTTCCCCTTTAACTGAACATAATACGTCATGACGCTACCCCTCCCGTTCCGATGATTTCCCGCCCGATCAAGACAAAAAGAAGAGCGCGGACTCCACGTCCGTGCCTCCGCTGAAGGGCTGGTACACCCCGGAATGGAAGCAACAAACGAGGAGCCGCGCCCAGGTGGGCGCGCTCCTCGCAGGTGCCGTTTCCATTCCATTGAAAAGTACCAGTTTTCAGCGAAAACGATGGCTGCGATGAACGCACATCTATGATTCCAAAATCGGTGAACGAGTTTGGAATATTTATGGAGGCGAAGGTGGTTTTGGGATCAGACGATAACTTCCTTGGTTCTGCTTTGGCTTGCTTGTTTCTGGGCGGCACTTGCCCGGTCCCCCCGAACAACGGCGCCCAATGGCTTGTACAGTAATTCCCCGCAACCGGGTTTGCCAAGTCGGCTTCATTTTTCGGTTTTTGCCGTGTATCCTCCCGTACGTGGCGCTCAGCGGCGACCCGTTGCGGTTCGGTTAGACCACGCAAGAACAGTAGGTGCGTTTCTTGCTCGATCTCACGCACGGAGACGCGGAACTGCGCGGGCGTTTCATGGCCGGTGACGTCCTGGGGCACGATGAACGCCTGGATCTCGGGCGCGCCGGTGCGGCTGTCCCGGACGTCAATCCGGTAAAACTTTTCAGGAACGGCTTCACCGCCCGGCAGGCGCCGTGGATGCTCGCCGTAGACCGGGCCGGTGATGACCCACACGGAACGGTCGGGCTGCCCGGCATCACGTGTATCGAGGTCTTCGATCCGCGCCCAGAGTTCCCGGTTGAGCGCGGGGCGCTGGGGCAGGATGTTGGTCATGAGAAAAGTCTCGACCTGGGCGTCCGGGCCGTAGCAACAGGTGATCAGCCGGCTCGGGGCCAGGTGTCCCCGGTCGAAGCCGGAAGCCGTGTAATCGTCGGGCTGCGGGGAATCCGGAACCCGCGGATCGGCGGTGAAGTGGCGGGGCCGGGGGGGCACCGGGTAAGCCGCGCTGGCGGAGGCACGGAAGGCCACCCAGGCCGGGCCTTTGCGCTCAGGGCAGTAACCGGCGGAATAGCCGGTGTTGTCCAAGACAATCAGGGTGTAGGCGAACTCCGGGCCGGGTAGCGGCGCGCCGGCATAGTACCGGCCCGTGCCGCCAGTGACCGGCACGGATGCGGACACCGCAGCCAAGGCCGAAGCGGGTGCCGGGGCGGCGGGCATTGGCGCGAGAACCGCGCCTATGACGGTGTGGCAGGCCAAGGCAGCCAGTGCCGCCAGGTACAGCGTTCGGCGCAGGATTAAGGCGGCTATGAGGTTTGCTTGCGGCGGGTTCAAAATCACGGGAGTTTTCTTTTTGTAGACGGAATCTTTTTGACCCGTCACTCACGTTCCGGGCTCGGATGTTTGCGGGTCCAGGTCTCCGCCTCACGCACTGTCCCAGTGAATCTTCAACGCAGGCAGGATTGCCTGCTTCACGTTGCCGACAGGCAAGAGTGCCTGTCTCACGTTACCCCTTATGTCGGCGGGGGTGGCGTTTTGTAACAGCGGTACCTCACGGCAGCACCGGAATATTGACCCGGTAGGTGGCGTCAATGAAACCGGTGGGCTGCTGGGCGTGCGTGCGGTCACGAAGGATTGCCTCGACCCGCTGCAGGGCCTCATCCATGTCAGAGGGCTTCGCCGGCAACACCAATTGTGCGTGCTCGCGGAGAATGCCGTGATGGTGCAGATGGACCCGCAAGGCGGCACGGTCATAGTCGAGCTGAATCACGTCCACATCGAAATAGCTGCCATAGGGGCGGATGGCGATGAAGCGCAGGAATTGCAGGGCGCCGAGCACCATTTCATCGTGGCACTGGACGCCGATGCGCTGCTGCTGGCCATTGCGCACGCCGAGGATGAGCGGCAGGGCTTGGAGCCTGGGGTCGGTCCGGGCTGGCATTACCCAGCCGTCACTATCCACCAGGCACAGGCTGCGGCCCTGATACTTGGCCACGGGCACGCGCGCATCGACTTCGACCACGAGCGTGTCGGGCAGACGCAGCCGCAACCGGGCGTCGGCCACCATCACATAGCTCCGCAGGTCGCGGCGCAATGCGCGCAGATCGAGCATGAACAGGTTCTTTGCCCCGGCACGCACCCCGAGCCGGGTTAGGCGGGCGGTGATTTCGGCCGGCTGCATCTGGCCGGTGACCTTCACCTGTACCTTCATCAGGGTGAAGTGGGGGTTGTTGGTGAAAAACACCCCCCGTAACGCGCCCCAGCCAACCCACAGGCCGACGGTCACGGCCAGGATCGCGACACACCAAACCCCCAACCGCAACAGCGCGCGGCGCCAGCGCCCTCCCGGTTTTGTCGCGGCACCCCGTAACGGCGGGTGCGCCGGCAATCCGTCTTTTTTCTTTTTGGTCCGCATACTGGGGTTATCCGTTTACAGTCACCGTCTCATGCTTTCCATCCGCCGATCCCACTCCATTTGTTGCACCTTGTTTTGCAACTCCCGCATGTCGTTCTGTCTTTGTTGTTCAGTTAATCGTTTTTGTATATCGGCTGCCCCGTTGGTGCTGGATGGAGGCGTGGACGGGATCACCCGCCACTGGACGGCCCGTTGCGGGGCCGGCGCGGGGGCGGGCCGGTTTTCCGGCGCCAGCGCCCGGCCGTCCGCGCGGTTCTGTTGCAGTTGCCGGACCTTGCGCAGTTTGGCGCGATAGCCATCGGCGACATCTTGACTGCCGTCCGCATATTGCTCAATCAGTCCCGTCAATTCATCGGCGCGGGCCTCCAGGGCGGCGTCCGACAGGTCATGGATGGTCTGCCGTGGGGCTGCGGGTTTCCAGGCATCCGGGATCAAGTGGCGGTCCACGGCCTGGGCGGCGGCACTGGTCAGCAACAGCACCAACAGGGAGCGGAGCACGGCGCGCGGCAGGATGAATGATGACATGGGATGTCTCCTTTTCTGTTTGCGGATGGACGGCGGGGCAACACCCTCTATGTCGGGGCGGGCAGCGCTTTGTAACAGGCGGAGCGTCGCGGGCGCGATACCGTCGCTTGGCTACAGCAGGCTGGCCGTTCTCGGGCGGGCGGGTGACGGCCCCCGGACAGGCGAGAGTGCCTGTCTCACGTTCTTCATTACCGCGCCGGTTTCAGGGCGGGCAGGGCCTGGCTGGCGATCCGGCTGAAAGCGGGGGCGGCAACCAGGCCGCCGGAATCGTCGCCTTGGGATGGCGCATCGACGATGACCAGCAGGACAAAGGCGGGGGCGTCGGCCGGGACATAGCCGATAAAGCTGGCGACGCATTGGTCCACATCGGCGCCGTGCTCGACTTTTTGGGCGGTGCTGGTCATGCCGGCAACGGCGTACCCGGCGATGGCGGCCTTGGGCGCGGTACCGCCCGCCTGGGTGACCAGTTTCAGTGCTTCGGTGATCCGGGCGGCGGTTTCCGGCTTGATGACCCGGCCCTTGGGCGTAAAGGCAAGTGGCGTGACGGTGCCGGTCTTGGAATTTTCCAGACGCGCCGCCAGATGCAGTTGGGGCATGACACCGTTATTCGCCAGGGCGCAATAGGCCTGCACCATCTGCAACGGGGTGACGATGAGTCCCTGGCCAATGGCAAAGCGACTGACGGACAGGCCGTCCCAGTCCTTCAGCTTTCGGTAGATGCCCGATGACTCGTTGTCCAAGTCAATGCCGGTGGGCTGGCCAATGCCAAAGGCGCGGAATGTCTGGTCAAGCCGCTCTTTGCCCATGAGAATGCCGATCTTGGCCGTCCCGATATTTGAGGACGTTTGGATGATGTTGCGCACGGGTAGAACGCCGTAGTTATGGCTGCTGTCGCGCAGGGGCCGGCCGGCGTAGGACCATTCCCCGTTTTCACAATCGAAAGTCGTGTTCAGGGTGACGGCGCCGGCGTCCAAAGCCCCGGCAACGGCAAGTGCCTTGATGACGGAACCGGGCTCGAACCCCGCGCTGAGGATGGGGTTGGAACTGCCCGCCGCGGTTGATGTTTTGGCTTTGGCGGCATCCGGGGCGGCATGATAGGCCATGGCCAGGATGGCCCCGGTGCGCGGCTCGGCCATGATGGCATAGGCCCCCTTGGGTTGATAGGTGCGTGTCAGGGAATGAAGCTCATCTTCCACGATCTTTTGCAGGTTGGCATCGAGGGTAAGGCGAAGGTGGTTGCCCGCGCGCAGGGTCATATCGTAGGTCTTTTCGAGGCCGCCAATCCCCGTGCCAGCGGAGTCCACTGAGCCGACAAGCGCGGCCAGTGACGGGGATAGGGGCGTGTGGGAACCGGCCGTTCCGCCGGGGATGGCGACCGACAGCGGAATCCCGTTCCGGTCAAAAATCTGACCGCGTTGGGCGGCGACGGCATGGCACCCGAGCAGGGCGGTGGCCGTGCAGAGGATCAGGTTCCGGCGGATGACGGGGTAATTCATGACTGGGGTACTTCCTTTTGACCGGTCACTTTCGCGCACAGGAAAGCGCGTCGTTGGAGGCGGGTCTGCCCGTCCCGCTTCCGCCTTGCATGATGTCTCATGGGGTACAGTCCTTCGCTTGGCTATGGTTGGCCGGCCGGCACAACGACGCGAAGTCCCACTCGCCAATTCAGGGAGTCTGGGCCACGCTGGTTTCGGCGCGCTGACCGGCACATCTGGTCGCAACCAAAGTGCCTCCCGCCGCGATACACGCGGTAGATGCTCGCGGCCGCCCCCTCGGGATCTGTCACCGCGCCGGCCGGATACGGCCCATACAAGTCCGCACACCACTCCCACACATTGCCGTGCATGTCGTACAACCCCCAGGCATTTGGTTCTTTTTGCCCAACCGAATGCGTCGTTCTCTTGTCCCGTGCCCAGCCCATGGTGTCCAGTTCCCCCGTCCCGGCGTAGGCCCCCGTCGTCCCCGCCCGGCAGGCATACTCCCACTCCGCCTCCGTTGGCAGGCGCATTCCGTTGCCCGCCTTTTGGCAGAAGGCCTGGCACTCCACCCAGCGAACCTGCTCCACCGGCGCGTCGTCGCCGACACCCTTGAATTCGGACGGATTCGCCCCCATGATCCGTACCCATTGTTCCTGCGTCACCTCGCACCGGCCCAGGTAAAAGCCGTTGGAGATCGTCACCTGGTGCTGGACCTCGTCATCTTCCCGGCCAGCCTCGGACACCGGTGAGCCCATCACGAACGCCCCCGGCGCGATGTACACCAATTCGATCCCCGTCGCCTCATGGACAATTTCACTGGCCCAGCCCGAGGCCACCGTACCGCTCATGGGAATGGGCGAGCAACCGCCGGGGACCCGGCCGGGAGGCGGTCCGCCCAAAGCGTTGGCGGACTCCGCCAACAGGCGCCGCGCCGGAACATTGCCAACCGCCCATTTCCGTGCCAGCAACGCTTCCGTCCGGACCGTCTGCCAGTCACCACGGGCCTTGGCTGCTTCCGCGTCCTGTAATACCACCCGGGTCGCCGTCCGCCGGTCCGCCTCGCGTTTGGCGTCGGTCGCCTCCCTGACCGTACAGGGCAGGAGGTAGCATGCCTTGCTATAGGCGCACGCTCGGGTGGCGGCATCTTTGCCCGCGGCCTCCCGCAAAATCTCTCTCGCCCAGCTCCTGTCGCCATACTGCTCCAGCAGCCCGGACGCCACCTGGCTCAGGGCCGCTTCATACTTGGCTTTTTCCGCTGCCAGCCATTGTTGGTCCTGATGCCAGCGCCAGCCCCACGCCGCGCCCGCGGCCAGCAGCCCCAGCCCCGCCAGCAACAACAACGAAATGCCGGCCCAGAAGTGGCCGCGCGATGCCGGCACCAGGGGCGGCGGCAGTTCTCCAGGAATAAACGCGGTGACGGGTTCCTGATTTTCTGGCAGTTTCATCGTTTTTTCTTTTCGGTTTTTGTTACCAGCCGCCGTTCACTTTCTTTTCCAAGTTCTGCATTCGCCGTTCCCGGTCGTTCTGAATCTGCTGCTGAAGCATCTCAGGAGACGAGTGTTGGTTGGCAAAAACGAAGCCAGGGGATAAGCCGCCCTCAGGCTGGACCGAGACGTTCATCAACTTGCCGCCCGGAATGCCCAAATGACGAGCCGCCTTTTCAAAGGCCTTGGCTATTCCCGGGTCAATGCCGGGAGCGCTGGTGAAGCCGCCCCGCTGATTTTTTGCAATAGCATTTTTTGTCTGCTTCATATTGCGTTCCGCCTCCAGTTTGGCTAGCTCGTTTTTACGTTCTTCTTCTTCCCGGACCAGTTCGAGTTGGCGCTCTTTTTCGCTTTTGGCCAGTTCAATGCGGTTCAACTCGGCGTCACGGATTGCCTGCGCTGACTTGGCTTTAACGACCTGCGCCCGGTATGCGTCCGCCGCTTTTCTGTCATACCCGAATGCAACCTGGACCTCAAGCGGAAGCTGCTCAAATGCGATTTTTTTCAGGCCGTCCACGGTCTCAAGGGTCAAGCCGTCAGGATCTTGCTTCGCGACCTTCGACAGGTCGTACAGTTTGCCGTCTGAGGCTTTGACCAAACGGGATGATGACGCCGCCGCCGCTTGTGCTTCAGCTTTCTTCCGGGCAATCAGGGCGCGCCGAATGTACTTCTCCACCATTTCATCGTGCTTGGCTTGAAACACGTGGGCCTGCGAGTCCTCATCAATGTCCATGGGGACAACCCAGACCGACCCCACCCGCACGCCTGCTGGACTGACCTGCATCAACCGGCCTTCAACGACGCGGCTTCGCACCAAGAACCGAACCTTGTCCCCGATCTGCTGCATCCGGTACTTCTCTTCGGCTTCACGCCGCAGGGCATCGTCAGTGGGTTGGGATATGGCTTGGCGCTCCCCTGCCGGGGCGTTTTGGCTTTGTGCCTGGCCCGAGCCGGTGGCAAACAGCAGGACCACGCCGGCCACCACGGGGGGCAGGCGCCATCCCGAGGTAATCACGGTTCGTGATCCAGCATGGTGTGGCGTGAAGGGATGCATGCGATAACCTCTTAACCGCGGGGGTGGGTGACCTTGTACCACAAGCGGGCACTACCCCTTATGTCGGCGAGGACGGCGGTTTGTAACAGGCAGGAGTTTGACGGCATGATCGGAAGCTCGGTGCAACTGCATCCGAGGGGCTCCATCGGCAAGGACGGGCGATCCAGGCCTCTGCCGTCTGACCGGTAGCTAAAAAAAGCCGGTAGGAGGGTCCCTTGCGAGGGACACCTGTACCGGCGCATTGGCCTGTGTCGCTGTCAGGCAATACTTGCCCCATCCGCTTTGTTCAGCGCGGCGAAGCTCGCATCAACGGCCGTGAGCGCCGCCTGCCGGTCCGCTGTGCGCGGGTCGGGGCACTCCAGGAACTCGGACAGCGCGTCATGGAGTTGCCGGCAGGCCCTGAGCAAAGCAGGGGCGGCAGTACGCAGTCGGGTTTGCCGGGCGGTTGTCCGGCCCCGCTGCGCCCGCTTCCGTGGCCCGCCGAACACCAGGGACTGGTAGGCGTCTCCGTCCGTGTCGAGTTTTATGCGGCTGCTCTCCGCGCCGTCCGTGTCATAGTCGCGGACTTCGACCGCAACGCCCGGCGGCACGTCGGACGCGCCCTGGATGGCGCCGGCCCGCAGGTAGAGCACGACCCGCTTCGGGCACCGCCACTTTCCCGGTTTCGTTGTCATGGTCCGTCCTCCTCTTCCTGTCTGGCCTGTGCCTCTTCCACCACGTCACTGAACAGGCTTTCGATGGCGGCGTTGATCTCGGCCCAGCTGATGCCGGTGCTGGCGTCCGTATTATCCTGGACCTCCTTCAGCACCTGCCGCTTCTGGTCATCGGTCAAGGTCTCGGCGGGCACATTGAAGTGGTCCTCCAGCGCGGTGCCGACATCGCCAATGTCCCAGATGCTGGTGATGCGGTCCTTGTCGGGCAGTTCCGGTTCGACCACTGCCCATGCGGCCCGCAGCTCCGCCGCCTGATCAGGCGACAGCACGCAGCCGCCGGCCGACGCCTGGAAGAATTGACCAAGGACGGCTGTTGCTTGGGGTAGGTTCATGGTTCAATTTCCTTTCTGTAAGGTTGATGTATTCGGTCAACACGAACACCTCTGTCCAGTGCGAGCCGCAATCCAGGCACTCGACCTCCCGGCGGACATCGCCGCCGGTGTCATCGAAGCCATGCCCCTCAATGATGTCGGAACCGCACTGCGGGCACTGCTTGTTGCGGCGGTCGCGTTGTCGGGCCTTCCCCTGACAGGCTGACGACTGTTCCAGCTCTGCCAGGGCCGCACGCAGGCGTCGGCCCAACACTGGCGCGTCCCGGTCATCATCGTCGTCCCAGCGGGCGGCCAGGTCGCGAAGCACTTCGGTTACGCGGTTCATCATGGGCGGTTTCCGTCTTTGTTTTTTCACGGGATATGGGCCTTTCTTTTTACCTGTGTCTCACACGTTCTTGCATGGGTGCCGGCGGAAATGCCTTCACCTCGCGGGTCTTGTTCCAGTGGTCAGTGGTCTGGATCATCTGTGAGGCGACCGCGCGCGTCGGGGTGAAGTATGCCCCGCCACCATCCTGGCCAACGACCAGCCAGTCATGGGTCAGCGGGTTCTGCTTCGCATAGACGTCGCTGGAGCAGCCGTCAACCACGAAGACGATGTCCTTGAACGTTTGGGTCACGCTCATTTTTTAGCTCCCTATTCAACGGACACTGAGAGGGCTCAAAGCCGAAACAGCGGTCCAGGCCGGGGCCGGTTCCGGGACGGTTGCGGCAACCGGCCGACAGTACCGGCGGCTGTGCTGGCGATGACACGAACGTCTTATGCGGGCAGTCCGGCTCCGAGATCAGCCAGGACCTGCCCGCGACGGCAATGATTGCGTCAGGCATAAAGGGCGTCCTCCTTGAATCATTTTAGGTTCGGTGCGTTGTCCCAGGCGCATAGGGCGCCGGCGGAAATACCTTTCACCTCCTCGCCTCGCGTAAGCCTTAACACTTCTTCAGAAACCGTGCCCGTGATCCAGTTGAAGCCGCACGTTTTCCGCTCCTGATGGATAAGCTCGATAGCGTCATCCACCGTTGGCGTCGGGTCGTACGGCTTTGGGCACGGTCCGTACTTCAGAATTCGGGCTATGCTTAGAGCAGACTCCGTGGTGACATCTTCGTGGTATGGATGTTTCATAGACCTCCTAACAACTCGTGCCGAGCCAACTGCCGGCCTACTTTCGATCATGGCTGAGTGTTTTTTTCTTCAGGCTCGGTGCGTTGTCCCAGGCGCATAGGGCGCCGGCGATCTGATGCATGCCGTGGTACACGGTCTCGCCGTACATGGCATCGGTCTCTTGCGGGACTTGCCGGCGGTAGACCTTCGGGAACAGCTGGCCCGCCCGGAACCCGGCGGCGGGCAGTTTCAGCACGCCTACCCCTGCCGGGTGGCGGTAGAAGAGCTGGGTGCCCTGGCGTTCCACCGTGCCACCGTCAGCCAGCGTGACCAGGCCGGGATCATGCGCGGTCAACCGGTGCAGCGTGGCCGCAAGGTTGAGGGCGCCGTCATGGCCATCACGGCGCAGGACCATGCCCAGGGCGATGTGTTTCAGGGCCACGTTCAGGCCGACATCACCGCACGGGCCGGGCTCCTGCTCGGGGGCATCGTTCCAGGCCACCAGGCCCGCCACCAGTTCCTGGCGGTATTCCTCGGCACCCGCGCGAGTGTCGAACGGCCAGTGGCTCTCCGTCTGCTCGACGCCCGTCATACCGCAGGGGAGCACGATGAAATGCCGCCCGATACGAAAGTACGGCTGGCGCAACCGCGACGTGTAACGCTCGTCTTCATAGCTGCGGATCTGCGGCCCGTGAGTGACAACGCTGTACGGATGGTGCCGGTCAATGGCCAGCAGCGTCATGGTCACGTTCCAGTAATCGTCTCCGGCCGGCGGCTGCCGGTCAGGGCGGACTTCAATGTCCGCCTCGATGTGGGATAGTTTCAGGTTCATTGGTTTTTCCTTGTTTGGTACGGGCGTAAACCAGCCCGCGGATTTCATTGTTCAATACCTTGGCCGTCGCCCGGCGGCAGGCTTCCAGCGTGGCGCCGGTGCAGCAGACATTGTCCACCAGGTACAGCACGGCCTGCCCGTAACCGCGAGGGACTGCAACGGGCTTGGCCGTCACCCTGATCTGGCCGGCGGTGAACCGGTGCCGGTTGTCCCGGTCCCGCTGGCACTGGCTTTCCCGGGGAACGCCCTGAAGCAGGTCAAGGACAACCGTCTCTGGCTTGCGGCGCTGGATGGCGGCGCACAGGGCATGGTTCCTGATGGTGTGGCCGCTGGAACCAGGTACTGGCACCAACAGGCAGCGGCAAGACCGGATCTTGCCGGCCATGGCCAGCGCCGCCATGGCGCGGGCCTGCGGATCATCTTCCTTCAGCGCGTGGCTGATGGTGCGGACACCGGTCTCGTACGGCGTGAGTCCCGGCTTCTCCCGCCGGCTGACATAGAGCCGGGCATGTTTGATCTTCATGGAACTCCTTTCACTGGTTCGGGTGTGACGAGCATTTTTAGCTAAAAAAAAGGCCGGCACGTGACGGCCCCGGTTACAGGGTCAACACGTGCCGGCCAGGGGCGGTGGTCAGGGCATCAGGCCATGAGTTTTCTGGCGAGCATAGCCAACACACCCACGATCACGAGGTTCTCCCACGAGGAGAACATCCAGGCGATCAGCCAGATGATGGCCAGGGCCAGGACGATTCCCACGATGATGGTCATGATGACGGAATCACCGCCACCGCCGCCACCACTGCCGTTACCGCGCCCCGAGCCGCCGCCGCCGGGAACATGTACCACGTCCCCGCCGCGCGCCCACATATGCCTTCCCATATTTATCACCTCCCTCCTATCGGCCGCGGGTTTAGGCGGCCAACGCGAGATGATAATGGGAGCGGTTGCGTTCCCGGTGCCAGGACCGGCAGGCCAGGCTCCACTGGCAGTCGGCACAGGCGAAGCTGCACTCGGCCGGCAGGAAGTGCTCATGCCTGACCATGCGCTCGATCACCCGCACCATCTCGCCCAGGCGCCGGAACTGATCAGGATCACGGACGGTCAGGTAATGCTCCACTGCCGGCACCTTGGTCTTGGTGACGACATCGAACCGGAATAGTGCATCCTTCGGGTGGCCCATTTTCTGCCAGGCATACAGGTAGCAGGTGGGCTGGAGATCGGTCCTGACCTTGCTGTCCGGCCAGCGTCTGGCGGCGGTTTTCCAGTCCGCGATGATCGGCCTGGCCTTGACCTCGACCACGCAGTCGAACTCGCCGATTAGCGACTTGTCCAGCTCCTCGCCGTCGGCATCTTCCAGCCGCACAGAGAAGGCCGGGCTGACCTCCAGCACCCGCTCCGCCGGGTCAAAACTGGACATCCAGGCCGTCAGCATCAACTGGCCCTGGGCGACGCGCTCGCTGAACGTGCCGTCCTCCGGGTCGAACTTGACCTTGGGCTCGGCCAGCTTCACGGCCTGGGTCAGCAGTTCCTGGTACAGGTCTAGGACCGCCTGTGGCTTGTACGCCTTGCCGTCCTTGCGGCACCCGGCCACGAAGGTGGCGGCCTGGTGAAACACCTTGCCGAGCACCAGGTTTGCCGGGGTGAACTGGGGCGGCTGCCGGTAGACGTAGTTGAACGCCCATTGCAGGCTGCACACGTTCAGGAACCCGTTGATGCTGGAGTAGGACCAGTGCGGCGTCTTGCGCAGCACGCTCAGGGTCGGGGGCGGCGCGCTCATGCGGCCACCCGCTCCGCCGTCCGGGCGATCTCATCGAAGTTGTCGATGAAGCTGGACGCCTGCTTGCGGCTGAGGTCGCCGACCGCCGGCACCTTGAACGCCTGGGTAGCCAGGGCGTTGAGCCCCTTCAGGTCGATCCGGTGCCGGACCCCAAGGTCGGTCAGGAACTTGATCTGCGGGGGTGAGGCTTTGATCGTGGCCTTCTGCTGGCCGTTGCTATTGGCCTGCCCGCCCTGGTTCTGGGCGGCGGGCGGGTTGGCCGGCTGGGGGCTGGCGGCAGCAGGGGCGACGCTGTGACCGTTGCGCAGTTCGCCTTCGACGCTGTCACGAACCAGCGTGAAGGTCTGGTGAATGCGGCTCTGGAGCTGTTCCGGGGTCAGGCCGTCGGGCAGTTCCACCTCGACGGCGGCATGGAACGACTGTGACGAGAAGTCAGCGCCGGGGACCGGCACCTTTTTCGAGAACGACGCATTGAGTTTCAACATGGAAGGATCTCCTGGTTTTTGGTTTTAGGTACAAACAGGTTTGGAAAAGGCAGGGGCACGGGGAAGGGAACAACCTTTCCTCAAAATGTTTTCTCTTCCCCGCATACCCACCGTCTCACGCCAACTCGAAGAGCTTGGCCAGGGTGCGGTAGCAGCGGTCGGCGCAGGCGGGGCTGTAGCTCTTGGCCTGCTCGGTGAAGCTGTTGTACAGGCTCCACCGGTTCGGCTCCGCGAACTCCGCATGGGGCGGGTTCCAGAAGCCGTCCAGTACCGGCAGAATGTCACTGCCGGGAATGGCCCGCATTTCCGCCGCGCGCACCACCAGCAGCCGGGCACTGTCCTCGCCCACGGGCTGGGAGCGCAGGCGGGTCACGCCCAGCTCCAGCCGCTCGTACTGCATGGTCAGGACTTGGAACGTCTGGCCGACCAGCGACTGGATCTCCATCCGGTTGGTGTGTTTCCGGTACAGGACCGTCTCGCCGCCAAAGCAAAGATTGTCGCAGACCAGGATTGACAAGCCGGCGGTCAGTCCAACGGCCAGGCTCTTGTCGTGGCTGTTGCGAAAGCCCAGGGCGCGGGTGAAGTCTGGCCGGCCTTCGGGATGAAACCGCAAGACGCCGAACAGCTTGGACCCGGACGGGTTCATGCCGTACTGCTCACTGGCGATCTGGTAGCCGTAGTTCTGCGCTTCCCGGGTCACCAGTTCCGCGATCTGATGATGCGGGACAGGGTGCCAGGTGGCGGTCGGGTCGGGGGTCGGCACGTCCCGGAGCTGTTCCCGTGTGACATGCTCGGACCCGCAATGCAGGATAAGTCCGTTCATCTGAGGTATCCTTTCGTTTGGGGATGTGATTGGGAACCCCCTTTTAAGGAAAGGCGGTTCCCAAGCCCTCCGTCAAACCTTTTTGCTTCCTTTGCGGAGGCCGCGTGCGGACCCCCGCAACAAGCAACAAAAGTTTTGGGAAGGGGTTTGGGGAGCACCCTTTTTCAAAAGGGTGGCCCCAACATCATCGTCGATCAGAAGCCAACGGCTTCCTTGAGCTTGGCAATGGCCTGGGTCTTGGCGTCGATCTCCCGGCCACGGGCCTTGTAGAAGCGTTCGACCGCGCGCACCTTCTGGCGCAGGTTCCGGATGCTTTCCTGCACGGCGGCGTTCTTGTCATAGACGCCGTTCAGATCCGCCATCAGTTCCTCGACCGGATTGATCGCCGGGTTGAACTGCAACGGGGGCCGGCCGATGACGGCCTCCGGCGCCGCGGACTCCGCAACGGGGGCGGTGTCAGTGACGGGCGCGGGCTCGGCAACGGGGGCGGTCACGGGCGTGTCAGGGGTGGACACCGGGGCCGGTTCGGCGGCGGTGGTGGTGACGGATTCGGGTTTCGTTTTCATGGGATCTTCCTTTTCGGGTTGTGCTACTGGGAAGGCGGCGTTGAACGTCTGGTTGACGAAGCGCGTGATGCTGCCGAGCTCTTCACGCCAGGGCATCTGGATGTAGATGGCCCCGGCGGCGCTATCGGAGCGCAGAGGCGAGTAGGCGTCCGCGATCCGTATGCGATGGCATCCGCCGCTGAGCCCGTCCACGAAGAACGGCGCCCAAAGGGCACAGATGACCGGCTTGGTCACGGTGGCCGTCGACCGGGCCAGCACCAGGTACGGGACCTGGCCGTCTGGCGTGGGCTTGTCCGCGCTCAGGATGACCACCTTGCCGTTGTTCACGTAGAGGACGATCGTGTCCCGGCCCGCCTTGTGGTCGGTGAACTGGGTGACCGCCTCACGGATGGCGGGCAGATCCTCGGGAGCGACTTGCACCTCGCCGGCCCACTGCATGTTCTCGCCGGGGATCACCTGTTTGTAGTTGGGGTAGGCGCCGTCGGGGCACTGGCACTGGTAGGTCCAGCGGCCGGCATCAATCCGGACCCGGAAACAGGTATTGGTTTTGGTGACGGCAATGGCGCCGGTCTCCGCCTCCAGCAGGCCATTGGCCAGCACCTTGCTGTCCGGCAGTGCGACCGACTCCAGGTCGGGCAGGCCGTCCACGGGCTGGATCATCAGCCGGCGGCCGTCCGTGGCCACCAACGTCTTGTCCTTGCCGTCCAGAAAGACACTGGCCAGCATCCGCCGGGCGGGGTCAGGGCTGACCGCCGGGAGCGTGGCGCGGTAGGCGGCCAGGAACGGGACCGGCTTGAACGCGGCGCCGGCGGCGGTTTCCAGCGGCGACGGGAAGTCCGCCACCGGCAGCGCCTCGAACACATGGGGCACTTCGCGGCCGTCAACCTGTACCGTTTCGACCACCTGTTCGCCGTCGGTGTGGAAGCTGGCCGGGGTGTCTTTCTTCAGGGTCGTGGCCAAGCGCCTGATCTCGCTGAAGGCCAGCAGGAACGCCTGCGGCCCGGCGGCATCGGTCAGGCTGTCGCCCGGCAGGTGCAGGGTGAGGGTCTCGTCCAGGTCGGTGGCGGTCGCCGTCAGGAGACCGTCCTCGTGCCGGAACAGCACGCACGTCAGGGCGGGCATGCAGGACTTGTTGGCGATGACCTTGCCGAAGCCCTTGTGCATCAGCTTGAGATCGTTGAGAGTGATGGTGATCTTCATGGTCGGATTCCTTCTTTTTGGTTGAGCGGTTTTGGGGTTGGGTGGTTGTGGGGTTGAGGGGACAGGGAAGCAACGGATGTGGAGCGGAACGTGGCCATTGGCGGGGAGCCGGGTCACATGAGCCCGCCTTGGCGCAGGCTGAACCAGGGCCGGGGACAGGCCGGGGTGCGCAGGCCGAGCACGACATGATCGAGTACTTCGATCCCGACCACCTTGCCGGCGGCAACCATGAGCCGGGTGCATTCAACGTCCTGGGGCGACGGTGAACAGTCGCCGCCGGGATGGTTATGGACCATGATGATCCGGGTGCAGTTGGTCCGAACCGCTTCCCGGAACACCTCTCGGGCATGCACCTGGCTGCGGTCAACCAGGCCAATGGTACACAGGACATCACGCAACAGCTTGTGCCGGCTGTCGAGCAACAGCACATGCATTTCCTCCTGAGCCTTATCGCGCAGGGTCGGCAGCATGTACTCCGCCACCTCTGCCGGCGTCCCCATGTGCGGTTTGTCGTTCCCGACATGCTGTTGCAGGCGCCGGCCCAAGTGCATGGCGGCTTGAATGGCGCAGGCGGTGGCCTTGCCCACGCCCTTGATCTTCAGCAGTTCCGCCAGCGGCACCGTGGCCAGCTCCCGCAGACTGCCGAACATGGTCAATAGTCGGCGTGACAGGCCCAGTGACTGCTCGGGCGTCTTGTTGCCCAGCACCAGGGACAGCAGCTCGCCGTCCGACAACGCCTCCGCCGAGGCGTCCATCAGCCGCTGGGCAGGCTGTTCCGAGGTCGGCAGGTACGGGAAATCGGATGGGGTGGGCGGAGGCAACAGGGTCAGCAGTGGGGTGAGGTTTGCCATGAATTAACTCCTTTTTTAAGGTTTTGGGCACAAAAAAGCCCTGGCCAGGTCCGATGAGGGACCTGGTCAGGGCAAGAAAAAAGGCTCTCAGCAGAGCTAAGAGCCCACGATCAAGTTATTATGCCAATGTCACCGGCGGGATTTAAGGGTGGCCAGTCTGGGGAGCGGGAACAGCCACAGTACTGCTTCTCAACCACGCCGCCGCCACCTTCAGCCGGGCGGGGGCAGGGGCGGGGTGTCGCTCACGCCGTAGTCGAACTCGATCCAAGGGTCGGCAGTGGATGGGTCATGCAATGTCCATGGCAAGGGTGGCGGCGGCGGTGGGGTCGGATTGGATGTGGCGATAGGCGGACGGATCCGTCGACGCCTCGACCGGACTCCACAACCCTTCCAGCACGGCGTCCCAGCTGGCGTCCTGGGCGTTTTTCAGGGCGCGTGTTCGAAGGATGGCGTGCAGGCGCGGATCCTCGCATAGCCGCCGCATGGCGTCCCCGAAGGCCGCCGGGTCATCGATGTTGATCACCAATCCCGAATCATGGACGCGGACGATTTCTTGGGGGCCGCCGCGGTCGGTCACAATCGCCGGCAGGCCGCACGCCTGGGCTTCAAGGACGACATTGCCGAAGGTGTCCATGGCACTGGGGAAGGCGAACGCGTCGGCGCTGGCATAGGCGTTGGCGAGTTCCTCGCCATGGAGGAACCCGGTGAAGGCCACTGGCAGGTCTTGGCATTCCAACCTCAGTTCCTTTAGCAATGGCCCATCTCCCACCACCGCCAGGCTGGCGTTGATGCCCTGGGCGTGGAGTCGGCGGAACTGGTCCACCAGAAGCCGCAGATTTTTGTCGGCGGAAACCCGGCCCACGTAAAGAAAGGTGAACCCCGCGGGCAGGCCGCGGGCCGGCCAGAACCCGGCGGTGCGCCGTTCCGGGGCGAACAACGCGGTGTCGACTCCACGCGGCATGACCGTCAGCTTGTCCGGGGCGAACCCATTGGCGGTCAGGTGGCGGCGGTAATACTCGCTTGGCACAAATACCGTGTCGAGCTGGCCGAAAAACCACTGCATGTACCCCCAGGTGAGCTGTTCAATGGCTTCATCGTGGGTCAGGCAGCGGATGAGCAGCGGGAAGTCGGTATGGTAAATGCCGCGAACCCGCAGACCCAGCAGACGTCCCGCCGCCAGCGCCGCCAGGCCGAGGGGGCCGGGCGTGGAGATGATCACTTCCGCAAACTTTTGTTCCTCAAAATACCGCAGCACGTCGAGGAAGGGCGGAAACACCATCTCCTGCATGTCGTATTCCGGCAGCGCAAAGGTGCCCACGGGGGTAAAGTTTTTCAGGTCCAAATCAAGTGCCGGGGGCGACGACAGGCAGGTGACGATCGTGAGTTGTCGCCCCTTGGCCTTGGACAGGGTGCCCAAGATCTGGATGGTCCGGGCCACGCCGTTGATATCGGAAAAGGTGTCGGTGACCCACGCCTTTTTCTCACTTGGCTGCGCCAGGTGTTGAGTGGCGGGGAATTGCCTGGCCACCGCCTGCAGGAAGCTTTCGTCCTTGTGTTGGGCGGTAAAAGCGGCCCAGTAGGGTGCGACGCTCAGGGCCAGCGGCCCGAGGGCGGCCGCGCTTTGGATGCTTTCCACAATCTCGCCCCGGCGCAGGCTGTCCACGAAGCGTCGGCAAAACGCATAGCCCAACTGGTGGGCAAGTATGGCCGCATGATCGAAGGTCCGTTCTTCACGCGGAGTGGGGGCGGTGCTGCACGTGCCGAGCAGCTGACGGATTTCCTGGATCAGCCAGGTTTCCGTGGTGGAACCGGGGCGCTGCCGAAACCACCGCATCTTCTCCCACAGCGTCCGGGCGGCGTCGCCGAAGGAGAATCGCTTGGGTTCCGGCGGTGTGATCAACCGGCCAAGCAGGGCGCCGAGCAACCCGCCGCCGGTTCCCGCCGCCATCCGTTGGGTGCAGAATTGGTACGCCGTGTGGTACAGACTGTGGGCGAGCTTGAGGCTGGTGCCGTTGGCGCCGGCCGCTTCGTGATCACCGCGCCGGAGATGATCCAAAAAGTCCAGCACAGTCGCCGCCGGGGGGGTGGCGGTGTAGGTGTTGGCCAGGTAGAGGCCGCTGTGATCGTCGCTGCCGCCCGTGAGCGTCTTCATCCAGGGTTGCTTCCCTACCGGTTGAATGCCATGATGATCGGCCATCTTGGCGATCAGTTCCGGGGTCAGGTTGCGGAGCACGGCGGTCGCCAGGTCATTGGCCCGTGGGTGCCGTGACCCGTTAATGCCTTCAAAGCGGTTGAACAGCAGCAGCAGCTTCTCCACATGTTCGACCGTCAGCCGGCCATTGACCCGGAACAGCGGATGGGCAATGCTGTGAATGATCTCCTGGCCGACCAGATAGTCACGGAATTCATAAATGTTGGCGCGGACGTGTTCGAGGTCGTGGAACTGCGCCTCGGTGATCCCGGAGACCACGCAATGGATCTTGCAGGCGTCCTCGGGAAAGTACGTGGTGATCTCCGCCGAGAGAAAGACCTTGGGGCGGTCGGCGATCTCCAAAACGCCGCGGAGGGAGTTGTGGTCGGAGATGGTGACAAAGTCCATGCCCTTGGCCAGGCAGCGCTGATAGATCTCCGCCGGTTCCGTGAAGCTTTCCGGGGCGCCGATCCGGCGCAGGAACCATTCGCTTGGCCGGTCGGAATATCGACTATGCACATGCAGGTCGGCTTTGGCCAATCGTGACGTGTCTGAATGCGGGATCATGATGGCTCCTTCCGTGGCCTGGGCAACGCCAGAAGGTGGACGCGGCCCCGCCACTACTTAATACCAGCATACATGTGGTTGGTTAGGGCTTCATGGGGAATTGGTTAGAAAATGATGAGCGGTGATTTGATGCAAAATTCATGGATCGCTCACCACCGCCTAACCGGCCGGTTTTACAGTCAGGAGGGTGGCGGCATTGCATGACCTCCTAACACGCCGAATCTTTAGGGAGACGCGCACATGATTCATTCCACGAAACCGGTCACCGCGGCGGCCCGACGCGGGTTTTCCCTCTTCTCGTCCCCTTGGCGGTGGCGTTCCCTCATGCCGAAGCCGTGGTTCCTTCCCGCAGGAGCGCCCGCCCCGGTTTCGGAGGACGTCTTTGCTTCTGGTTCCGGTCCATGGTCCGCCACCGGCGCGGATATTTTTCCGGCGGCGTTGGCGGCGTTCGGCCTGCAGGGCGAGGTGCCCGCGGTGGCGGCGGCCCGGATTCCGGCGGCCGGGCCGTTGGTTGTGGTGGTCAATCAGCCGTTTGACTTGGCCGCCTGCGTGGTTTTGGGTGCTTTCCTGCAACCGGTCAGACCGGACTTCAAGGTTTGGAACGGACATCAGCTCGGTTACTGGCCGGCCCTGAACCGGTACTGGCTCGGGGAGGCGGGAGGGCCGGCCGACGCCGGGCGACGCAACCAGTTGCGACTCATGAAACAAGCCCTAGCTTGGGTTCGCGCCGGCGGCGTGCTCGTGGTGGCGCTGCCGGGAGAGGAACGGCAACTGCCGTTGCGTTCCGTCGCGCCCGCGGTCCGCCGGATTGACCAGTTGCTGACCCGTTTGGTTCGGCGTACGGAAACCGCCGTGCTGCCAGTGTATATCCCCGGCCGCGGGCACTGGAAACGCCCGGCCGTGGAGGCGTGGACGTCACCAGGATGGGAGAACACGTCGTTCCGTGGGGGCGAACGTATTCCGCGATATCGCGTTCCCGTGCGGGTTGGCGCCCTCCTGTCCCCGCTGCGGCTGGCGGCGCTGGCCACCGGTCCGGCCCTGATTCGGCATCTGCGGTTGCGCACCTACATGCTTCAGGGTTGCCAGGGGCCGGCCGCATCGGTTCCGGTTCGCGCCCGGTTCCAGCTGTTCCGCCGGCCGGCCGGGCAACCGCTCACCCCGGTGATCACTCCGATTTCCGGCGCCGCCGGACAAGGGGAATTGGATGCCTTGCCGCCAGACCAGTGCTTGAGCGTCGGCGGTGAAACCGAAGTCTGGTATGCCACGGCCGGCCAAATTCCCCGGTTGTTGCGGGAAATCGGGCGGTTACGGGAAGTGACGTTCCGGCTGGCCGGGGAAGGGACTGGAAACCGCCTGGACCTGGACCGGCATGACGCCCATTATCTCCACTTGCTGGCGTGGAACCGGGAACACCAGGAAGTGATCGGCGCCTACCGCATGGGGCAGACCGACGTCATTCTGCCACAGTTCGGAATCAACGGGTTGTACGCCAACTCCCTGTTCCATTTCCGGCGTGGCGTGGTGGAGGCGTTGGGACCCGCCCTGGAACTGGGCCGTTCCTTTGTCCGGCCTGAATATCAGCGGAACTTCACGTCGCTGCTGTGCTTGTGGAAGGGGATTGGGAAGTTCGTGGCCCGGCACCCGCGCTATCGCCACCTGTTTGGTCCGGTGAGCATTTCCGACCACTATTTGCCCGTGTCCCGGCATCTGCTCGCCGCTTTTCTGCAAACCCGTCACGGTTTGCCCGCGATGGCCCGGGCGGTCCGGCCCCGCCATCCTTTCCGGGCGCTGGCCTGGGGTGGTGTCAGTATTCGGCGGGGCGCCGACGATTTTTTGGACTTGGACGAGGTGTCGCAGGTGGTGGCCGATCTGGAGGACGATGGCAAGGGGGTGCCGGTCCTGGTCCGGCAATACCTGAAACTGGGTGGGCGCATGATTGACTTCAATCTCGATCCAAAATTCAGCAACGTGTTGGACGGCTTGGTGTTGGTTGACCTTATGCGCACGGCGCCGCCGCTACTGGAAAAATATCTGGGCCGAGAGGGTGCGGCCATTTTTCGCCAGTATCAGCAGAGCCAGGGGCACGAGACGGCCGCCACCGCCGTTCCAAAAGGAGGACGAATTATCCGAACAATAATCAAGCGCTAACGAGGCCCGCACAATCACGGAATAGAGTCTCTTCACGCAACCGCCCGGCGCCGGCTCGCCCCGTGGCACATCGGCGGCGCGGGCCTTTTTCCGGCGATCTTGGCGGCGTCCGGACTGTGCGTGTGAAGCACCGCCCGAAGCGTCCGCAAACCACCCAGGAGCACTGCCACAATGAATGCCATGCAACACGGAGTCGCTTGGGTAATGCTGGCCGCAACGGCGTGTTTTTCCGCCTGCTGGGCGGCTGGAACCGATGACATCCTGACGGGGGCGGGCGCCACCTTTCCGGCGCCCCTGTACACCCGCTGGTGTGACCTCTATTTCCGGCAAATCGGCATGCGGGTCACCTACGATCCGGTCGGCTCCGGCACCGGGATCAGCCAGTTGTACGCCAAAACCGTCGACTGGAGCGGTTCCGACGCCTTCATCGCCGACGAGGATCTTACCTCCACCTCCGCCCCGCTGGTTCACATTCCAACCTGCCTGGGCGCCGTGGCCATCATCTGCAACGTTCCCGACGCACCAGAAATCAACCTGACAGCGGCGCTCCTGGCGGACATTCTCCGCGGCCGGATCACCCTGTGGTCCGACCAACGGATTGCCGCCGTCAATCCGCAGCGGCACTTTCCAGATCTTGCCATCACCGTGGTCCACCGTTCCGATGCCAGTGGCACCACCTTCATCCTGAGCGACTATCTGACCAAGGCCGCCCCCTCGTGGCGAAACTCACTGGGCCGCAACCGCCAGCTTTCCTGGCCGGTCGGCCTGGGGGTCGGCGGCAGCGAAGCCGTCGCCGCCATGGTTGGACGGATTCCAGGGGCCATCGGCTACACGGAAATGACGTACGCCAAAAAGACCGGCATGCCCTGCGCCCGGATGCAAAACCGGCAGGGGGAGTTTCTGGCCCCCTCGGTCGAGACCATCATGGCCGCGGCACAGATCGACCTTCCGACTGATACTCGCGTTTATCTGGGCGACACTCATGCCCCCCACGGCTATCCCATTGCCAGCTTCACTTGGGTCGTCTGCTATCGCGAACAGAACTATGACCAACGGTCACGGGAACACGCCCGGCAACTCGCCAAGCTGCTGTGGTGGATGACCCACGACGGCCAACGCCAGATTGGCGGCCTGTCTTACGCGCCACTGCCGGATCCGGCCGTGAAGCACGCGGAGACCGTCCTGCGTTCCCTCACCTACAACAACCAATCCCTCCTGGAACATTTTCCGTGAAACGACACGCATTTCCCCTGCTTTTGGGAATGGTCCTCATGGCGGCAGCCACCGCTTTGGCCGAACCGGAGGTGCGGGTCGGAACCTATGATTTCCGTCCCCTGATGCAAACCCGCGCCGGCGACGCCGACGGCGGCCTGTTTCCCGGCCTGCTGGCCGAGATCGCCCGGACCGAAGGGTGGAAAATCCGCCTGATCCCCGGCAGTCTGGAGGACGGCTGGGCCAGGCTAGCCAAAGGCGAGATCGACATCCTCGCCGCGGCCCCCTACGCCAAAAGCCGCCCCCCCCCGGTTGTCTACTCGAAGGAATCGGTGTTCTCCACGTGGGCACAGGTCTATGTGCCACACCGGCAACGGTTGGAGACCGTGCTGGAGTTGGGCGGCAAGACCGTCGCCGTATGCCAGAACGATCCCTATGCCGCGGAACTGGCGAACCTGACCGGCGGCTTTAGCATCACCTGCACCCTCGTACAGTGCAAGAGCAATGCGGACGTGCTGAATGCCGTAAGCCGGAAATGGGTGGACGCGGGAGTGGTGGACCGCCTGTATGGCAGCCGATACGAAAGACTGTATGCCGTCACGCGCACGTCCGTGCTTTTCGCCCCGATGGACCTGCGTTTCGCCGCCGGCCAGGGCCAGGCCGTTCCCCTGCTGCACAGCATCGATTACGCCCTGCGCAAAATGAAGGAGGATCCGCATTCCGCCTATTACGCACTCGTCAACCACGCGCTGGGCCAGGAAACCGAAACGGAACGTACCGGATGGCCGCGGCTGGCGCTGGCCGGCCTGGGCGTACTCGGACTGAGCGCGGCTTGGATCATCATCCGCCTTCGCCGCCAAGTCGTGCAGACCGCCGGCAAACTGACGGAAAAAGAACACGTTCTGAAGGTGGAAATCCTTTCGCGCCGGCAGGCCGAAAGCAATATGCGGGAGTTCAGTCAGTTGCTGGAGAGGGTGTTCGGCACCCTGCACGACGGCATCCTTGTCCTCGATCCCAAGTGGCAGACGATCATCCGTGCCAACCCGGCGGCAACGACCATGTTTGAAGCCCGCGACGACGACGCGTTTTTGGCCACCGCCCCGCCAGATCTTTTTCCCTCGCCAGAAACGTTTGCCGCCTTCACCCGGAACGTCACCGACGGCATTACCGGACAAGGATTCGCGCGCCTCGACCTCCAGTTGTCCCGCCACGACCGCCGGCTTTTTCCGGCCGAAATGGTGGTCTCTCCGGTCCTGGACGGCCAAAAATGCCCCATTTGCCTGGTCGTCGTCATCCGCGACACCACGGCGCAGGCGGCGGCGCTGGCCGCCCTTCAGGAAAGCGAAAAACACCTCCGGCATGCCCAGAAGATGGAGGCCCTGGGCACCCTGGCGGGAGGCATCGCCCACGATTTCAACAACCTGCTCATGCCGATCCTCTGCGGGACAGAAATCCTCCTGGCCGACGAACCACCGGCAAGCCCGCGGCAAAACGAACTGGAAAGCATCCGTGAGGCCGGCCTGCGGGCGCGGGATCTCATCAAGCAAATCCTCCTCTTCAGCCGCCCCATGGAGGGCGATTGCCAGCCACTGCAAGTGCGGCCCGTGATGGCGGAGGTGCTCAAGTTTCTACGCTCCACCCTGCCCGCCACCGTGGAAATCCGGAAGACTGTCGCGGCAAAAAACGACTGGGTGCTGGCAAACCCGGTGCATATTCACCAAGTCCTGCTCAACCTATGCACCAACGCCGCCCATGCCATGCGCGAAAAAGGCGGCGTATTGGAGGTTGGGCTGCAAAATTTTGACGGCACTCCCCACGGCATCGCGGGCAATGTCCAGCCACTACCCGGACGTTATATCGTGCTGTCGATCTGCGACACCGGGCACGGCATGGACCATACTCTGATGGAGCGTATCTTCGACCCGTTCTTCACGACCAAGAAGACTGGCGAGGGGACCGGCATGGGGCTGTCCATCGTCCACGGCATTGTGCATCGTTGCGGCGGCTGCATCGCCGTGAAAAGCGAGGTCGGACGCGGCTCCGTTTTCCGCGTGTACTTGCCCGCCACCGCCCCTCCCGACAAAACGGCCGCCCTGCCGGCGGCGGACCTCACTGCCGGAACCGAACGCCTCCTGATCGTTGACGACGAAGCCGCCCTCGGCCACGCCTTGAAACGCTCCTTGGAACGCCTCGGGTACCAGGCGGTCGTCTGTCCGGACGCTGCCCATGCGCTCCACCTCTTCCGCCAGACCCCAACGGCATTCGACAGGGTCATCTCCGACCAAACCATGCCCGGCATGACGGGAACGGAGCTGGCCCGCGAACTCCGCCGTATCCGCCCCGACATGCCGATTATTCTTTGTTCCGGATACAGCGACGTGTCGCTCCAAGAGACGGCCCGACAAGCCGGCGTTCAGGCCTTCATGCACAAGCCGTTTTGTGCCAAAGAACTGGCGGCCGTCATGCAGCGTCTCGCCAGCCAGGCGCCGCCGCCCCTGCAACCGGCATGCCTGCCGGGGTGAACTTTTTGCATCCCGTATCACCGTTAGAAGCTAATTGCATCCGCGGTGACGTGGCGGCCCCAAACGACGACGTTCGGGCGTCAGCAAAATTTATAACCGTTTAATATAAAAATAATTGCGATGTTTTTTTGTGGTTTTTTTGAACCGGGGCGATTAGCGAAACATTAACCAAAATAGCACGAACCGGTACTTGACGGTAATCAGACATAAACAATTGGGGGGTAAACTAGTCCTTGTACAGTCGGGTTTCGTTCAACCGCCGGGCGAGTGAGGACCGGACCCAAAAGGCGGACCGAATCCCGGCGCCACCAGGGCAAAAACCGAAAGGAGGACGAATTATCCGAAAAATAATCAAGTGCTAACCAGGCCCGCACAATCGCGGAATAGAGTCTCTGGTAGCGATGCGGAATCCGTCCGCCGGCCCGGTTCCTGGAAATGGTGACCCGGGGCGGGGACGGAAGAAGTCGAGCCATGACCACCAACCACAACGACAGGGTAACAGGAGAAGATATGAAGTTCAAAAAACAAACCAGGAAAGTAGTGACGGCGTTTCAAGCCGCCGTTCTGCTGGTGATGGCCGCCCACTCGGCCAGCGCCGTCGGCGGGTACAACGAAATCGCCGTGCTTGCAAACTCGGACGCGTTTATCTCCGTTCCGTTCACCAAGACCGCCGAGGGCGCGTTCACGGTCAGTGCCGTGACGGGTGCCGTCGTGACGGTTTCCAACACGTTGACGACGGACGCCTACGCCCCCGTTGACGGCAACGCCCGCTACTATGTGCGCCTCACCGGCGGCACCGCCAGCGAAGGCCTATGGAGCAGCATCAGCGCGAACGGGACGCACAGCTTCACCCTGGCCAACGCCACCGTGGCGGCCAAGGTAAGCGTGGGCGACACGTTCACCGTCTACCCGCACCAGACGCTTGCCTCGTTGTTCCCGGCCGGCCGTGAAGGGGTCTCCTTCATTACCGCCGGTGACGAGGGGCTCGATCCGGCGGCCACGGTCGTCCTCGTCAAAGACACCCAAGTGGGCACCGACAAGGCTGCATCCCAGGTGTGTTCGCACTTGGGGCAATACGGCTGGTACGATGGCGCCGGCACTCCGGTCAATGATTTGGCGTTAGAACCCGGCACCTTCATCCAGATCCGCAATGCGGATGAAGCGAAAGCACTCGACATCTTCGTGTCCGGCGACGTTCCGGACACCAAGCTGGCGTCCGCTCTCGTCACCAGCGCGAGCGACAATGACCTGTACTTGGTCAACCCCTTCCCGGTGGATGTCCGTTTGGGCCAACTGGGATTGGAGAACTGGGCGTCATCCGAGGATGCAGCCACGTTCGGCGGCCTGGTTCTGCTGTACGACAATGCCGCGGCCGGAACCGACAAGTCGGCCAGCACCATTTGTTTCTACCTGACCGGTGGCGACAACAACTGGTACGATGGGGACGGCACCAATGCCAATTCCCTTGTGATTCCCGCCGGCATGGGCGTGGTGCTCCGCGACTCCAGCGGCGTGCCCGGCAATGGCGTTTGGACCGTAAATAAACCGTACTGACAAAACAAAAAGGAAAACGTACCATGATTGCAAAGAAAATGATGCTCGCCTCGGCGGTAGTGATGGCCGGTGTGGCGGCCGAGGCCGCCTTTGTCACGGTCGCTCCAGTCGTCTCGTATGCGTATGAAAAAGACAGCATGACTCAGAAGTTCGACGCCGGGCAGCTTTATCTGCTGGTGGCGGACACCAATGGTGACGGGTTCGGCATCAACCATGACGGTACGATCGGCCCCGGCTTCGCCTTGGGCGCGGACGACCTAGTGCTGAAGGCGCTGAACACCGTTTCGAGTCCCGGTGCTTACCTCGGGCAGCTTCGGCCGAACGCCACCGGGCTGACATTGGACGGTGTCCAAGGCGAGCTGGACGGGAAGTTGAGTACCGGCGACAAGTTCGGGATCTTCTTCTTCGACAACCTCAGCACGACCGACTATGCCTCCAAAACATTGAATGGCGGCGAGTGGTACGGCTTCTACACCCGGAACGAGTTCTCGGTTCCGGCGGCCGGTGCCAGTTACGTCTCCTCGTTTGCCGGACAGGCCCTCACGACAGACCAGCAGGTGATTCCCGAGCCGGCGTCGTTCGTAATGGCGCTGCTTGGTGGCGTCCTGGCCTGCCTCCCGCGTCGCAACCGCAACCGTCAGCTATCCGCCTAACCATCAAAAAAGAAATTGAAACCTCAAAAGGAAATTAAGCTCATGAAAAAAACAACCCTCGCGCTTATGGGCATGGCCGCGGCCATCGCCGGCACCGGCATCGCCCCGGCGGCGACCGTCACGGTGTCCAATGACATCACGACCTCCACCACCTGGTCGGCCAGCAACGTGTACGACATGACGAAGCAGATCTACGTCAAGCCGGGCGCGACCCTGACCATTCAGGCCGGCACCGTCTGCAAAAGCGCCGGCGGCGGCAGTCTGGCGGTCTGCAAAGGCGCCAAGATCTACGTCAACGGCACAGCGGCGCACCCGGTCATCATGACCTCCGAAGCGGATACCATGACCGGTTGGCGCGAAGCCTGCACGGAGTGGGGCAATCTGACGATCATGGGCAAAGCCTTGATCTCCGGTTCCCACTTCGCCGGGGTTCCGTACGTCCGGCCCGGCACGGCTCTCACGAACACCAAGGTGCCCGACGGCACCAACGTGCGGCAAATGGAAGGGCTGACGGCGGCGTATGCCGGCGACCCGAACGTGATGTACGGCGGTAACGACGACAACGACAACAGTGGCGCGATCCACTACCTGTCGCTCCGCTACGGCGGCAAGGTGCTGGGGCTCACCAACGAGCTGAACGGCCTGTCCCTGGGCGGCATTGGCCGTGCCACGGAGATCGATCACGTCGAAATCATGAACAATGTGGACGACGGCATCGAAATCTGGGGCGGCACGGTCAACCTGAAATACATCAGCATCTGGAATGTCGGCGATGACAGCTTAGATGTTGACCAGGGCTGGCGCGGCAAGGCCCAGTTCGGCCTGATTGTGCAGGGCAGCAGCGCCAATGCCACGCAGGGCTCGGGGGTGGGTGACAACGTATTTGAGGTTGACGGCGCGGAGGATAGCGACGCGCAACCGGTGACCTCGGCCTGCATCTACAACTTCACCTGCATTGGCCAGCCCGTGGTTGGCGACCAGGGCACGGCGTGGCGTGACGGCGCCCGCGTCCAGTATCGCAACTGCATTTGGATGGACTTGGGCGAGGCGCTCGTCAAAAACGACAACGTCGATGGTGATGGCGCGCAGGGGTATGGCCTCAACGGCACCCTGACCTTTGCTCAAATCTGGACGACGGCGTACAACAGCTACTCGCAGGTCAACAAAGGCACGTTGAACGCGGCGGGCTTGGCGAGCCTTTATCAGGCGCAGAGCTCGGGCAAGATGGCGGAGATCAAGGACAGTGTGTTCTACAATAACCTGTTCGCGAGCGCCTACACCGCGGCGGACACCGCGGGCGTGCGCGCCGCGGCCAACAATAACGTGACCGCCTCCAGCAGCCCGATCAAGAGCCTCACCCGCGGTACGGCGTTGACCCGGGCAGGCGGCAGCCTCTATCCGGTCACCAACGTGGATCCGCGCGCGGCCAACGATGCGGTCGCCAGCGTCGCGGCAGCGCCGGCCGACGGGTTCTTCTCCCCGGCCAACTATCGCGGCGGCTTTGATGCCGATGTGAACTGGCTGAAGGGCTGGACCGCCGCCGATGCCTATGGCATGCTGGCCGCCAGCAGCTCCGAGACGGCTTCCGTTCTTGAGCTGACCGCGACGACCTTCTACCAGACGACCGTGGGCGCGAACTACAAGGTTCAGTCCTCGACCGACATGGTCAACTGGGCGACGGATGCCACGGTGGTCGGCGACGGCACCATCAAGTCGGCGACCGACTTGGCCACGCCGAACTCCACCAAGAAGTTCTATCGCGTGCTGGCCGTCCAATAAGGTCCCGAATCCGCCCCCCGATCGGATGGCAGCGGCGATGGCGCCCTGCCATCCGATTTTCCCCTTTGATTATAACGTGAGGTGTTTGATGCACGCCAACTTCATCCGCAGTTTCCTCCTGCCGGCTGGCGCGTCCCTGTTGCTGGCCACCGCTGGTTGCCACCGTCCGCCGGACAAAACGATGGCCGTCGCGCTGCCGCAGCCCGGCCCGGCGGCGGACCGGCCGTTGCCAGCGTATCAGACCCAGTTGCTCGATCTGGCCCTGGCCACGGCCACCGCAATCCCGGTGATTCCGCACCTCAAAGACCGGTCGCGGGCGCAGGAAGCCGTGGTGACGGCTTGTCTTGAACTCGGCCAACCGCAACGCGCCCTGGCCGGCATTGAAAAAATGGAGGACTGGCGCCGCGGCGCCGGTTATGCGGACTACGCGTTTTACTGTGCGCGACACGGCGACCCGAAAGAAGTGCCACACTATTTGCAGCTCGCCAATCAAATTGCCGAAGCCACCGAAGATTGGCCACGGGACTGTATCCGAGTCAAAATCGCCCAGACACACGCCTGGCTGGGACAGCACTCGCAGGCTGAACAATTTGAGCAGGGCATTGACGCTTCCCAGTCGGGCAAAGTGGCCCGGATGAGGGCCATGCGTTGTGATGACGCCGCGTTCGAGACCCAGACGAAGGCCTTGGATGTTTTGATGGCGACGGGAAATTTCGACAGCGTGAGAAATGCGCTGGAATCGTACACCCAGCTCTTTGACCGCTTTTACGGCGACGTGAAACGGCGCGGGCAAGTGGAAGCCAAGATCAAAGCCGCGTGGCGCCCGCTGCCCGTGTTCATCCGGGTGAACCTGCTGATGGCGATGGCCGGCTCCGCGCTGGATCATGCGGACCAGGGCCAGGCGCTGCTGCTGGTTGATGAAGCCCGGCGGATGCTGGATGGCCAGTCGCTTCCCTTGGAAGAGGATATCCCGTTGATGGCAAAATTGACCGGACTGCGCTTCCGGGCCGGCGAGATCCGCAAGGCACATGCCGAAGCGGATGCCCTGCGCGCCCGCTATGACGCGGAAAAAACCATGATCGTTGAGATTTACCGGGCGGGCACACTGCGTTCCCTGGCGGAAGCGTACCAAACACTCGGCGACCGGGCAACCGCGCTGGCGATGTACACGCAGGCCATTGACGCCGGGGTGCAAAACCCCAATTCCCGGCCGCGCGCGGAAGACTTGTCCGCCACCTGCGTTTCCATGGCGGTGCATGCCGTGCGACCGGATGCCGGGCTGTGGGCCCGGATGCGCGCCATCCGGACAGCGTTGGCGGACCCGTGGTAAGGCTTGGGCGGGCACGGGAGAATGAAACAGGAGTTTCTGAACACTGCACACCGAACACCCGGCCGGCAAAATGAGGTTTTGCAAGCGCCTCGTTACACACTCAACTTGCGCCGCCATCGAACGCGAAAAACCACTAGTATGCCATCATTTTCCAAGCGGTTTAAAGCCATGTTTTGGGTACGCTCGCGGCGCGCGTTACGCCGCTGGCTCCGGCGACGGGGAATTCGGTTCACGTCGCCGTTCGACACGGTTACGGTGTTCCGGGTGGCCAGCGGCGTGGTGCTGCTCGCCACCGCGACGGTGGCGGCGCAGCAGCCGGTGGGGTCGATCCGCGGCTCGGTGCGGGACGCGGATTTCTCCATGCCGCTGGTCAGCGCCCAGGTGTCCATTGCGGAAACCGGGGAAAAGTGCGCCACCACCGAGGATGGCACGTTCGTTTTTGGCAAGGTGCCGCCGGGCAGCTACACCCTGCTCCTGGCCAAAGACGGCTATACCCGGCAGGTGCAACCCAACGTGGTGGTGGCGCCGGGACAGATGACGGACGTGGAAACCGCCATGACCGGTGAATTCACCGACATGGACGAGTTTATCATCAAGGACTTGAATCTTGATGGCGGCACGGATGCCGGCTTGCTGACCTTGCGCGCGGAAAGTCCGGCGCAGATGAACTCGGTCAGTTCCAGCATGATCAGCCGGGCGGGCGCCAGCGATGCCGCCGCCGCCCTGAAACTGGTCTCGGGCGCGACGGTGCAGGACGGCAAATACGCCGTGGTCCGCGGCCTCCCGGGCCGTTACGTCAGTTCCCAGATGAACGGGGTCCGGTTGCCCACGGCGGACGCGAACAAACGCGCAGTGCAACTCGACCAATATCCCGCGGTGCTGATCCAGAGCATTCAAGTCAGCAAAACCTTTACTCCTGATCAACAGGGTGATGCCTCCGGCGGCGCCGTGAATTTGGTGCTTAAGGGCATTCCCGATGAGACGGGCGTACAATTCAAGGCCGGCACCAAATACAACACCCAGGTGACGGGACGGGACGATTTTCTTACCGCCAAGGGGGACGGCATGAATTTCTGGGGCGAGAGCACCGGTAGCCAGGCAAGACCCATCGATGGCAAATCCCAAGGGGCCGTGGGAGTGTCCCGCACGGAGTCGCCGATCGACAGCGACTGGTCGCTGACCGCCGGCGGCAAAAAGCAGGGCGGCGACGCCAAATTTGGCGGCTTGGCCAGCCTGTATTACAAGCGGGACAGCGCGTTTTGTGACAACGGGGTCAACGATAAATACTGGGTCAAAAAACGCGGCGACCCGATGACCCCGCGCTACAGCCAGGGAACGCCAGAGGATGAAAATTTCAAAACCTCGCTGTTTGACGTGACCACCGGCAGCGAAAAAATCCAGTGGGGCGGCTTGGGCGCCTTGGGAGTGGAAACCGAAAAACATTCACTGGCCTTGCTTTATATGCATACCCAAGTGGGGGAGAATACGGCTATGCTGTCCGAAGACACGCGCGGCAAAGCCTATTTTTTTCCGGGATATAAGGTTAACAATCCGGACCATCCCGGCAATCAGAATCCGCAAGCGGCGCCTTATCTGCGCACCGAAGCGTTGGAATACACCGAGCGGACCACGGACACCTTACAAGTGAAGGGGACACATGTGTTGCCAACCCCGGAGTTCAAGCTTGGCACCTTTTTCGGCCTGTTGGAACCGGAACTGGACTGGACGGTGGCCCAAAGTGCCGCCGGTTTCAACAGTCCAAACAAGCGGTTGTTCGGTTCGATGTGGGTGCCGGAACACCTTGAAAGTAGCTGGCCGCCCGGCAGCCCGCCGACCTCGATTCCCGCGACTTACTACCCCTATAAGCCCGCCGCCAACTTTACCATGGGCAACGTGCAGCAGGTCGCGAAAGACATCAACGAGGACAGCGGGCAATTTTTCATCAATGGCAAACAACCGTTTGAGCAGTGGAGCGGCGACCGCGGCTATTTGAAACTGGGCGTGTTCTATGACCAGGTGGACCGCACGTACGACCAGGAGTCCTTCAGCAACCTGAACGACAACAGCTCGTACGAAGGCAAGTGGAACGACTACTGGAGCGCGGCATGGCCAAACCAGAAGCACCGGATGAGCCCGGTGAATATCGACGTGGATTACACAGGCAAACAAAAGATTTTTGCCGACTATGCCATGCTGGACCTGCCGCTGTGTCCGTACCTCAATGTGATCGGCGGCGCCCGGTATGAAACCACCGACCTCAGCATTGTCAACTCACCCGACAAGGGAGTGACATGGATCGACAAGGGGCAGGAGGTCGTGCTGAAGCCCGGCGATGCCGATGTGGCGTTCAAGCAAAAGGATGTCTTGCCGGCACTCGAGTTGGTCATTAAACCGATCAAGCAAATCGAGTTACGGCCGTCTTACAGTGAAACGGTGGCCCGCCAGACCTTCAAGGAATTGTCGCCCATCCAGCAGACGGAATACCTTGGCGCCGATGTGTTTATTGGCAACCCTGAGTTGCAGATGAGCGCGGTAAAAAACTACGACCTGCGTTTGGATTACACCCCGTATGAGGAAGGTTTGGTCTCGGTTTCCTGGTTCCGGAAAGACATTACAGATCCGATCGAATATGTGCAACGCTACGCGACCAATGTCGGGTCCTACACCACCGCCGTGAATTACCCGGAGGGCACGCTGACCGGTTATGAAATCGAGGCGCGGCAGAAAATGGAGATGTTCTGGGATCCACTCAAGGGGCTGACCTTGGGCGCCAACGCCACCTTTATCCAAGCCACGGTGACCCTGCCGGAAGACGAAATCAAGAAATTTGCGTTGATCAAGTTCCCGACCGATGAGCGGGACATGATGAACACCCCGGAATACCTCTACAATCTATTCATGATGTACGACTTGGATGACAAAACGCAGTTTTCCATTTTTTACACGGTGCAAGGCGACACGCTGGTGGCCGGCGCCGGGGCTCAGGGCGAGTACACTCCGGATGTCTATGCCAAGGAGTATGGCACCCTCAATCTGACAGTATCCCGAAAACTTGGCAAGTACTGCAAGTTGTCGTTTCAAGCCAAGAACCTGCTGAATCCGGAAATTCAGGAAGTGTACCGTTCGCCATACGTTGACGGCGACACGGTCAAAACCTCCTACACCAAAGGCATCGAATTCCAGATCAGCTTGGGGGTGGAGTTTTGAACAAACATAAATTCAACTCGGATGATGAAAGGACACCTGCGATAATGAAACGATCGGCATGGATGACCGCGGCCTGGATGACCGCGACCTTGGGCTGGGCTGGCGCGGTGATGGCGCAATCCGCGGACGACACCGAACGGGCGGCGGCGGAAAAATGGATCGAAACGCGTCATGTGATCTCGCTGGAACAGCAGGATTGGCGGTTGGGCAAGGAATTGCTCACGGACCGGGCGCGGGTGTTGGAGAAGGAGTTGGCGACGGTCCGGGAAAAAACCACCCAGGCCGCCAGCGAGACGGCCGAGGTGGACCGGAAACTGGCCGAGGCGCGGGCGCGCAATGACCAGCTTATCGCGGCCGAAACGCGGATGCGGGAGGCCGTAACCGTTCTCGAAACGCGCCTGCCCGGATTGCTGGCCCGCACCCCGGAGCCCGTGCGCGAACGCATAAAACCGCTGATTCAGCGCCTGCCGCAGAACCCGGCGGAGACCAAGATCAGCCTGCCGGAACGCTTCCAAAACGTGATCGGTATTTTGAACGAAATCGGCAAGGCCAATGGCGAGGTGACGGTGGCCACGGAGATGCGCACACTGGCCGATGGCCGCCCGGCCGAGGTCAAAACGCTCTACATCGGCTTAGGCCAGGCTTATTATGTGAGTGCCAAGGGCGAGGCCGGTACCGGCCGGCCCGGCGCCGCCGGGTGGGACTGGCAACCCGCCAACGGCTTGGCCGCCAGCGTCACCGAGGCCATGCAGATCATGCAAAACAAGGCCACGCCGCACTTTGTGCCGTTACCCGTCAAAATACCCTGAGTTATTTCACCCATGAAAATCCCCGCGTTTTTTGCGTTCGTTGCGGTGAATCAAGCCGTTGGCGACCGCCGGTTGTCCCGGCTTCAGCCAGTGGGACCACGACGGGACCAACCGCCCCGCCTGAAGTCGGGACAACGAACCCAACCATCCCGTACCACAAAAAAGGCCATACTACCATGAAAATCCACCACACCCTTGGAATGTCCATCCTGGCCGCGACGAGTTGGTTACCCGGCGGGCCGGTCACCGCGCAGGCCGCCGAGGCCGCAACGGTGGCGACGACCGTGTCCGCGGCGGTGAACACGGCGGCCGGCGGCATGCGGCAGCAGCTCGAAACCAGCGTCAAGGAGCTGGTGGCGGTGCGCGCGGTCATCGGCAATGAAAAAATTCCCCTGGCCAAGACGATCAGCCGTTTGGAGGATCAACTCGTTGATGCCCGCCGCGACTATGACAAAGCCCGCCGCGCCAGTGGCGTGCGCAGTCTGGACTTGAACAATCTTGAAGTTGGCGCCAAAGCGCTGCAAGACGAAGTAACCTATATCACCAGCTTGATGGACGAGTATGCCCGCACGTTTGAGGGGCGCCTCCACGTCAGCGAAACCGCCATTTACCGCACGGTACTGGAAAGCGCGTTATTGGCGCCTCAAAACAAAGACGCCAGTCCGACCCAGAAGTTCAACCAGCAACTCGCGTTGGTGGAGGCGTCAACCCTGCGTCTCAACCAGTTGATCGGCGGCAAGCGGTTCGACGGTTCGGCCGTGGCCCCGGATGGCACCATTGACCACGGCCGGTTCGCCCTGATCGGCCCGGTGGCTCTGTTCGCCACCACCGACGGGCGCCTGTCCGGGCTGGCGCTCGCCCAAGCCGGTTCCAACAAGCCCGCCATCCATCCGCTGGTTGAAAAGGGGGTGGACGCCCCGCTCGCGAGCATGGTGCTGACCGGCGCGGGCATGCTGCCATTTGACCCGACCATGGGTGGCGCGCTCAAGGCGCTGATCGCCCGTGGCAACATGTGGGGCTATTTCAAGCAGGGGGGTCCGATCATGTGGCCGTTGCTGGCGCTGGCAGTGCTGGCCATCACCGTGATCCTCGAACGGTTGCTGTTTCTCGCGCTCGAAAAAAAGCGCCGCAACCACACGGCGGTGGCGGAGATCATGGGCGCCTTGGAAAAAGGGCGGCCCGACGATGCCATTCGCGCGGGCCAGAACGTCAAGGACTTCGTGGCGCGCTGCCTGGTTTACGCCTTGAGCCACCGTAAAAAGTCCCTCTCCGACGCGCTCATGCGCTCGGCGGCGCAGGAAATGATGCGCTATACGCGCGGCATCTCGTTGCTCGACACGGTCGTGACCATGGCCCCGCTGCTGGGTCTGCTGGGCACGGTGACCGGCATGATCTCGGCGTTCGGCATGATGGGGGGCTCGGAACTGGGCGCCCCGACCGCCATCACCGGCGGCATTGCCGAGGCGCTGATCGCCACCACCTTCGGTCTCGGCATCGCGCTGACGGCGTTGGTGCCACTCAATTTTCTGCACGCCCGCTGTGAGGGTGCCCGCCACGAGATGGAGGACGCCATGAGTCACCTCGAGCTGTTAATGAAGCCGATCACGGACGCCGAAAACACCCAGCAGCCGCAGGTGGCCCTGAACGGAGGTGGAAAATGAAAGTCCAAGCCTATGCCTTCAAACGGTCGCGGATTGAGATTGTCCCCCTGATCGACGTCATTTTTTTCTTGCTGGCGACGTTTATCATGGTCTCCCTGTCAATGACCAAAAACCAGGGGTTGCAGGTGCAATTGCCCGGGGCGAGCACGGCGGCGAAGATTGATGACCGCGAAAAGGCGGCCACTCTGACCGTCCGGCAGAACGGCGAGGTCTATTTCAACAAGGACAAGGTGACCGTGGCGCAACTGCCGTTCAAGCTCCAGACCTACAAAGCCGGCGCCAAAGATCCCAAGGTGGTGGTCAGTGGCGAAGCCAATGCCGACTTTCGCTTCGTGGTCGCCGTGCTGGACGAGGCGCGCAAGGCGGGCATTCTGAAAGTTGGCATTTCAACGGAGAAGAAATGAAAGCTGCGCCGATCGCGTGTTTCTTGGCCGCCGTGCTGATGTTGGCGGGCTTCCTGCTTTTCGGCGGGTTGTTGCTGTTTCCCCAGCATAGCGCCCGGAAAGCGGCGCTGGAGGACGTCGCCATTGAGGAGGAGGCCAAACCGGAGAAGCCGGAAGAAAAACAGGCCAAGGAACTTGAGGTTGAGAAACGCGAGCGGCCGGAGGAGGCGCCACCGGAATTGAAGGAGACGGCGATGCCGCTGGACCTGTCGCAACTCGAGATGGCGCTCAACCCTGGCGATGGCGATGGGATCGGCGGCGATTTCGCCGTCAAATTGTCCGTGGCCACGGCCAGCGGCAGCATTCAAGCGGGTGAGGAAATTTTCTCACTCGCCGATCTGGATCAGGAACCGCGCGTTGTTTTCCAGCCCGCGCCTCAGTATCCGCCCGAATTGAAAAAGAAAAAAATCCAAGGCACTGTGCATGTTCTGTTCATGGTGGAAAAAGACGGCCGCGTGAAGGATCCCAAAATTCAGAAATCCGACCAGGCCGAATTTGACACTCCCGCGATCAATGCCGTGAGACGCTGGCGGTTTGAGCCAGGGAAACGGAATGGCCAACCGGTTCCCTTCCGGATGCGCGTGCCGTTGACGTTCGCGCTGTAACGGATTGACCAAACATTAACCGAACCATCACACCAAGCAAATAGACGGCGTCTAGAGTTACCACATAGACGCACGCCATGGAGAAAAAACAGTGACGAGCAGAACGTTGATAACGATGGCGGTCCTGATGATCGGAGCGCCAGTGTGCCTTGCCCAAGGCACCTCGGTGGACAGCTCTGCCTTCTGGAACGATCCCTCCTTCCAAAAGGCGTTCATGGGCTCGTATGGCATGCGGGCGGAGATCGAGCCGCGCGTCACGACCCTTGAAAAAGAGCAGATGGACAAGGTCATGAAACTCATGAGCGAGAACGAGGGCACTACCAAGGCGATTGATCTGCTCACGAAAAACATCAAGCCCGCCGCCAGCGCGGTATTTGACTTCACGCTCGCCAATCTGCAGTTTCAGGAAAACCGGCTGCCGGAAGCGGTGACGGCGTATCAGGCCGCCATCCGGAAATTTCCGAGCTTCCAGCGCGCCTACAAAAATCTGGGGTTGGTCGAAATTCGGCAGGGGCATTACGAGACCGCCATCGATCCCTTGACCAAAACCCTCGAACTGGGTGGGGGCGACGGGCAAACCTACGGCCTGCTGGCCTATGCCTATGCCATGACGGAACAGTATGCCGCCGCCGAAAGCGCCTACCGGCTGGCGGTAATGCTCCAACCCAAAATTCTTGATTGGCAAATGGGGCTCTGCCGAATGAGTTTTAAACAGCAAAAGTTCGGAGAGGCCATTGCGCTGTGCGACGAACTGCTGCGCCGGGAACCCGGTAAGGCGGACTATCTGCTCTTGCAAGCCAATGCGTACCTTGGATTGAAGCAGCCGATGAAGGCGGCGGAGATTTTTGAACTACTTGACCTGTCGGGAAAAACGCCGGTCGCCGCCCTGCACACGTTGGGCGACATCTACATGAACGAGGGGTATGCGGACCAGGCCGCCGAGGCCTACGCCCGGGCCATGTTCCGCGATCCCAAGGTGGACGCCGGCCGCCAACTCCGCAATGTCGAAGTACTGCTCAGCCGCGCGGCGTATCCGGCCGCCGGAGAGCTGCTTAAAAAGGTCAAGACGAAATTGGGCGGGGCGATGACGGAAGAGCAGCGCAAACGCACGCTCAAGCTCGACGCGCGCCTCGCGGCCGCCCGGAATGAGGCGGGTGAGGCACAGGTGAAAATCCTGGAAACTCTCATCACGCTTGATCCGTTGGACGGCGAGACGTTGATCCTGCTCGGGCAGTATTATGCGGCCACCAACCCTGAAAAAGCCACGTTCTACTACGAGCGCGCGGAAGGCATTGAAAAATACGAGGCCGACGCGCGGCTGCGGCATGGCCAATTACTGGTCAAGAGCGGTAAATATCAGGATGCGTTGCCGTTGCTGAAGCGCGCCCAGGAAATCAAGCCGCGGGAAAATGTCCAACGTTACATCGAACAGGTCGAGCGTGTCGCCAAAGCGAAAGGCAGTTAACCATGAACGCAAAAAAAACCAAACAGCCCGTCATGAGTATCAAGAACGTCTGGCTTGCCATGGCGTTGTTGATGGCCGGCTTGGCGTCCCATGCCGCCACAGTCACGATTGCGCCGACCATCTCGTACATGTACCAGCAGGATGGAACCACGAAGCTCCAAGGCAATCAGCTTTACTTGCTGGTGGCTGACACCAATGGCAATGGTTTCGGAGTCGACGGCACCGGCACGATCGGCCAAAATTTCGTCCTGGGGGCGGACGACAACGTGCTGCGAGCCTGGGCGTCGCCTTCCTCTCCCGCCCCTCTGGTTGGGCAGTGCAAGCCGAACGCCACCGGCCTGACGCTGGACGGTGTCCCTGGCGCGACGGACGGATTGCTGAGCACCGGCGATGCCTTTGCAATTTACTTTTTTCAAGACGTCACCCTGGCTGATTACCAGGCCGGCTTGCTGTCGGGGGGCTCATGGTACGGTTTCTACACCAAGGCATCCTTTGTTGTTCCATCGGCCGGCGGCAGCTTCACGGAAGCGGTGCCAAGTCAGACCAATGTCGTCAACTTGCAGGTCGCCGGGGGCGGATCCTATACCCTGAACGTGACTTCCAGCGGCGCGGCGGGCGTCGCCATCACCAGCGCCACCGGGCATGGTGGCACCACGGATTACAGCCTGGGCAGCCTGGCCGCCGGTACGGCGGTGGAACTGACCGCTCCTGTCATTCCCGGTTATACCTTCACCGGCTGGACCGACGCCGCCACCTCCGCCGATGCGACTATCAATTTGACCATGGACAACGACAAGACGGCCACCGCGAATTACGCGGCGGCCAGCTATACCGTGACCTTTGAAGCGCAGGGCGGCACCGCCGCGAGCCCGGCCTCCAAGAGCGTGACCTTTGACGCCACCTACGGCACCCTGGCGACCACGACCCGCGCCGGCTACAGCTTCGCCGGTTGGTGGACCGCCGCCGGCGGCGCCGGCACGGAAGTCACCGCCGCCACGACGGTTGCGATCACCGCGGCCCAGACGCTGTACGCCAAGTGGACCGCCGCCAGCTATACCGTGACCTTTGACGCGCAGGGCGGCACCGCCGCGAGCCCGGCCTCCAAGAGCGTGACCTTTGACGCCGCCTACGGCACCCTGGCGGCCACGACCCGCACCGGCTATACGTTTGCCGGCTGGTGGACCGCCGCCGGCGGCGCCGGCACGGAAGTCACCGCGGCCACGACGGTTGCGATCACTGCGGCCCAGACGCTGTACGCCAAGTGGACCGCCGCCAGCTATACCGTCACCTTTGACGCGCAGGGCGGCACCGCCGCGACCCCGGCCTCCAAGAGCGTGACCTATGGCGCGGCCTACGGCACCCTGGCGACCACGACCCGCGCCGGCTACAGCTTCGCCGGCTGGTGGACCGCTGCCGGCACGGAAGTCACCGCGGCCAGCACGGTCACGATCGTCGCGGCCCAGACGCTATACGCCAGGTGGACGGCGGCCAGCTATACCGTGACCTTTGATGCGCAGGGCGGCACGGAGGCGAGCCCGGCCTCCAAGAGCGTGACCTTTGGCGCGGCCTACGGCACCCTGGCAGCCACGACCCGCACCGGCTACAGCTTTGCCGGTTGGTGGACCGCCGCCGGCGGCGCCGGTACGGAAGTCACCGCCGCCACAACGGTTGTGATCACCGCCGCCCAGACGCTCTACGCCAAGTGGACGGCGGCCAGCTATACCGTCACCTTTGACGCGCAGGGCGGGACGGCGGCGAGCCCGGCCTCCAAGAGCGTGACCTTTGGCGCGGCCTATGGCGCCCTGGCGACCACGACCCGCACTGGCTACACCTTTGCCGGTTGGTGGACCGCCGCCGGCGGCGCCGGCACGGAAGTCACCGCGGCCACAACGGTTGTGATCACTGCGGCCCAGACGCTCTACGCCAAGTGGACGGCGGCCAGCTATACCGTCACCTTTGACGCGCAGGGCGGCACCGCCGCGAGCCCGGCCTCCAAGAGCGTGACCTTTGGCGCGACCTACGGCGCCCTGGCGACCACGACCCGCACCGGCTACAGCTTTGCCGGCTGGTGGACCGCCGCCGGCGGCACCGGCACGGAAGTCACCGTCGCCACGACGGTTGCGATCACCGCGGCCCAGACGCTCTACGCCAAGTGGACGGCGGCCAGCTATACCGTCACCTTTGACGCGCAGGGCGGCACCGCCGCGACCCCGGCCTCCAAGAGCGTGACCTTTGGCGCGACCTACGGCGCCCTGGCGACCACG
>CAITYL010000091.1 GCA_903896595.1 uncultured Lentisphaerota bacterium
AGGAAAGGCGGTTCCCAAACCCTCCGTCAAACCTGTTTGTGCCTTTTTGCGGATTCCGCAGGCCGCCCCTGCGCCCCAATCGTGGATTGTTGCACTGGAGCGGCCTGCGGAATCCGCAAAGGGAGCACCCTTTTTCAAAAGGGTGGCCCCAACATTGTCCGCACAAAATTCCCGGTTACTTGGCCGCTTCCACGGCGTTGCCGGCGGAGATCCAGCTTTCGATGCCATCCGGATATTTGAGGATATTGGTGTAGCCGAACCCGAGCAACTGCTCGGCCAGCATGGCGCTGGCCGGGCACTTGAGATTGGTGCAATAGACAATGACCAAGGCATCCTTGGCCGGAATCAGCGCGGCGGCTTCGTCGGCCGTGGCAGCGGGTGCCAGCGCCTTGGCGCCGGGGATCCGTTTGCCATCATCCCACTTGCCGGCCCGGGCATCAAGCACCACGGCCGGCACTTTGGCCTGCATCAGGGCCTGCAGGGCGCGGGTGTCGATCAATCCGTACTTATGGGCCGGCACGGCGGGAGCGGGTACCGCGCCCATGGCACAGACCGCCTTGGCCGCCCCCATGGGGCACGCGACTTTGGCCGCACAACAACCGGCCGGAGCAGCGACGGGACTTGCAGGCTCTGCGGCCCAACACAGGGCGCCAACCCCGGCAGACGCCACTGCGATGAGAGAAACGTGATGCATCTTCATGTTTCAACCTCCTGATAAACCCTTGATAGACCGTTTATCCGGGGTAAGCGATCTTGATCGACCGCCCCTTGCTCCCCGGCTCTTTTACCATACTCCGCACCGGGTAAACCGGCAAGTACGGTCGCTTCGTTCGCGGCTCTGACCAGGCAAATATGCCGATATTAAGGACGTTTTTCGCGCCCAGCCCGCTCATGATCGCCTACGGACACAAGGCAAGCCGTGCGAACCGGACACGGGCGGCGCGACTCAAGGCAGGCCGGGGTTGGGCGGCGTGGGTTGCGGGAGGGGTTCGGCAACGTCGGTGAAGCCCCAACGGCGGGAGAAGGGCCACCAGGAGAAACAGGCGCGGCCAACCAGGTTTTCGCGCGGTACGGTGCCCCAAAAACGGCTGTCCTTGCTATTCTCGCTGTTGTCGCCGAGCATGAAATACTGGCCGGGGGGCAGTGTGTACTCGGCACCATTGTTGGTCAGGTATTGGCTTTGGGGGAAATGACAGTAGCCGCGGTAGCCGCCCTGGAAGCTGTAAAGGCGTGCGAAAGCCGGCGCCTCCCCGGCATCCACCAAATGGAAGGCGGCGGCGCCGGCTGGCTTGACGTAGAGCCGGTGGTCGGTGATCCGCAGAGTGTCGCCGGGCAAGCCCGCCAGGCGCTTGATGTAGTAGCGGCCACCGAGAGAGCCGCCGCCCTGGTCGGCAATGCCATCGGTGATGAACACGGTGATGTCGCCGCGACGCGGTTCGGTGAAATGATAACGGACGCGGTCCACAAACAGATGGTCGCCCAATTCAAGATAGCCGCGGGCCAGCACTTCCCCGGCCTCAAAAGGCAGCCGCTGCTCGCTGCCTGGCCCATAATTGCGCATGAATTCGGCGATTTTTGGGTTGACACGCGGCAGGGTGTCGCGGCCACCGGGGAGCCGGTAATCGATGCCGCCGATGCGCACCACGGTGGCGGGAAAGAACGGAATGGCGGGCCGGGCCGGGGAAACCGCTTCCAAATACCCGGGCTGTTGCACCACGGCATTCACATAACGCTTGGAAAAATGCAGGTAATCAAAGAACCGGCGCACGGGCGAGGTGGGCGGCGCGGTGTCCATGGCGACAAAATGAATGCCATACAAGGACGGTTCCATGCTGCCGGTGGGAATTTTGAAGGGTTGCAGGAACAGGGCGCGCGCGCCGAAGGCCAAGGTGAAAGCCACCACAATAATTTCCAGGTATTCGCGAATCCGCGGATGGGTCGGGGCCGGGGTGAGCTGGTCCAGCCGCGCCCGCAAGCCCTGAAGCTGGCCATCAATGCGGGCCACGTCGCCAGCGGCCAACCAACTCCGAACGGTGACGATTTCCTCTTCCAGACGTTTGCGCGACCCCACCGGCAGCAGATCCCCATGCAGGGCCAGGTAATGTTTGAGGTGGTGCTCCATCTCCTTGATCCCGTGCCGCACCTGAGCCCGCCGCGGCAGCAACCGCCGCCACAACGAGTGCCCCACCAGCAAGTAGAGCAGCAGCAAGTCAAAGAGGATGATGAACAGGTTTTGCTTCACGTTGTCTTCCACATCATATTACGGAGCCCCAGCATGCCGCCCGACAAAAAACCGATTCCGCCCCAATTGGGAGGAACCGGCCCCTACTGTAGCACAACCGGACCATTGGGAAAACCGCCCATGCCGTTGCACTTTCATAATTCATTGACCCGTCGCACCGAACCGTTTGCGCCCATGCAACCGGGCCAGGTCGGCCTCTATACCTGCGGCCCCACGGTCTACAATTTCGCCCATATCGGCAATTTCCGCGCCTACGCCTTCGAGGACCTGTTGCGGCGCACCCTCGCCTTCTGCGGCCTCAAAGTCACCCAGGTGATGAACCTCACCGACGTGGATGACAAAACCATCCGCGACTCACGGCAGGCCGGCCTGCCGCTGGCGGTCTTTACCCAGCGCTTCAAGGACGCCTTCTTCCTGGACCTGGACGCCCTCCGCATTGAGCGCGCCGAGGTCTATCCCGCCGCCACTGATCATATTCCCGAGATGATCGTCCTCATTCAAACCCTGCTCGACAAGGGGGTTGCCTATGTGGGCGACGACCGCTCGGTCTATTTTTCCATCGCCAAGTGCCCGCGCTACGGCCAGCTCGTGCATCTCCAGCCCGAACAAATGCGGGGTGGCGGCCGGGTCAAGAATGACGAATATGCCAAGGAATCGGTGGCGGACTTCGCACTCTGGAAGGCTTGGGATGCGGCCGATGGCGACGTCAAATGGGACAGTCCCTGGGGCCCCGGCCGCCCCGGCTGGCACATCGAATGCAGCGCCATGAGCATGGAATATCTCGGCCCGACCTTTGACCTGCACACCGGCGGCGTCGACAACATGTTCCCGCACCACGAGGACGAAATCGCCCAAAGCGAGGCCGCCAACGGCGTCCAATTCGTCCGCTGCTGGCTGCACTGCGCCCACCTGATGGTCAACGGCGAGAAAATGTCCAAGTCCGCCGGCAATTTTTTCACCCTGCGCGACCTGCTGGCCAAGGGCTGGAACGGCCGCGAGCTGCGCTGGGTGCTGCTGGGCTGCCATTACCGGCAGAGCCTGAACTTCACCTTCCAGGGGCTGGCCGACGCCCGCACGACCCTGGCGCGCCTGGATGACTTTATCGGCCGTCTGCGCGAGGCCCAAGCCCGGCCGGGCGCCGCCGCCGCTCCCGAAACCACGGCCCGCCTGGAGCAGGCCGTGGCCGAGTTCCAGGCCGGCTTGGAGGACGACCTCAACATCTCGGCCACCCTGGCCGCGCTGTTCAATCTCGTCCGCGACCTCAACAAAGCCCTTGACGGCAACGTGTTCAGCGGTGCCGACGCCCGCGCCGCCCTGGCCACCCTGCGGCGGCTCGACACCGTGCTCGCCACGCTCGACGTGGACCGCGCCGATGACGAGGCGCCCGCCGACATCCGCCAGCTCGCGGACGACCGGCTGGCCGCCCGCAAGGCCAAGGATTTCGCCCGCGCCGACACCCTCCGCCAGCAACTCACCACCCGCGGCTGGACCGTCGAGGACACCCCCGCCGGCCCCCGCCTGAAGAAAATCGGCGGATGAAAATGACGCCTCATGGATGGACGGGAGCCGCCTGGAGTAACTGGTTTGGGTTCGCATCCGGATTTTCTCTCGCCAAGATCGCCAAGTCCGCCAAGATTCAGCTACGGCCGGTAATCCTCTTTGCGTGCTTTGCGATCTTCGCGAGAGGTCATCTCATGAGCTGTTTTCAGAAAGCCCGAGCTAAGGCGGCACTGGTGTGTTGGCTGCTGCTGGGAGTCGCCTGGGCGGCAGCCGCCACGCCGTGGCACCAGGCCAGTTCCCCATTCCGCGCCGAGTTTGAAATCTCGGCCCGGCCGGAGCTGCCCGAGGCCGGCCTCATGCTCAACGTGCCGGTCTGCGGCCTGGGCGCCGCCGACGGTTCCGACCTGTTCGCCTTTGACGCCGCCGGCCAGCCGCTGGCCCTGCTGCCGCTCGGCGAGAGCATCGACAATACCGCCCTGGTCGTGGTGCGCGCTCCGGCCACCGGCAACCGGCTCTTTCTCTACTTCGGTTCGGGGATCAAGTCGCCCCACAACAAAACCTTTTTCAAGCCCGGCCTGACCGTCGACATCCGCACCTGTCCCGGCGGCACCCTGAGCAGTTGGGACAGTGTCCGCGCCCTGGTGGACAAATCCCGCCGGCTGGCCCGCTTGCGGATGGACCAAGTTTCACTGGCCGGCAACCCGGTCACCAGCAGCGAGGCCTTCATCATGGTGTTCGAGGGCTGGCTGCGCCTGACCGGCTCCCCCACGCTGATGCTGGTCTCCGACGATGCCGGCTACCTGTTTGTCGACAACCAGCGGGTCATCAGCCGCAACGGCACCCATGGCGCCAGCGACGCCGTCCGGGGCGAATACCGCACCACCCTCGACTTCACCTCCGGCCAGCCCCGCCCGTTCCGGGTAGTGGTCGCCGACACCGGCGGCGACCAAATGGCCGTGCTCGCAGGTTGGGCCAAGGACGGCTGGAACAAGAGCATCCTGCCGCCGGCGGCGTTCATCCAATCCGGCACGGGAAAACTCACGGCCGTCAGCGGCCGCGAGGCCGGCCCAGGCTGCCCGGCGTTCAGTTACAACCTTTTGTCATACATCGGGTATCGCGACATCCAATACACCGAGATCGAATGCGCCACCCTGGACGGAAAAGCCGCCCAATGGCGCTTTGGCGACGGCGCCCGCTATGCCGGGGCGACGTTCCGCAAGGTCTGCGTTGGCGTTGGCGACCTGACCGTGGCCGTCACCCGTGACGGCGTCCGGGCAGAAGGCCTGATCCGCTTCCCGGAAAACGCCCCGCCGGCGGGCAGTGTCGGCCGCCATGCCGATTACCGCCGTTATCTGAAGCTGATGCTCCAGGAATCTCCCGCCCGCTTGAGCCCAACCGTCCTGGATGCTTACCAGCAGTTTCTCGACTTCAATGAATGGTGCCCGGAACAGGTCCCCCTGCTCCAGGCCCGGCTCAAGACGGCCGACGACCCGCAGCAGCGCCTCCGCTGCCAGCTCCAGCTCGGCCGCTGCGCCCCCGCCGACGTGGCCGGCCCGGCCTACGCCGCCGCCGTGGCCGACCCCCAGGTCACCGGCCGCGAGCGCACGGAACTACTCCGTGAATACGCCGATTTTTTGCTCTTCCGCAAGCTGGACCCGGCCGCCGCCACCGCCCTCCTCCGCACCGCCGGCGACGCTCCCGGCCTCGATCCCGCCCGCCTCGACCTCGCCCTGCGGCAGAACGATGCCGCCGCCGCCCGCCGGCTCCTGGACGGCATGATCGCCCGCACCCGTGCCCGCGACGGCGACCCGCGCGCCGCCGCCGTCAAGGTCAACGCCATCCGCGAACGGCTGCCCGACCTGCTCGCCCACAACTTCCGCAGCGAGTACCGCCAGCGCCTGCTGGAATGGGAACGGCTCGCCCCGGAAGACCGCCGCGACGGCGCCTGGAACCTGGCCCGCGCCCGCCTCTTCCGCAAGCTCGGCTGGCACGCCGGCGCCCTGGCCGACCTGGACGCCGCCATCCTCCTCAACCCGCTCCTGCCCTGCCTGCCGGAAGCGGAGTACGAGCGCGGCCTGATCCTGCTGGACCTGAAGGAAAAAGAGCAGGCCCGCGCCGTCTTTGAGCGCGTCGTCAAGGAATATCCCAACCACCCCGTCGCCGGCCCCGCCCAGGAGCGCTTGACGCCATAAGCCCCCCCTGGGATCGCCGAGCCCCAGCTCGGCGGAGTGTATGTCAATTGGGAACCCCCTTTTTAAGGAAAGGCGGTTCCCAAACCCTCCGTCAAACCTGTTTGTGCCTTTTTGCGGATTCCGCAGGCCGCTCCAGTGCAACAATCCACGACTGGGACGGCAGGGGCGGCCTGCGGAATCCGCAAAGTATCAAGCAAGAACTGCTCGATCTACTGTGCCAACAGATCAATGAGAAGGCCGTTGCCATGGTCACCGGCCCGGACGGCACTTCGCACGAGAAATACTTGCGCCTGTACAAGCATCTCCAAAAATCGGACCGGATCGTGGCCTATTGTTTCAACGACTGGCGGCGCTCAACCGCTTGGACAACGCTGCATCTTCTGCGGCGTCACGAACTGCTCAGTGATGAGCAGTTTGAGCACCTGTCAGAGGAAACGCAGGAACTCATCTGTGCCCTTGAAGCTTTGGCCAATGGATAACTGTACAACCAAACACGATGAGCAAGGCCTTCAGCCTTGAACCGTTCTTTATCCAATTCCAGGGGCGCGGCCCCTGGCTGAGATGCGGGTGCGCCTTCAGCGCGCCTAAATCAAAATTTCCAAAAACGGCTTGTGATTGGAATAAGAGGCTTCGCGGGGCGTCCTCCCTGTCCTCATCGTCCTCCCTGGGGCGCTGCCAGTCCTCAAGGTCCTCAACCCCGCACCCGCCAAACGGCCAACCCCCGCCGCCGCTAAGGACGGAGAGGACAAGTACGCCCGATCCCAAAACCCGAGGACATTGAGGACAATGAGGACGCGGCGGCGGCAAGCCCGGCATCGGAAACGGTGTCCGTGGCCAGGACGGCAACCGTCCGCCCGAGGACGGGCGGCTCCCGGTTGTCAGGCAATTTCGCTGTGCCGTTGTGCATCTGACACCAATTCACATCAAATGTCGAGCAATGTTTTCTCTCGCAAAGACGCAAAGAGCGCCAAGAAATTCAGATTTTTGTGTTCAAATACAAAGCGTTGTGCTTTTCTTTGCGTGCTTGGCGAGAAAAATATTTTTGAAGTCAAACCCGTATGAGAGACCTTACGGCGCGGCGTCGGTTTCCATCTCTTCCAGCAACTGTTCCAGTTCCAAGGCGGCGGTTTCCCAGTCGGCGGTGGCGGCGGCCTCGGCGGCCTGGATTTCCGACAGGCGGCGGTTGAGAACGGCAAAGTCCAGGCTGGCGGCGGGGCCGCCCAGTTGCTCCAGAATCTGCTGCTGCTCGGCGTGCAAGGTGTCGACGGCCTTCTCGGCGGCGGTGATCCGCGCATCCAACGGCTTGCGCCGCCGGTAAAGTTCCTGACGCTGCTGGGCTTCGCCGCGTTTGCGCGACCGGCGCTCCCCGCCCCCTTTGTCTGCCGCCCCGTCCGGAACCTCGCGCCCCGCGGACTCGGCGGCGGCGGCGTGGAGGGCGGCGGCGCGCCGGGTACGGTAGTACTCGTAGTCGCCGTGGTAGCGCACCAGCGAGCCGTCCTCCACCGCGAAAATGGTGTCGGCAATGGCCCGCACAAACATGACGTCATGGCTGACCAGGAACAACGTCCCGGTGAACTCGCGCAACGCAGCCTCAAGCATTTCGCGCGAGGCGATGTCGAGATGCGAGGTGGGCTCGTCGAGCAGCAGGAAGTTGGGCGGGTTGACCAGCAGCCGGCAGAGCACCAGGCGCGATTTCTCGCCGCCGCTGAGCACGCCCGCCGGTTTTTCCGTGGCCTCGCCGCTGAATCGGAAGCCGCCCAGCAGGTTGCGAATCTCTTTTTCCCCCATCTCCGAGGGAGCAGCGGCGCGAATGGTGGCGTAAACCGTGCGGTCGGGATCGAGCGTTTCCAGATGATCCTGGGAAAAATAGCCGGGCACGACCTGGTGGCCAAGCGTGCGCCGGCCCTCGGTCAGCGGCAAAGCGCCGGCCAGCACGCGCAGCAGGGTGGTCTTGCCCATGCCGTTGTAGCCGATGATGGCGGCCTTGGCGCCGCGCTCAAGCCGCAGGCCGGCATGCCGCCACACCCAGGTGCGGCCGTCGTAGGTGAGGCCGGCGTCTTCCAGGCGCGCCACTTCCAGCCCGCAATGGGGTGGCGGGGCCAGGCGAATGCGCGGGCCGCGCACGGCGTCCTCCGGCACCACCACCCGCTCGATCTTGTCCAGCTGCTTGACCCGGCTCTGCACCTGGGAGGCCTTGCTGCTGGTGGCGCGGAACCGTTCAATGAAGCGCTCCAGCCGTTCCCGCTCCCGTTCCTGGTTGGCGCTGGTCGCGACCAGCTGGTCATGACGCTGGCGCCGGGCGTCCAGATAGGCGTCGTAGTTGCCGGGATACCGAGTGATGCGCCCTCCCGCGACCTCGAGCGTAACATTGGTAAGGGAGTTGAGCAGGTAGCGGTCATGGGCGATCAGCAGCAGGGTGCCGGGAAAATCGCGCAGGCAGTCGCGCAACCACTCGACGGCGGGAGTATCGAGAAAGTTGGTTGGTTCGTCAAGCACCAGCACGTCCGGGCGGGCGACCAGAGCCCGGACCAGTTCGGCGCGCATGCGCCAGCCGCCGCTGAAGGAACGGAACGGGCGGGAACAGGCGTCGGGAGCGAATCCGAGGCCGCACAGCATGGCCTTGACCCGGTGGCGCAGGTCATACCCCCCCAGATGTTCGAACTCGGTCTGCAACACGCCGAGCCGTTTCAGGGCGTTCTCGCGCGCCACCACGTCCAACTTATCCAGGCCCGCTTCCAGCGCGAGCAGTTCCGTCTCAATGTGGCGCAGGTCCGGCAGGGCATCCTCGGCGAATTCCAGCAATGTGCCGTGTTCCTCGCGCAAATCCATCTGTTGGCGCAGGATGCCGAGGCGGAGCTGGCGCGGCAGGATGACCTCGCCCTTGTCGGTCGACAGTTCGCCGGTCAACAGCGCCGCCACCGTGCTTTTGCCGGCGCCGTTGGGGCCGACCAGCCCCACGCGCTCGCCGGGAAACACCGTGAACGAGGCGTCTTCCAGCACCGTCTGGGTGCCAAACGCTTTGCGGACTTGTCGGAATTCAATCATGGGGGAAATTCAGGTTGCTTAGGCTGTAGGCTGTAGGCTGAAGGTAGGACCAAGACCAGACTGGGGCAACGCCCCCATCGGCGTCAAGCAAAGCGTAACCGCGCCAGCCGGGAACCGGGCTGGCGCTTTAGAGTGACGCCGGCTTGACGGCGCTTTCATACTGTATTGGCGGGGGGTAGAAAATAATACAGTATCAAAGCGGTGTCGACCCACCGCCACTCCAGAGGTTCCGGCCACGGCCGGAACCGGCCAAACTCTCCTTTAAATTATACTGCGTTAGGGTTATAATTTAAACTTTTATCGTTTGAAATTTCAAGCTCATCAGGCTGCGCATTTCATCAGCGTATTCAGTTGGCAAGTCGGCGATGCATTGCACGATGGCGGATTTG
>CAITYL010000092.1 GCA_903896595.1 uncultured Lentisphaerota bacterium
CCCAACCCCCCAACCCCCCAACCCCCCCAACCCCCCCACCCCCCAACCCCTCAACCAGGAAAACGCCTCATCATGAGCAAGTCCCAAAAGATCCGCCTTGGCGGCGCCGTCTGGTCCGCCGCTCCGACCCCCTTCACGGACAAGATGGAGATTGACGTTCCCGCGGTCAAGCGCATGGTCGAACACCACGTCCGGCTCGGCGTCGGGGGGCTGTTCCTGGCCGGCACCAACGGCGAAGGGCCGTGGATGACCGACGCCCAGCGCCGCCTGCTGGTCAAAACCGTCGTGCGCTGCACCGCCGGCCGCATGCCGGTGGCGGTGCAGGTGAGCGACAATTCCGCCGCGCGCATCTTGGACAACATGCGTGCCGCTCGGGAAGACGGCGCCGACCTCGCCGTCATCGCCCCCCCGTATTTCCTGGCGAGCACGGAACCGGCCGCCGTCCGCGACGTGTACGTGGAGGCCATCCGTAACAGTCCGTTGCCGGTCGGCATTTATGACCGGGGCACCTACAGTTCCGTGGCCGTGCCAGAAGCCTTGCTCAAGCAGATCTATCTGGAAAAAAACGTGGTCATGATCAAGGACAGTTCCGCCAACGAGGGGCGCATGCGGCTGGCGTTGGAAGTCAAACGGCGACGACCGGAGCTCAAGTTGCTGACCGGCTGGGAGTTCGAGTGCGTGAAATACTTGGCGGCCGGCTATGACGGTGTCCTGCTCGGCGGCGGCGTCTTCAACGGCTTCCTGGCGGGGCAAATTGTGGCGGCCATGGCGGCGGGCGACCGCGGCCGCGCCGAGAAACTCCAGGCGCGGATGAACCGCATGATGTACGCGGTGTACGGCGGCAAAAAGATCGCCTGCTGGCTGTCCGGCGAGAAGAAGCTGCTGGTGGAGCTCGGGCTCTTCGGCAGCTGGCGGAACTATCCCGACTACCCGCTGACCGCCGCCTGCGAAAAGGCCATCCAGGCCACCCTGAAACGCGATGCGGAGTATTTGTTGCCCTGAACCGGAGGCGGCAAGAGGCGGGGGGCATCGACCGCACTCGATTGCAATCGACCGCGTTCGACCGCAGTCGATTAAGAAGAAACCATTCGCGCCCCCCCCGCCTCCCACCACTACCTCCGTTCCAACCAGGAGAAACTTATGCCCAAAGAAGTCATGACGCGGCAGGCCGCGGACAATGTGTACCTGCACAAGGATTTCCACGGCGCCCTCAGCCGCGGAATCGACTACCTGCACCAGCAGTTCGGCGCGGAGGCCGTCCGCGAGTATCTCTGGCAGTTCGCCACCGCCTATTACGCGCCGCTGAAGGAGGACCTCCGGCGCCGCGGCCTGGTCGCCATTCAGGAACATCTCGAGCGGGTTTATCGCACGGAAGGCGCGGCCATCCAATGCACGCGCACGGCGGACGAACTGCGGGTCGAGGTGGCGGCCTGCCCCGCCGTCATGCATCTGCGAAGCCAGAACGTCCCGGTGGCGGAGCTGTTTCATGAAACCACGCGGACCGTCAACGCGGCCATCTGCGACGGCACGCCGTTCGCCGCCGAATTGGTGGCCTACGATCCCGCTACCGGCCGCGGCATCCAACGTTTTTACCGGAGGCCGTCATGATCTCCTGCACCGAATTCATTCCCGCCTACAGCGAACTGTTCAAGTACCTCCACGCCAAGGGCGGAGAGGCGGCGGTCCGCGACTTCTGGAACTACCTCTCCGACAACTTCCTCGGCAACCTGAAAAGCCTGGCCGAACAGCACGGCATTCGCGGCTGCTGGATGTATTGGAGCCACACCCTCAACGAGGAGGCGGCGGACTTCACCATGGAGCTCGACGAGGACAAGGGCAAGTTCTCCATCATCATGCACCACTGCCCGTCCAAGGGGCGGTTGCTGGAGCTGGGACACATCACCCCGTACCCCGACTACTGCGGGCACTGCGATGTCCTCTACCGGCGCGTGCTCGAACCGCTGGGCTTTGAATGCACTGCCGACCTGAGCCGGACCGACCGCGCGGAATGCGCCTTCTGGTTCCGAAAAATACCGGCGGAGTGAACCTGATGGATTTCGTCCCGGAGGGACTGAATGAAAGTAGGCAGGGGCTTCAGCCCCTGTTCCGAAAAAATGAAAAGATGGCGTGCCGTAGGTACGCCGCGATTTCGCCGCGTACCTGACGGCACGCGAAATGGGGGGCGGTAAAACAGGGGCTGAAGCCCCTGCCTATTTCCATCCCGTCCCGCTGGGACGGGAAACCCCAATGAGGATTATGGTGCCGTGTCTCCGTGCCTCTGTGAGAAAAAAGTGTGTGTGGTATACAGAAGGATCATCCCCATGAACGTCACCTTCCAAGTCGCGGGGCGGGAAACCGACACCCGCCAGGTTTTGGCCTGCCGGCGGATGCTGGTCGGTCCGTGGTGCAACCAGCCGGAGGAGTACGAGGGCTACAACGGCTTTGTCGGCTGGCCGGGGCTGACCATTCTCAAGAGCGGCCGCTGGCTGCTGCCGTTTAGCTCGGGGTACTGGCACGCCAGCTTCCCCCTGACCCACGACCTGCTCCAAGACCCGGAAAGCAACACGTTTTTCCAGGACATGCGGCGCCATGGCTGCACCTTCGTCAACGCCCCCCGCGGCGGCCGCGCGCACCTGATGCACTCCGACGACCAGGGCCTGACCTGGACCCGGCCCGCCACCCTCATCGACACGGTCTACGACGACCGGCATCCCTCCATCCTGGAACTGGACAACGGCGACTGGGTCGCCAATTTCTTCGAATATTGGATGCCGGCCCACTGCCAGGCCCGCTACATGCGTTCCCGCGACCGCGGCGCCACCTGGACGGAGCCGCAGGCAACGCCGGGCAACGGCGGCGGCTTTGGCGCCAATCCGATGATCCAGCTCGCCGACGGCTCGCTGGTCTGGGTGATTGAGGGCTTCTACGCTCCGCAGGCGGCCCATCCGGTCACCGGCGTCTTCCGTTCCGAAAACCGGGGCGAGACCTTTGAGCTGGCATCCGTGGTCAATCCCGGCCACGTCCTCGAAGAACCGTCGGTCGTGGAACTGGCCGACGGCCGGTTGCTGCTCATCGGCCGGCGGCAGGACGACCTCTGCTGGTCCGCTGACGGCGGCCGCACCTGGAGCGCCCCGGTCTCCATCGGCGTCGAATTGTTCGACCCGCACCTGCTGCGGCTGCCCAGCGGCGTGCTGGCCTGTTTCCACGGCTCCTACGCCGGCGGCGGACTCCGCGTCATGCTCAGCACCGACGGCGGGCAGACGTGGCGCGGGCCCAAGGCCGACATCGGCTACAGCGTCGATCCGCACGTCTATGGCTACTCGGCGCCGGCCGTGCTGCCGGACGGTTCGGTCTACATCGCCTATCTCCATTCGGGCGGGCATGCGCCGGCGGATGCCCGGACCGAGGCGATCTGGGGGCTCCGGATCACCGTCAACCCCGCCGCGGACGGCATCACCCTGCTGCCCGCCCCCGGCTCCCCCGCCGCCCGCGGCGGCGCCGCCGGCGCCAGCCCTCTGGCCGGCCTGGAAGGCCTGGCCACCCACGGCGGCGACCCGGAACTGGGCGAATTGCGCCGCGCCGAGTAGCGGCCCCAGTGCCTTGTAAACCTTAAAACTTCGGATTCACCACGAAGACACGAAGAGCACGAAGATAAATCGAAGATGATCCATCATCCCACGCAACCCGCGGTTATTTTCGACATGGACGGCGTGCTGGTGGATTCCTACGCCGCCCATCGTGAGGCGTGGCGGGCCATGGGCGCCGCGGACGACCTGCCCTTTGACGAGGCCAAGTTCCGCAGCCTGTTCGGCCGTACCAGCAAACCCATCGTCGAGGCGTTGTGGGGGGTCGGCCGCTACACGGACGCGCAACTGGCCGAACTCAACGACCGGCGCGAAGCGGCGTTCCGCCGGATTGCCATCGACCCCTTTCCAGCCATGCCGGGCGCGTATAACCTGCTGACCGTCCTGCACGCGGCCGGGTTCGCGTTGGCCGTAGGATCGTCCGGGCCACCGGAAAACATCGCCATGGTCCTGGAGCGGTTGCGGGCGCGGCCATTGTTCGACGCCGTCGTCACCGGCGCGGATGTCCGGCACGGCAAGCCCAGCCCCGAAGTCTTTCTCACGGCGGCGGCCCGCTTGGGCGTCGCCCCCGCGCGCTGCGTCGTGGTCGAGGACGCCCCGCCCGGCGTGGAGGCGGCGAACCGGGCCGGCATGATCTGCATCGGCATGGCGGGCGGTGACGCCCCCGCCCGCGACCTGGGCGCCGCGCGGCTGGTCGTCAACGCCCTCGCGGAAATCACCCCGTCCGTCATCCGCGGACTGCTCGGGCCCTAGCGGGGGCGGACAAAATCTCGGACCTCTCGGACCTTTCAGACATTTCGGACTGATTAGACAGGTCCGACGCGTCCGAAATGTCAGATCAGTCCGACTAATCTGCCGCCCCTCCCCCGTCAGTCAATGAACATACATGCCGCGGCGCCGGTCAAGCCGGGCCTGACAGAGGCGTTCCGTAAAGCCGCCGTGGTCGAGGAACGCCTGTTGCAAACTGTCCAATTGCCGGCCGAGCAGCCAGATGGCCTGGCTGGTCAGACAGATCAGCGTGTTGGCGGCCGTTTCCGGCGGGGCAGTGGCGAGGTGGTAGGGGTCGGTGGCCTCGGACTCTTCAGACCTTTTGGATCTGTCCGACAAGTCGGAAATGTCAGAAGAGTCCGAGATTTTCACCACCGGCACCGAGCGAAACCGGTTCCGCACCGCCAATGCAGCGGGGGAGTCTTTGGGCCAGCGTGGCAGGTGACGCTGCCGTAAAAAATCCTCGTAATCCAGCAATAACTCCTCGAGACTGGCCCGGGCCACGTTGGTCAGCTTGAACTCGGTGCGCGTGGAGGTCGCCGAGGCCATGCTGCCTTCGGCAATGTTTTGCCGGCCACTGCGCGCCGCCTGCACCATTTGGTCGCAAGTGCGGGAATGGGCAGGCACAAAGCGCCGACAAAAGCAGACCGTGCCGTCATAGACCCGTTCCGCTACTTGAAACGAGCGCAAGCGGCGGTACCCCCCGTGGGGCAGGAGCAGCTGGGGGTGGGCATCGGACTTTTCGGACTTATCAGACTCTTCGGACCTCTCGGACTTGTCCGACCTGTCTGACACATCCGACCTGTCGGACATGTCCGATCTGTCCGACGCGTCCGAGATTACCAAGTGCTTGTCTTCCAAAGCCAGTTGGTGGCACATCTCATCGTTCTCCCGGCGGCCGCAAGAGCTGCGGTGTCCGCACAACCATACTAACGCGCGATAGCCTTATTTATTGTGCGCCTCTGCCGTGGGGGTTACGTCACACCCAGGCGATACGCCCATCGCCATCAGAGAACTATCGAATGGATTCGGGTTTGGAGTTCCCACTTTAGTGGGGGCTGTTCGCTCCCAAAGGCACCGCCTGAAGGCGGAACTCCAAACGTGGGTCTCCTGAACCGTGCCACGGTAGCTCAATATTCGACATTTGTTGCGCCCCCGACTTGCCGGTGGGTCTACTGGGTGTATATTGCTAGATAATGGGTCATACTAGTGGCCCAACCGCCCAACCGCCCAACCGCCCAACCGCCCAACCGCCCAACCGCCCAACCGCCCATGCCCCCCCGCCCCCGTCAACCCCTGGCCGACTTCGACCTCAAGCGCGAGCTCCCCAAGCACCAGCAGGTGCGGGAAACGCTCCGCCGGCATATTTCCACCATGCAAACGGGCGACCGCCTGTCCTCCGACCGCCAGATGGCGGAATTGTTCAAGGTGGACCGGATGATCGTCCGCCGCGCCATGCTGGAACTGGAGGCGGAGGGCTTCGTGGTCCGTCACCAAGGCCATGGTACCTTCGTCAAAAAAACCACCCGCCTGGGCGCCGCCGCCGACACCTCCAAAATCATCGGCCTGGTGGTTCCGGACGTGGAAATACCCGTGTTCGCCCGGATGCTCAAAGGCATTGACGATGAGGCCCGGGAGCGGGGTTTCAGCGTCCTGGTCAGCAACTGCAATCGGGACAACCAGCGCGAACGCGGCATTCTGGAGCAACTGGCAGGGCTGCAACTGGCGGGGATCATGGTGTTTCCGTTTCATGACGACAGCCTGGATCCGACCTATCACCAATTGCTGGGCGGCCTGTTCCAGCGCGGCCTGCCCTTGGTGCTGCTGGACCAGTATCTTCCGGGCCTGGACATCCCTTCGGTAGTCACCGACAAGGTGCAGGTCGGTTACCGGGCGGCCGAACATCTGATCATGTTGGGACATCAACGAATCTGCTACCTGACCACGGGACATTACGACGTGACCGGCCAGAATTGCCTGAAGGGCCATCGGATGGCGCTCAAGGATTATGGCCGCAACTATGATCCCGGCCTGACGGTGGAGATTCCCGTCCGCAACTGCGCGGGGCCCGCCCATGACGCCGTCAAGCGGCTGCTGACGGCCACCCCCAATGCGTTCACCGCCATTGCCACCGACCAGTTCTCCATGACCTACGGCATCCTGAAGGCATTGGACGAACTGGGCATGAACATTCCGGATAACATGGCCGTGATCGGCCATGACGCCTACCAAAACCCGCAACTGGCCCACATCACGTATACCTTGGATCCCGTCGAAGAACTCGGACGGGCGGCGGTCAGGCTGCTGCTGGAAGGTGCTGGCAAGGAGTCCTTGCAACGTCACGTTCTGCTGGCGCCCAAACTGGTGGTCGGCACCAGCTGCGGCGCGCCACGCGTCACCGGCGCCAGCGTCAGACAAGAAAACCCGTACCAAGAAAGGAGGCCGGATAAAGACAAGACCGCCAGCGAAACGTCCCCTTTCCCAACCGTGGCGTCCGGTTAGCGACGTCAGGTGCGAAAGCAGAACAAACAACCCGAAATCCGTAAACCAAGGAGTGTGTCATGCTACCGTCAATCCTCATTCAGGCCAAAAAGAAAACCGCCATGATCGTGGCGGGAACTCTTGCCCTGGCAAGCCTGGCCATGGTGTCCACAGCCAAGGCCGCCATTATCACCGGCCAGAGCGTGGGCTTCGTCGCCGGCGATTTCAGTTCCGGCAAGACCGCCAGCAAAACGATTCCGTCGTTCAACTTGGCGGGCAATGTTAACGTATGGGAAGCATACAATCTGACGCAAAATATATATACCTCGAATTCCATCAGTCCGTTGGCCGCCCCATACCAGTGTTCCGTGACATGGAAGCTCACCTCTCCCACTTCCACTCCGATCGGTGGATTTAGCTGGGGCATCTCGAATCTGTGGCTAATCGGTAATGTTTCGCCGAAAGCCGTGACCGTCCGTTATAGCACCGACAACGCCACCTGGTCGACGCTTAAAACGTACACGGATACCCCAGACAATGGTTATCCCGACCTTTGGGCGCAGACCTATACCGCGACCTTGACGGTCGCCAGCAGCGTCTTGTATTTGGGGTTTATTGACAACGCGGACCTATACGCCAACCAAAATCCCCAGATCATCGCAGATGGTGGCAGCACCAGCTACTTTAGCGTGACGGTGGTGCCCGAACCGGCCAGTCTGGGGCTGCTGGCGCTAGGCGGTCTGGTGCTGGCGCGCCGCCGGCGCTGACTAACGGGGTGGACCTTGTGGGCTCGGTGGACACGGTGGACATCGGGCACAAGGTCCACCACGTCCACAGCGTCCACCGGGTCCACACGCCCCTCCCCACCACTGCCAGGTTTTTCCCATGAGACGTTTCACGCTCATTGAGCTTTTGGTGGTGATCGCCATCATCGCGATTCTGGCGAGCCTGTTGTTGCCGGCGCTGACGAAGGCGAAAGACGCCACCAAGCGGGTGGCCTGTGCCGCCAATCTGCGTCAAATCCAACTGGGGCTGAACGCCTACGCCGATGATTACGACGGGGGTTATCCGCCAAATAACACGCCGTCGGGACTGGCGTCATTGACGCCATGGCCTCAGCCGGGTTTTTGGGATCGGTGGGTTCCGTGGGCCATGGTTTACACGGGACAAGCCACCCGTGCGGATGCCACGCGTTGCTATGGCAATGCCGCCGGTATTTGGCGTTGCCCCGCCAATTCCTGCAGCGGCGCGGAGGACGGGTACGCGAACCACTATGCCTTCAATGTGGAGATGGCGTCCGATAACACGGGCGGGCTGGGCATTTCCAAACCGAATGGCTGGGGGCATCAGACCGAGATAGTGATGGTGGTTGACGCGGGGGTGGCGTTTCCGTACAGCGCCACCCGAAATTTTTTTGAAGTCCAGGCGGGGTGGGGCGAGCGGGCCAATGCCGGTCGCTGGCATGCGGACGGGTATAACGCCGCGTTCCTGGACGGGCATGTGGCCTGGGAGAAAATGCCCGCCGACGGCCAACTGCCCATGGACTATTTTCCCCAAGGCCGCATCTGGCGGGGAACCTGGTAGCGCCCGGTATCGCTTAGCGCCTTCGCCACCAGCGGCGCGCCGGTTTCGGCGACCGTCGTCGGCGAGAGGTGGAGGCGGGGGGCGCCCCCCATCGTTGCAACACCAACTAGCACCACGAAAAACCGCATCTGGCACGGAGGCTCTTATGGCGCTGTTTCATCCACGGCATTTTCTCTGGACCGGCGTTTTGACGCTGGCCCTGGCGGCCAGCCACGGAGCCGCCGGGCAGGACGCGCCGCGCACCATCCAGATCAAGCCGGCGGCGTGGAGCGCCACCGGCGGCGACGACATGGCCCGGCTGCGCCAGCTCGCCAACGGCGTGGGCTGGGAATTCGAGCCCAATGCCCAGACCACCGCCGGCTTGAAGCAGATCGGCATCAAGCGCATCCGCTGCATCAACGTGGATCCGTTGCAGGGCGTGTTTGACGCGCAGGGCCGCTTTGTGGTGGATGCCAAGGCCAACGGCGGCCTGGTCGCCCATCTCGCGACCTGCCGGGCGATTGGCGCCCAACCGCACGTCATCATCGCCACCGGCCTGCATCCCGACCTGGTATTGAAGGCGGCGGATCTCAAGAGCAAAGACCCCAGCCTGCTGGGCCTGGTCCATCAGGCCACCTTCGGCCCCACCGACTGGGGCAAGTTCCGCAGCTATTGCCAGGCCTATTTCGAGTACGTCATGATCACCCAAGGCTTTGCCGGCGCCTGTTTTGAGGTGGCCAACGAGCCGGACGCGGGCGGCGGCATCATCGAACAGCCGCCCAAAGCGGGCCCCGGTTCACGGCGGGCTTTTGAGGCGTATTTCAAGCTCTACCGGAACGTCGCCCAGACGGCGGCGGAATTTGAAAAGGCGCATCCGGGCACCAAGGTCACCCTGGGCGGTCCCGCCACCACCTGGGCCTTCACCTTCCGCTTCGGCGACTTCAACTGGCAGGAGGCGTTCCTGCGCGAAGTCCGCAACCAGAAGGTCAAGCTCGATTTCATCGGCCTGCATTTTTATGGCAATCTCACGCCGCTGACCGGCGAAGGCGGCACCTATCCCAGTTTTGCCGACATGACCCGGATCACCCGGGGCTGGCGCGACAGCTACACCCCCGGGGTGCCGATCTGGCTGACCGAATGGGGGGCGACCTACCACACGTCGCTGGAACCGCAGTCCCTGCACAATGCCAACCACGTCGGCGCGGCGTGGACGGCGGCCTTTCTCAACCAAATGCTGATCGAGGGGATTGACCGTTCCATTTATCTGGTCACCACTGACTTGCTCCAGGAAAGCCAGGGCAAATGGCAGGACGTCTGGGGCTGGCCGGCCTTGTTCACCAATCCGACCGTGCATGGCACCCATCCCAAGGCGCCCTATCATGTCTTCACCATGCTGTCGCGCATGGCGCCCCAGCGGGTCGAGGCCATGAGTCCCGGCGGCACCGTGGGCTGCCTGGCCTCCCGCGACGCCGCCACCGGCCGGCTGACCGTGCTGCTATGGAACTTTGGCTACCGGATCGACGAGTTTGGGCCGGGCGCCGAACTGGCCAAGACCGAGACGGTCATGCTCCGCGTGGTTGAGGACGAACGGCTGCTGCGCGGCCGGGTGCGGGTCAGCCGCACGCTGGTCAGCCAGACCGTCAGCAACGCCTACGACCTGTTCGCCAAGGGGCAGCCGATCGACCAGCGGGCGGAATTGCAGGTGGTGGACCAGGGCGTCCTCCGCCCGGTGGACAATGCCCTTTACTATGGCTTTGCCCTGCCCCCCTCCTCCGTCAGCCTGGTTGAATTGACGCCGGAATGACGCCGCCGCCCTTCTCTTTTGTGGTTAGAAATACTTAAACCGGGCGTTCATGATGAGAAAACCGACTATTCAGTTGCTCTTGTCAGGCTTTTTGGGGCTTGGCTGGTGTTGCCACGCCGAGCAAAAATTATTCGCCGTTCCGGATTTCCAAGAGTTGCCCCCCAACTTCAAGGTGTTGTCTGAAAAAACGGCCGACGGCGTCAGGGTGACCGAGTTTTATATGAGCGGAGCGCCTTTTAACGGCGCGCCCACAAGACTCTATGCCTTTTATGCCTGCCCTGAAAAACCGGGACCTTATCCCGGCGTCGTTCAGCTTCACGGCGCCGGCCTGGGCGTTCTCAAACCGGAGGCCGCGATTTTCTACGCGAAAAACGGCTTTGCCTGCATTTCCATCGACTGGTGCGGGCCCGAGAAGGAACGGCACGTTCCCCGGAAGCCGCCCTACTCCGAGTTTGCGGCGGCGGGCAATCTCGCCAGTCCACTCCTCAATCCACCAACCGGAGCGGTGGCAAATAATCAGCCCTGGAAAATCGTTCTCCCCGAGCACAGCGGCATTACCAACGGAGTTAAGTTCGTCCGCCGCGCGTTGATGTTTTTACGGAGCCGGCCGGAAGTGGACTCCGGCAAGCTCTGCCTGTCGGGAATGTCAGCGGGGGCGCATGTGTCGCTTTTGGTCATTGGCCAGGAACCGGAACTCAGGGCGGCCGCGGTCAAATATGGATGTGCCTTTATCAGGGACCTGCCGGGGTTTTTTGGCGGTTATTTCGGGCCGGTCGCCATGACCGCCAAGGAAGACCAGGATGCCTGGCTGGCCGTTCTTGATCCGAAACATTACATCACCGGTTACCGGGCGAGCGTGCTGCTGCTCTCCGGGACGGACGATATTTTTTTCTGGATGCCGGTGGTCCTTTACACCTACCGGGCGATTCCCACCTCAAAACGCCTGCTCATGCTTCCCAACGACAATCACACACAGGTGGAAAACGAAGTTTTGCCCTTGCGCTATTTCAACGCCATCCTGGGCACGGCGGCGGCGTTTCCCGCCATCACGGTGCGACCGGCGCGACCGGAGGGGGATAACGTGCGGCTGACCATGAACATCACGGCCCCGTCCACGCTGACCACGGTGGCCTATGTGTTCAAGACGATGCCGGCAAACGCATTTGGGTTCGCGGGCGGGTGGACGGTTAAACCCGCCACCAAAAACGCGGCCGCCTGGGAACTGATGGTTCCCGCCCCCAAGCCGGGTGAACAGATGGTGGCATACGGCATCGTGGAAGATGAAACCGGCGCAAAAACCACTTCCGACACGGTTGAATTCCCCGAGTATCCGGCCTGGCGAGGGGGCCAGCCTGCACCGCGTTCCTCGGCGGGGCGCGCGGCGGAAAAATAGTCAACACGGTCAAAGCGATGGGATGCGGACCGCCTGGGGAGGCCGCCGGCCGATTCTGCTGTGGATGACGCCATTCGTTTGCCTGGCCCTGGTCTTGATTGCCTAGATTATTACACGCTTCTGCGGAGGCTCATGAGATGAATGTATCGCACCACGATCGCACCCTCCTCCGCACCCTGGCCGCCAGGCTCAGGGAGATCGCCGGATTGCCCGTGATGGCGGAGCGCAAGCGCCGCTGGCGTCACCACAATGCGCTGAACAGCGAACGGCCGCTGGTGCTGGCATTTCCCGAAGGCGCCTGGCCGGAACTGCTCCCCGAATCGGTGTGCGAATGCGGGGACGAACTGGTGCGTTCATGGGAATATGGGCTTCGGCAACGGATTTTTTCACATGACGTGATCAATGACGACAATGTGACCGAGCCGTTCCTTGACCTCGAATTCGAGCTCTGGCGCGGCGACCTCGGTTTTCCGGTAAAGCAAACCACCGGCACCGGCCGCGGGAGCTTCGCCTGGGAGCCGCCGATCAAGCATCTCGCCAACGATATTCCGCGGCTCCAACACTGCGAATTTTCCTTCGACAAAGCCGCCTGGCGGAGAAAATTCGAGATCGCGCAGGAGCTGGTCGGCGATATCATCACGCCTCGTCCCTGGGCGCGGTTCGCGTTGGCGCTGTCGGCGCCGTCGCGCGCGGTGACGCTCCTTGGATTCGAGTATTACTCGCTCGCAATGTATGACGCCCCGGCGGAACTGCACACGCTCATGCGCTTCCTCGCCGAAGAGGACAACCGCTATCTCGATTACCTTGAGCGCGAAGGCCTGCTCTGGCTCAATAACGGCAATGATTATGTCGGTTCGGGCGGCGTGGCGTACACGGACGAACTTCCGCGGCACGATGATGGCGCGGGAATGCCGGTGCGTCTCGCCGATGTATGGGGGAGCGCCCAGGCGCAGGACACGCTCGGCATCTCGCCCGAGATGTTCGCCGAATTCATTTTGCCATACCAGCGGCCGGCCATGGAACGCTTTGGGCTTTCCGCGTATGGCTGTTGCGAACCGCTCGACAAACGTCTCGACGCGCTTTTCGCCGTGAAAAATCTGCGCCGCATTGCCGTCGCGCCGTGGGCCGATCAGGAAGTGTGCGCGGCGAAGATGGGAACGCGGTATGTCTTCTCGCGCAAACCCAATCCGACGATGGTGTGTGTTCAGTTTAATGAAGACGAGATACGCGCCGATCTCCGGAAAACCCTGGCGCTCGCCGGAAAATTGAATCTCGAGATTATCCTGAAAGATACCCACACGATTCAGAACGAAGCGTGGCGCATCCCGCGCTGGGTGGCCATCGCGCGGGAAGAGATCGACGCCTGATGGACTGGCTCACCCAGAACGGCACCCGCCCGGAGATGTACCGCTACTGCTACCTGTGGGGCTTCGTGATATTCGGCATTTCCACATTCTTCATGTACCTGCTGTACCGGAGCTGGCGCGCCCACGGCGGCCCGCATAACTATCTGCCGCCAAGGGTATGATATACCGAAGGGATGGCATTCAGTATTATGACCCGTCGACGAAGAAGGGCGTCGTATATCTCTTCAAGCCGAGTCCCGTGGCGGATACGATCACCATTCAGCTTCGCGGCGTCGAACCCGGCGTCCGCTACCGTCTGACCTTTGAAGACGCTTCCAATCCCAACGTGGAAAAAACCGGCGAGGAGTTGTCCAAAGGCCTGGAAGTCACGCTCAAGGGGGCGCCAGTGTCGGAATTGATCTTCCTGGAAGGTGTTCCCAAATGAGTATCAGAACGTGATAAACCACAACCACCAGGAGAATAACATGCAGGCAAACACTCATGAAGAACAAACCAGGAGATCTGCAATGACCACAAAGAACGCAATCTACGGACGTCCATTCGCCACCCCGACACAGACCGCCTTGATCCCGCTGCCTGCCGGGGCCGTGGAACCGCAAGGCTGGCTGCGCGACCGGTGCCTGGCGGCCCGCGATGGGTATACTGGGCACATGGACGACGTTCACGAGGCCTTCCGGCAAGCGTGGGCTGCGGACTACACCATGACCGGCGACAAACTGAACAGTTGGCAACTCGGCGCTTGGCCCTACGAAGGCGGCGGGTACTGGTTTGAAGGGTTGGTCCGCCTGGGGTATGCCCTGCACGACGAAGCCCTCATCCGGCAGGCAGAAACGCGACTGGGTGCCGTCGCGGACCGCATGAACGACAAGGGCATTCTGTTCTACTGGTGGCTCGACCGCAACACCCCCCAAGATGTTGCCGCGGCGGACGGCTGGCCGATATGGGCGAACGGGTTGTTCGGACGCGCATTGGCCGCCGCTTGCGCCGCCTCGCAGGACCCGCGCTTCCGGCGCGCCTTGATTGCCGGATACAACGGCAGTCGAGAATGGTGTCATGGCCCCTTGACGAATGTCTGGCCGGCATTAGAGGCCTACACCTGGTCCGGCGACGCCGCGATCAAGGCCAGGCTGACGGAGCTCTTCAAAGACGGTGGCTATGATAAAGTAGCATTTGAGGGGCAGTATCTAGGCCGTTACTTCCGAAAACCCGATTCGTCGGCCGGGACGGAAGATGTGCATAGTGTAGTTTTACAGGAACACGCCATCATTGGGGCGCTGGGATACCTTTGGACGGGCGACCGTGAAATGTACGATACCGCCGTGGCCTGGTTTGATGTTGTCGAGCGGCAAGCCATGCAGCCGCATGGTGTCATCGTCGGCGATGAGCACTTCGGGCCAAAGGGCGCGTTGCGTGGCACGGAAACCTGCGACGTGGCGGGGCACTTGTGGAGCCGGCTGGTGTTGCTGATGGCCGGGGGCGACGGCGCGTGGGCCGACCAGAACGAGCGCGCCTTCTTCAATGCAGGCGCGGCGGCCATGGCGCCCGACTACCGCACGCACGTCTATCACCAGGCGCCCAACCGCACGGCTGACCGTGGCGGAGAGTTTTCCTATTCTACATATTACCCAGTGCTTTGCTGCACTGCGTCGCTGAACCGCATCCTGCCATACTATGTCACGCATATGTGGATGGCGACGCACGACAACGGCCTGGTCGCCACGCACTACGGTCCGTGCCGTCTCTCGGCATTAGCCGGGGACAACGTACCGGTGCGTATCGATTGCCGGACGAACTATCCCTTCAACGAGGTGATCGATATGTCCATCGCCCTCGAACGGCCGGCTGCCTTCCCGATTTCCCTGCGAATTCCCGGCTGGTGCCGGCAGGCGGGCATCACGGTCAATGGCGCTCCGATTCCGTCCGAACCGGACACGAAGGGATTTGTCCGCATTGAACGCACCTGGCGCGACGGCGACACGATTGGGCTGAGTTTCCCGATGTCTGTGAAGGTCGACACCGGCTTGGATATGAATTCCATAAACGACTTACCCTATATTCCGTCAAGAGAAAAATTGCGCAACGGCAATGTGCTCCCGGCCGCGCCCTATGCCACGGTCTCGTACGGCCCACTTCTGTTCGCCTTGCCGATCGCCGAGTCGGCGGCCGACAAGAACCATAATACGCCGGATTCGGCGGCGAAGTGGAACTATGCACTGGACGAGGTGACGGGGAATGGAATAACCGTGGAGCGCACCGACATGCCCGGACAATGGGACTGGCCGCTGGAGTCGCCGCTACGGCTGCGTGTACCGGCGGTGCCCTGCGATTGGAGCCCGAACTACTATGAGCCGTTACCGCCCGACGCCGTTGCGGACGGGCCGCGCGAGACCCTGACGCTCGTGCCCTACGGGTGTACGCGCTTCCGGGTATCCATGTTCCCCGTGACCGAGCGCGCCTGGCGTCCGCACCAACGCGCCTGGTCCGACCTTACGCCCTTTGTCAAGTCATTGCGGGTCAGCCGGCCACTGCCGGCTTCCACCGGGGATGACCGGATGAACTATCCCGCTGATGATGCGGCACTCGGGCTGGAGTGGAAGACCTTCGCCGACGCTTGCTGCAGTGCCAAACTCCACCCTCCGCTGGAGGCCGACTGGACGGTGTTCGGACCGATTCCGGCGCCGCAATCTAACGTTACTCCGGCCCCGGAGTCATGGGCTTCCGCACCCGCGGCCATCACCGTCGCTGACGTCAGGTTTGACGGTCGGCGCATGCGCTCCGACGGCGGTGTGCTGCGCGTGCCTGACCACAGCGGCCCGACTCTGCTGGCTGCCACCGTGTGGGACAGCGAGGCGGACGGCACGCTCCAAATCGCTTTTTCCGCAGATTGGTGTGCGCGCTGGTGGATCAACGGGCAGCCGGCCTATTCGACATTTGACAAAGGCAATGAAGTCGGCCCCGGCACTGCCCCGCGCTTCGCGCACATTTTTGGCGCACCGGTACGCCGGGGTCCCAACCTGATTGTAGTGCAGATTGCGGGAGGGAGGGATAGTTGTGGTGTGGCCATGGAGGCCGCCCTGCTGCCGCCCCGGCAGGTCGACGCGACTCGCAATGAACAGCGCCTGATCTACGCCGCTTCCTTCGTTTGCTCCGAACCGATGCGGCTGGAGGCTTGTTTGGGCTATGACGGGCCGACGCAGGTGTGGATTGACGGCGGGTTAATCTACGACGACCCGGACGGTTCAAAGATCCCCATGCTGCCTTCCGCCCTACGTACGACGTGGCCCGTCACGCGCATCGTGCCCGACGCGGTTTGTCTCGGCTTTGAGGCTGCAGCGGGCACGCACGAGATCCGAATTGCCCGCGGACTACTCAAGGACCGCGACCCCGGGATCTTTCTGCGATTCAAGCGAACGGACATGCCGGTGTTCTCCCTCGCAGCAAAGCGGCCGGCATTGCCGAAACTGTTAACGGATTCGACACAAGCCTAAAACCAGGAGATCTGCAATGACCACAAAGAACGCCCTGACCGCCGGAGACGCCATGCCCCTGCCCCCCCCTGACTCCCCGCTATTGACGTACCCGGCGACACCTAACGAAACAATCAAAACCCTACAGGAGAAACACCCATGACCCCAACCCCCACCACCCCCTCGCAAACCCTCCCCCCCGACGGGCCGGACTGGCGGATCCTCGCCCCGGGCGGGGGCGATGAGAAATGGTTTGATTTGGCGCAGATAGTCGGGTCGGCTGAGTTATCAGAGCGGTGGACCGTGTTTGCGCTGGCCGAAAAATCGGATGCCGAACCGGCGGCCGGGCAATTATTGGAATTGCCCAAGACCCTGACCGTGGGCGGGGTGGCGACAACGCGTCATGAGTTCACCATTGATTCGGGGCGTCTGGATCTGGGGGAACTTCTGGATACTTCTATTGGCTATGGCGAACAACAAAAGAGCGCCTATGTGTACATTCCTTTTACTGTTCAGGAAGATGGCCTCAACACCTTCGGCATTGGCGCCGACTGGTGGCATAAGGCCTGGATCGACGGTGCGGTGATCAGCGACACCCTGGCCAAAGGCAATGGCAAGCAACCCATCACGATGCTGGACCACCTGTCGCAGGTCCAGCTCCGCAAAGGGGATCATCTGCTGGTCGTCAAATTCATCAATGGCAGAGACGGTGCCGTGCTCACCGTGGGAGGGGCGTCAAATTTGCGGCGGGAGGCGGTCGATTCCATGGATCCGATCGTGCCGGTGTGGATGACGGTTCCATGCCCCGAGATCGGGCAGAGGGTAGAGGCGTGGACGATCGCCACCGACGACACGCGACTCACGATCGGGGCGACCCGCGAGGGGCAACTCGTTGTGTATGAACTGAGCAATCCCTCGGTGGGATGGAATTGGACCAAGGAGCCATCGGTATTCGACTTGCCGGTCAAGGCCAGGGTGGGCAATGTGGAACACCGCGTCCAGTGGAGCTTCCAGGAAGGCGTTTCGGACAAGACCGACGGGGAGAAGATAACCCTGCGTTTTGTCTGCGCAAAGCCGGCGCTGGCGTTGGAATCGACTTGGCATGCCCGCCCGGGGCGTGGGCCGATTCGGCATACGATGTCCATCGTCAACAAATCGGGGAAACCGATATCTTTCTTCGAGCAACCTACGGTCCATCTGAATCTGGCGCCTGACGAAGTGACGCTAGTAGGCGCGGCTAAGACGACGCACATGACGCTCTGGTCTTTCCACACGGAAGGAATAAATGGAGACGAACCCGGTATTTACCGGAATGACATCAGGAAACCGTTCTTCCGCAGGATCGACACAGATCCTTTCACTTCCAAATTTATCCCCTATGCGGTGTTGGATTCCAGAGGATGTCATGGTGTTTATGTCGGAATCGAGTGGAGTTACTGTCGTATTGCGGTGGCAGCATTGATGGGGGACAAACCCGGTACCGTGCGGGTGCGCGGCGGGGAATACGACAAGTTCAGGATCGACGTGGCGCCCGGGGCGTCGTTCGAGGTTCCGCCGGGTTTCGTTGGCGCCTACAATGGGGATGTGGACGATGCCGGCAACAGTCTGCGTCGTTATCTGTTTCAGTACCATATGCCGAAAGTGGTGCGAGACGATCCCTCCTACCCGAAAGTGCAATGGAATGCCTTTGGTTCGACCGGTAAAACCCATGGTTCGTGGGATAGCGTCGAAAGCAAGTACTACCCACTTGTCGATGATATGCGTCCGTTAGGGTTTGAGGAGGTGATGCTTGATGTGGGGTGGTGGCAGGGTGAAACCTGTGCACGGGAACCAGACGCTGATCCGGTGGATTGGCCTTCGGGCATGGCCAAGGCCGCTGAATACGCGCACCAGGCAGGGATGCGTTTCGGTTTGTATTGGAACAAGGGTGAAGACATGGCTGATTCAAAAGGGCGAATCCGTCGAATGTCGCACATCAAACGACTGTACGACGAATACAAGGCCGACATGTGGCGCTCGGACGCTACTGGCGGAATGGTTGTCGATGCCAATTACAAATCAGTAAAAGGTTTCTACGAGATGTTGGATCAACTCTACCGTGAGATTCCCAACTTCCAGTGGGAAAGTTGCGCTGGTGGCGGTCGGATCAAGGATTTCGGCGCTGTGGAACGATGTGTAAAGATTCAAGGCAGTGATAATTGTACGCTGCTGGGCAATCGGCAAATATTTTACGGTGGTTCATACATGTTTCCCCCTGTCCAACTTACGGGACACCTTGGTAATTGGCAGGAACCGCTTCTGGGTGATGTCACATACTGGTTCCGCTCGTGTTCCATGGGTGCGCCTAACTGGTATATTGACGCACCCAATGGTGGCAATGGAGGCAATGGAGGGAAGCCTTGGACCGACCAGCAGAAGCAGGATGTCAAGAAAGCCGTCGAAACCTACAAGACGCGCATTCGGCCCTTGGTCCGCAATGCCGATCTGTACCATATTCTGCCGCGTCCGGACGGCAAGCATTGGGATGGCATTCAGTATTATGACCCGTCTGCGAAGAAGGGCGTCGTATATCTCTTCAAGCCCAGTCCCGTGGCGGATACGATCACCCTCAAATTTCGCGGCGTCGAACCCGGCGTCCGCTACCGTCTGACCTTTGAAGACGCTTCCAATCCCAACGTGGAAAAAACCGGCGAGGAGTTGTCCAAAGGCCTGGAAGTCACGCTCAAGGGAGCGCCAGTGTCGGAATTGATCTTCCTGGAAGGTGTTCCCAAATGAGTATCAGAACGTGATAAACTACATGCAGACAAACACGAATGCGGAAAGAAACAATATAGGGAAAACGACTATGAACCCAAACCCAACCACCCCTGCACAAACCCACACCATCGACAAAGGAGAACTACAATGACCACATTCAAGAACGTCACTCTGTCAACCCCGTCACTCAGCCCGTCCCAACTCAAGTTCCGACTCGGGTTGGTTCGGCAGCGGACGCAGGCGTATCCGCTCGATTCCATGGATTTCATCATGATGGATCTGGAACGGCCGGAGGGTCACCATCGCCATGCCTATCAGTGTACGGGCGATTTGACCGGCCGTCTGCTGGAATTCCTGTCGCATGCGGAGGGCGTGGACGGGCATCATGATCCGCGTCTTGCGGAACTCTTCGAGCGTATCCTGCGACAGCGCCATCCGTCGGGCCTGTTCGGGAGAATCATCGCTGACCCGATGATTGCCCATGAGTGCTTCTCGGCCTGCGCGCGGTTCTTTCCCGGATTCATCTACTACCACGAATTGACGAATGATGCGCGCGCGCTCGACGCGGCCCTGGGACTGGCTGAAAACGCGCTCCGCCACAAAGACATCTGGCGCAAGCGGGCGAAGGAAGCCGGGGGCCGGGCCATTGAACTGTGGATCACCGAACCGATGGCCTTGATGTACGGCTTGACGGGCAAGCAGGAGTATCTCGACTTTGTCGGTATGATCAACGATGAGATCGAGATGCCCGACAAAGGCGCTCATGCCCACGGGTACATGGCCACGTTGCGCGGCTTGCAGACAGCGGCGCTGATCACTGGCGACGCCGCCTGGAATGCCAAGCCTGAAGCCGCACGTCGCATGATCATCGAGCGCCACTACGAGTTGCCGGACGGCTGCACGCCCGAGGGTTTCCCGCACAGCGGGGCCAACGAGGGTTGCTCCATCGCCGACTGGCTGATGCTGAACCTGAATTCCGCGGCGATAGCGGGGGATGATGCCGCCTACGAACACGCCGAGCATATCCTCTGGAACGCGCTGGCCTTCAATCAGTGGAACACCGGCTGTTTCGGTGTTCGTTCCACCTCGCCCAATGGCTACAGTATGACCCGCTTTGAGGAGGCTTGGTGGTGCTGCCTGCATCACGGCGGTTTGGCGCTGGTGGAATATGCGCGGCACGCGGTAACGATGCGGGACAACACCATCCAGGTCAATTTCCTCGTTCCTGGGCATTACCGGGTTGCGGTGCCCGGAGGGCGCGAAGCAGAAGTGCGGATCACGACGGCATATCCGGCCAGCCCTGAGGCGACCATCTCGGCAACGGGCGTGCCGGAGGGCGTTGCGCTCCGTCTGCGAGTGCCAGGTTGCGTGAAGCAACCGGCCGTTACCGAGACGCGCGACCACGACCGGGTGCAGATCACGCTTGCCGGCCGCTTGGGCCACCATGTGGAATCCTGTCACGGCGGCATCATGCTCAAGTACGGTCCGCTGGTACTCGCCCCGGCGATCTACGGGAACGTGGGCTATGCCGCGACCGCCAGCGAATCCCACGCCCCGAAGGGTTACATCCCCGAGACCATGCCCCAGGGACAGCCTGTCCTGCAATTGCCCGCCCCCGATGTGGACGGCTTGCTGTCGCTCTCCGACCAGCCCTGGCCCGACTGGATGTATTTCGACGAAGGGTCGACGTCGCGCTGCGGTGTGGAGGGATCGGCCGCGAATGTGGACGTGAAATTCGCTGCCGGAGAGAGCAAAACGCTGCGGTTCACGCCGATGTGTTACAACACATCCTGCCTCAGCCTATTCGATACCACGTTTGTTTTCGGCGGGACTGAGAGGGTGCCGGCGACCGTAAATCTTAGGACAGGCACGTGACCGTGCAAGTTGTTTTTACTACGGCATTTACGCGTCGACCGGGCGTTGAGTTGCATGCCTGTCCACGATAGTCAAAGTCCACATTTTTTGACGGTGTTCCCGAATGAGCATCAGAACGTGATAAACCACAACCACCAGGAGAACAACATGAAGACAAACACGAATGAGTAAAGAAACATTAAAGGAGAAACGACCATGACCCCAAACACCACCACGGAAACGGCAATGGACACCAGACAAAGCACGATCCCACAACATACGAAGGAGGTTGGTATGGTCAGGACTGGAATCACAAGGTGCGTCTTGATGGCCGCCGCGGTCTTTGCAACGTCAATGGCCGTCAGCGCGGATCCCGTCATACTGGTGAAGGCATCGCAAACGTGGAGTGACACGGGAGGCGACGACCTGGCCGCGCTGAAACGCCTCGCGTCAGGGATCGGCTGGGATTTCCAGCCAAACGGCGAGACTGATGCGAAACTCAAAGAGTTGGGGATAAAATACATACGCTGCATCAATGTCGACCCCCTCCCCGGACGTTTCGACGAAGCAGGAGCCTTCATCGTGGAAGGGGACACGTCACGCCTTGACGCGCACTTGAAAAGCTGCCGGGATGTCGGAGCCAGCCCCCATATCTGTTTCGGCATGGGAGTCCCCAAGGAACTGCAAATAGCCTCGGACAAAGTCAAGAAGGACATGGGGGTTATGGGGCAGCAGGCTGGTGACTACTGCTACTGGAACGGTGACAAGGCGAAACTGAAGGCCCATGCGAAAGCCTACTTCGACTACGTGCTCGTCAAGAACAAATTCCCCGAGGCCCGCTTCGAAGTCGGCAACGAACCGGACATCGACGGGCAGTTCCCCCGCAATCCTGGCCCAAAACTCGCCATGGGCTCGGCCAAGCTCTACGAGGAGTATTTTGGCATCTACAGCCTCCTCGCGGAGGCGGCGGCGGAATTCGAGAGAGAGAGAAACATCAAGGTCAGGATTGGCGGCCCGGCGGCGTCTTGGGCCTTCACCTTCAGGTTCGGGGGCTTGAACTGGGCCGACCGCTTCATCCGCGACTGCGCCGCGCAGAAGACAAAGATAGACTTCATCGGCCTGCACTACTATGGCAACATCTCCTCCCTGGATGGAGAGTACAAGGGGAGCTACCCCCACTTCACCGAGATGCTCAAGCGGACGAGGGGAAGCCGCGACACCTTCCTGCCAGGAGTCCCGCTGATCTTCACGGAATGGGGACCGAGCTATGTGACCGACAACACGGCAAAGGCCGCCGTCAACGCCGATCACGTCGGCGCGGCCTGGGCGGCGGAGTTCTTGCGCCAGATGCTCGTCAACGGCGTGGAGTCATCCCTGTATCTGGTGACCACCGACCAGCCAGCCCAGCCCGGAGGTGAGTTCAAGAGCATCAGGGGCTGGCCCTCGCTCTTCGTCACCCCCTGCGCCTTCGGCAAGCCCTACCCCAAGCCCATGTATCATGTGTTCAAGATGCTCTCGCAGCTTGAGGGCGCGCGTGTGGAATCCACCCGCTACGGATCCATCGGCAGCTTCGTTGCCGCGCAAGGGGAGCGCCGCGTGGTCCGCGCCTTGATATGGAACTACGCGGCCATCATACCGGAGGGGGCCGCCAGCGTCGAGACCGCATCGAAGGAAGGCGTCACCCTGCGCGTGCGGGATGCGGGAGCTTTCTTCAAAGGCGCGCAAAAGGTCAAAATGTCCCGCTGGCTCCTCTGCAAAGGATCCGGCGACGACTCCTGGCGGTTGGAGAACAATCAACTCGAGCCAAAGGATTTCCGGGAGGACATCCTTGTCGACAACGCCACCCTGACGGTACTTGACGGGGAATTGGACTGCTGCTTCTCCATGCCGCCGTCCTCAGTGTCGTTGGTCGAACTCTCGCCGGCGGAGTGAGAACGGCTTCACGAATCTTCACGATTGCTCAGTGTCAACTGAAGGCACATCGGGAGATCCCCCCGACGTTTCGCCGTCAAACCGGGGAAGCTCAGAACATGATCGGCAGGCAGGCCCACAAGGGCACGCGTCGGAAATCTTGACGTGATGTGATTCAGGAACGAAAGGAACGAACATGAAGAAAAGCAAGCAGGACAGCCATTCACAACGGATCGAGAAGCCATTAATCGTAGAACAGCTGACAACGACCGGCTCCGGAGAGCTGGCGTTTCGCGCTCCCGGCATGGAGTTGATAGGCGGCGCCCCCGCGGCGCTGATTCTGATTGGGGCGGAAGAACGCTCCGAGTTGATCCGGCCCATGGGCCAGGCACCGGTGGTCACTGAATTCCATGAGCCGTCGCCGGCGGGACAGATCCGCGTGCGGCAGTTCGACTGGCCGGAGGCTGCTCCGGACGTCGGGTTCCTCTGGCGTGTCGGGACGCTCGCCGACGGCACAGGGTTCACCCTTCAGGCCGCCGTCCGCAACACCGGGGTGGAACCCTTCCGCCTGCGGGAGATTCAACTGCTCGGGGCCGGTGCCACGCTCGTCACCGTGGTCGGCGATCCCGGCGACTGGCATCTCCACGGGTTGTCCTGGCAAGGAGGCACCCTCGCCGAGACGCTGCCCAGCGCCAACGAGCGCACGCGCAAGATGTGGGAGGGCTTTGGCATGCCGATCCCGGACGAACTGCCGACCGATGAACGCGCGAACGACGGGCGTTGGCGGCTGATTGACAACGTGGCCACGCTGTATTCCGACAAGGGAGGCATTGGCCTCTATGCCGGCGCGGTCGGCGAAGAGGCCAATGTCAATTTCGCCTGGCATGTGGAGGGAGCGCGCTGCGCTCTGGAGGTCGTTAGCGCCATGTGCGACGTGCGCGTCGACCCCGGCGAAACCCGCTGGTCGGAGACCGTCATCTTCCTGGCCAGACCCTACGCCGAGGCGGCCGGCGCGTACTTCCGCTGGCTGGCCGTCCGGCTGGGCAGCCGGACCCACCGCGGCTCGCTCGTCGGCTGGTGCAGTTGGTATGACCGGTCCTCCGGCATCACCGCCGAGCATGTCATCCAGGTGGCGCACGCCATCGCGCTGCGCCGCGACCGGCTGCCGATGCAGACCATCCAGATCGATGACGGTTTCCAACGTCAGGTGGGCGACTGGGAGTGCAACGACAAATTCCCCGATGGCTGGAAACCAGTGGTCGAGGCCATTCGCGATGCCAAGGCCGTGCCCGGCATCTGGCTGGCTCCGCTGGTGGCGCATGACAAGGTGACGTTCTTTAATTATGCCGGCGAGAAGGAGAACTTGAAGGACGGAAGAATCATCGACATCCATCCGGACTGGTTTCAGCGCAACGCGCGCGGCGATCTGAACGGCTCCGCCAACAATTGGACCCCCACGGCCCACTGGCTCGATCCGACGCATCCGGGTGTGCAGGCGTTTTTCCGCCGGATCATACGTCGCGCGATGCAGGAGGGGTTCCGCTACTTCAAGATCGATTTCAATACGGTGGGCGGCCGCCTGCACAACCCGAAGAAGACACACCTCCAGGCGCTTCGCGACCTGTACCGGTTGTACCGCGAGGAGATCGGCGAGGAGAGCTTTCTCCTCTCCTGCTCGGTGCTTACTCGCGCCACCATCGGGTTGGCCGATGCCTCGCGCATCGGGGGGGATTCCTGCGCGATGTGGCATGCCGGCCATCCATGCTGCATCCGCGACTGCATTCCCGCCGTCGCCAACTCCGCCTTTGCCAATGGCGTGCTCTACGCCAACGATCCGGACGTGACCCGTACGCTTCCCGCCGGCACTCTGACGCTGGGCGAATTACGCGTCTGGCATGGCTTCGTCGGTCTGCTCGGCGGCATGGCGCTGGTTTCCGATAACTTCAGCCTGGCCAGCCACCAGACCGAGGAGGCGCTGCGCATGTTCGAGATTCTGACGCCGCCGGCAAAAGAATGCGGCATGCCGCTGCATCCCGGCACGGACCTCATGTGCGCCCGGTTCGGTCTGACCGTCACGCGCCCGTGGGGCCGCTTCGCCGCCGTCCAGGTGTACAATGCGCTCGACGTGCCGGCCGATGTGGCGCTCGACATCGATCTCGATAGCCTGCTGGGCTGCGGGTCGTGCCACGCTTGGTCGTTCTGGTCCGGCGAGTATCTGGGCCTCATCCAGGGCGGGCATGTATTCCGCAACTTGGGCGCGCACAGCGGTGTGCTGCTGCGCCTGACGCCGGTCGCGTCCGATCCTGCCGTGCCGTTGCTGGTCGGCACCGACCTGCACATCACGATGGGGGCGGTAGAACTGCGTGAGGTGCGTGCTACGCACGAACGCATGGAACTCGTTCTGGATGAATTCGCCGGGGCAACCAACGGCAATCTCGTCGTTCACTGCCTGGTGCCTTTGACGGTAAGTTCGTACGAGGGAATCGGCGAGGTTGGGCTGAACGCCGCCGGCCCGGGGATGTGGCGCGTGGCGCTGCGGGGCCGCCGCAAGGCCGTCCAGCGGATCGTGTTGAACAGTCTTTAATGCCATCCACAACCTGCAAGCCGAGACCCCGGTGGCGAATGTGGTGGCGATGCTTGAGGCGGTCAGTGCATTCAATAGCCGTATCCGGAAAACGTGCGCATGATACGGCAGAAGTATCTCTCGGTAATTTGAAAATGGGGAATGAAAAAATCCATATTGCGCCTGCGCTGGCGCAATATCGACCATAAACCTGAAACCAAATTTCGGTTTGGTTAGGAGAAATCATGATGACTTCACGTGAAATTGTCAAACGATGCATCGAATTCCGTGATCCGCCGCGGATTGGCTTACACTTCCAGGTCGACCCGATTCAGGGCCGCACGTGGGATGAAACTGATTTTGCCGGAGTTGGATACTCGGGCGATCCACGTTTCAACCCCAAGCCGGGGCAGACGGAATGGGTCACCGAGTGGGGCGTCCGGCGGAAGACGCTCAACACGCAGATCGGCGAGGCGGTCGGTTTTCCTTTGGCCGAAGGCTGGCATCTGCTGGATCGCTACGAATTTCCGGATTTTGCCGCGCCCTGGCGCTGGACGAATCTTAAGCAGGATGTCGAGCGGGCGCACGCTGCGGCAAAGTATGTCTACGGGCACATCCCCAGTCTCATGTTGCTGCCCATCGATTTGCGGGGAATGGAAAACTGGTTCATGGACAACGCCGCGGAACAGGATAACCTGGCCCACCTGCTGGATCACCTTGTCAACGCCAGCAAGACCATCATCGAACATTACGCCGTGGCCGGGGTGGATGGCGTGATTACCTGGGATGACATGGGGACCAACGACCGACCCCTGGTCAGTCCCGCAACTTTTCGCAAACTCTATTTTCCGCGTTACAAAGGGACGATAGACCTGCTGCACAATCACGGCATGCATTTCATCCATCACTGTTGCGGGCAGGTTCGTGAATACATGGACATGTTCGTCGAAGCCGGTTGCGATGTGCTGCAACTCGATCAACCCAATCTCATGGGCATTGAGTGGCTGGGAAAGAATTACGGCGGGAAAATATGTTTTTGGAATCCCGTCGACATTCAGACCACCATTGGCAGTGGCAATCTCGATGTGATCGAGGACGAAGCCCATCGTCAAGTCTGGCATCTGGGTAATTTCGCCGGCGGATTTATGGTCAAGGCTTACCAGCAACCGGAATCGGTTGGCATGACCATTGCCCAGGCGCAGCGACAATACGATGCCTTCCGTCATTACGCGAACTACCCGCTGCAACCCGTTGCGACCGGCGCTGGGGTCAGAGACGGAAATAGGACTTAGAGCTCAGGCCATGGGCACGGGAATACGCAAACGGGCTACTACATTCGAGTCAAGGTGAAGGGGAAACGGAGGAAACGAGTACGCCCTGGCCCCGGGGGAAACAGTGGCCCGCACCGTCCCGGTACGCATCCGGGACGCCGCCGTGCCCTGTCATCAGTTCACAGTCAGCCGGCCGGGCATCCGTCCAGCCACCTATCCGTTTGCCGTCCAGTGGGAACTGGCGCCCGAGCCGCTCGCCGCCGGCGCGTCCCTGGACGACCTGACCAAGGCCGGCGGCAAAGCCTGGCCGCTCTGCGACCCGGCGGGCCACCCGCTGGCCGCGGTCCGCTTCGCGCTCTCCGGCAACCGGCTGGGCATCGCCCTAGTCATTCGCGACCGGGTGATGCGGGAGAATGCCGAGATGCCGTGGGACGGCTCCTGCGCCGAACTGTTTTTTGCCGCCGCCGCCCAAGCCCCGGTGACGCAGCTGTTCCTGCTGCCGGCAACGCCACGGGGCCCGGCCCGGATCCTCCGGGCGCGGCCCGGTGGCCGGGACGACGTGACGGCCGCAGTGCCGGTCAAGACCTGGCTGGTGGACGGCGGGTACGGCGCGGCGCTGTTCCTGCCCGTTCCCTGGCTTCTCGGCCCGGACGCCGGCGCCGGCTTGAAAGCGCTCCTGGCCGAGGTTGGCGTCACCACGGCGCCGGAACCCGGCCCGTTCACCCGCGGCCGGCTGTTCGGCAACTACGACGCCCACCTGGTGGGCTCCCAAGGCTTTGCCAGGCTGATCCTCGGATAAAAGCCCTTCCCCATGAAAGCGCGAGGAATGCGAAGTTTGAACAAAAAATTTCGAGCGCGAGCGCCGCTACGCTGAGCGCGAAAAGCCTGTATGGCGCATAGATGCGGTTTCCGGAAGGGCCAACGGTTTCTGATTTCTTCGTGCTTTCGTGTCTTCGTGTGAGATCTTGGTTTGGTTCCGGCTATGCTGGGTTGGGCTAGCCCGTCCGGCCCCGCCGTCGGCCGGCAAACACGGCCGGGGTCGTGCCGGTGATCTTGCGGAACATCCGGTTGAAATAGCTGACATAGGCGAACCCGGTTTTGTCGGCAATTTCCTTGATGGTCAGCCCGCCCTCGCGCAGCAGCCGGGCCGCCTCGGTGAGGCGCAGGCGCAACTGGTACTGATGCGGCGTGAAGCTGGTGGCGGCCCGAAACCGGCGCTGCAGGGTCCGCGCCGGCAGGCGGGTGGCCGCGATTATGGCGTCCAGGGAAAGGGCGGCCGTGGGGCGCGCCTCCATCTGATGAATGACGGCCTCGACTTCTCCCGTTCCCCCCGGGGCCGCCAGCGGGTGCTGATGCCGCGACACGCATTGGGAATAGGTGGCGAGAAAATCCAGCAACAACCCGTGCAGGCTGGTTTCCGTGCCCCGCCGTCTGGAACGGGTCTGGAGCAGGATCGCCTCAGCCTTGTGCAGGCAGAGCGCCAAGTCATCCGGGGCCAGGTGAAAACGCCTGGGAGCGGGGCCGGCCCGGCGCCCGTCCGCCGCTTGCAGCAACGGCAGAACGTGGTGAATGCCGGGCAGATGCCGCAACAGCTCCGCGTGACGCACAAAAAATTCGTTGCGGATGAGGATGTTGACCACGCGCAAGCCGCGACAGTCGCGATACCCATGCACCTGGGGGCCGGCCACCAGGAAGGTGTCGCCGGCCGCCAGCGTTTGGGAGCGGCGGGGAAACTCATGCCGCGCCATGCCTTTTTCAACCAGCACCAACTCCACAAACTCATGCTGGTGCAACACGCTGTCGTCCTGGAAGGTCGGACGGACCACCACCGGCAGCGCGAGCCGGTGAAAAATGTAGGAAGCCGCCCAGTACTGGGTAACGGATCCATCGGTGGGCGGATTCCGGCGGGACGGCGGCGCCGGAGCGGCGGGGCGCATTTTTATGACATCTTGGCGCTTTTGTATAAAAGTTGTCTTATTCATGACCATGATTCAGTTACCATAATGTATAAATTGAGGTTAGTGCAAGTAGACAACCCCCGCACACATAAGGAAAACGTCCCATGAACAAGAACTTGAGATTGGCGGCCCTCCTTCTGGCTGGACTCGCCACCAGCAGTTTAGCCGCCATCACGACCACCCCCACTGGCACCAACGACCCCAGCGACTTCCCCTTGACCACCTCAAACCTACTCTTGTCCACCGTTAGTTCGGGCGGCGCTCCGCTCGACTGGTCCGGCGATTTGACCTTGCTCAACGACGGCAGTTTAGGCACAACGGGCGTCAGTACAACGTATGTGAATGGCATCAATGCGGACACGACCATCACCTTCACGTTCGACACGGTGAGCAACCCCAACGGCTACAATATTACGGGAATCCAAAGCTACGCCGGCTGGGAGACCGACGCGGGCGGGCGTTCCAATCAGGGATATGCCATTGGCCTGACATTTGTGGATAACACGACCGCAACCTTGCTGGATAAAACCAGTTGGGCCAATAGCGACCCTGTCGATTTCTGGACGCGGGTAGTGATCGCCAATAGCAGCGGGAATGGTGCCTTGGACAATGGCAGTGGAGTCGTCGCCACCGGTGTGAAGGCGATCACATTTTTTGGCTTTGATGAGGCGACCCCCAAGGGTCCGGTTGGATACCGTGAGTTCCAAATCGAGGGAACCGTTGTGCCCGAACCGGCGGCGCTGGGCCTGCTGGTCGGCCTGGGCGGCCTAGCCCTGCGCGCCCGGCGGCGGCGATGAATAGCGGGTGGACCTTGTGGACCCGGTGGACACTGTGGACACCGGACACAAGGTCCACGGGGTCCACGAAGTCCACAGGGTCCGTTCCCGTCTAGGTTGTTCCCATGAAGCATTTCACCCTTATTGAATTGCTGGTGGTGATCGCGATCATCGCCATTCTAGCCGCCATGTTGCTGCCAAGCCTGGGCCGGGCGCGGGAGACCTCGCGGGCCGTGGCCTGCCTGGGCATGCTCCGGCAGTTCGGCCTGGCCAACGAATCCTACAGCAATGACAGTGGCGACTGGTACGTGCCGGCCAAGCACCGCGTCGATTGGGTCATTTGGGAGGCCAACAGCCTGTTCCGCCAGAACCTGGGACTCGAGGATGATGGAACGTCTTACGCCGCCAAAGCCTACATCTGCCCCGACGCCGCGGCCTGCCTGCAAGCGCCGGCCGATGCCAAGAACCGGTATGAGCTGGGCACTAGTTGGGGCGCCAATGTGACGGGACTGAATCTGTATCCGACCGACCTTTATGTCGGCTACCGGCGAAGCAGCGTGGTCGCGCCGTCCCAGAAACTCATGTTCGCAGACGCCGTGGACTGGTGGATCATGGAATGGTGGTCGGACACCTATGTGGGGGAAACCTGGACCGCCATGGCCGCTGCCTACCGGCATTCCGGCCGGATCAACATGGTCTATTTCGACGGCCATGCCGCCAGTATGAAACGCGAACAAGCGGTCAAACAGGACAGCCTGTGGGCCGTTCAGAACTGATTTTGATTCAATATTGGGGCCACCCTTTTGAAAAAGGGTGATCCCCCCGCGCTCCGCGCTTCGCAGTCCCGGCCCCGCCGGGTCGTTCACATGTTCACTCTGCAACCCCCTTCCTAAAACTTTTGTTTCATTTTGCGGATTTCGCAGGCCGTCTCGCGCGATAAACCGCAGACTGGGACTGCCAGGCGGCCTGCGAAATCCGCAAAGGGCACAACAAGGTTTGACGGAGGGTTTGGGAACCGCCTTTCCTCAAAAGGGGGTTCCCAACTCAATGAACATGATAAATACGCGCATCGTACAAACACACAAGGAATTGCAGTAAAACATGACAACCACGTTAAAAGCAATGATTCTTCCCGCCCTGGCCGGCACCCTTTGCCTGCCGCCCCTCGCCGCTCCGGCCGATGCCGCCGAACGGGAGGGCCAGGTGATCTACCAAACGGCCTTTGATGGCGCCGGGGCCTTGGCCGGCTGGGCCGGCGACGGCCGGTTGGAAGCCAGCTTCACCCAGGGCGGCACTCTGGCCGTGGAACGGCGGGACGGCCCGGCGGCCGGGGTGGCGGCGGCGACCTGTTCCCTGCCCTGCCAAGAGGTCCGTGGCTGTCTGGTGCTGGTTTCCGCACTGGTCAGGAACGAGGCGGTGACGGAGGGGCCGCATGCGGTCAAACTGATGGCGACCGTCGCCGCACCGAGTGGCAACGAGACCTATCAGGCCGGCATCGGCGGTGGTACGGTGAATTGGCGGCAGGCGGCGGTGCGCGTGTTTGTGCCCCGCGACGCCACCCAGATCACCCTGACCCTGGGCCTGGACGCTGGCAGTTTGGGCAAGGTTTGGTTCGACGACGTCAAGGTCACCGTCCGCCAGGTCAACGCGGTCGTAACGGGCAAGTTGCCGCCGGCGGCGACCCGCTTCTCGCGGTTGCGCGGCGCCATGATTGATCCAAACGGGTTCAAGGCGGCCGACGCCCAGGTCCTGGGCGGCCAATGGAACGCCAACGTCGTGCGCTGGCAACTGATCAACGCTCCCGAGGCGGGCGGGCCTCTGGGCTGGGCGGCTTACGACCAATGGCTGGAAAAGGAGATGCAACGGTTGGACGCCATGCTGCCGGTGCTGGAACGGCTGGGCATGGCCGTCGTGGTGGACCTGCACTGCCCGCCGGGCTCCATTTTTTGGGAAGCCACCACGCTGCTCACCGAGCCCGAGCGGCAGGACAAACTAATCGCCGTCTGGCGCAAACTGGCCAGCCATTACCGGGGCATCGAAAACGTTTTCGGCTACGACCTGGTGAACGAACCGATCGACTTGGCCAGTCCGGCGATGGCCGGCTACGACACCGTGCCCGGCGATGCCCGCAACTGGTGGGAACTGGCGGACACCACCGCCCGGGCGATCCGTGAAATCGATCCGAAGACGGCGATCATTTTCGAGCCCTCCCCCGGTGGCATTCCCTACGGTTGGAAAAACCTGCATCCGCTGACCGTTGCCAATGTGGTCTACAGCCTGCACATGTACTATCCGTACCAGTTCAGCCACCAATTGGTGCTCGCGGACTTTCCCAAACCACTCCGTTATCCCGGCTTTGAGTTCTGCGGTGAAACCTGGGACTTGGCCCGGGTGAAGCGGGAGATCCAGCCGGTGATTGACTTCCAGCAAAAATACGGGGCGCGGATCTACGTGGGCGAATTCAGCGCCACCCGCTGGGCCGCCGACAACAGCGCCTACCGCTACATCAAGGATCTGACGGACATCTTCGAGGCCAACGGCTGGGATTGGTGCTACCACGCCTTCCGCGAAAACCCCTGCTGGAGCGTGGAACTGGACGAGGACAAGGACCATCCCACCGCCAAAGTCACCGAACGGCAGAAGTTGCTGCGCCACTGGTTCGCGAAAAACCGCCGGCCGGCGTGGTGAAGCCCAAATTCTCGTTAATCCCCGTAATGAGTTTTGGTGCGATGGATAAAGATGGTTTTTGAGGCCAGATCGATGGAGTAAACGATCCGATCCTTGTAGGTGAGGCGAAAAGAGAAAAAACCAGCCAAGTCACCAACCAACCGCTTCCCGCAAAAGGGATCACAGGCAATCGAATGAACGAGGATTTCCCTGAGCTTCTGTTGCAACTTCGGCGTAAGCTGATGGAAATCCTTGGTTGCCTCTTTGGTAAACCGGATTTCATACGGCGTCACGTTTGCTCTCCGAAGAGATCTTCCATGGCCACCGTGTCGCCTTCCCGCACCTGCTGGCTGGAGGCCTCCAGCCTCTGGCGGAAACCGGGCTGAGACAAAAGTTCCACCGTTTCCAACAACCCTTCGTAATCCTCTTCGGACATCAGGACGGCCGCCCCCCGGCGATGATGGATGCGGAACGTTTGGTGGCCTTCAGCCGCGCCTTTGACGAGGTCGAAGAATTCCCGGCGCGCCGTAGTTGCGGTCAGGGTGGTCATAACTAATCTCCCAATATGTACACGATAACGTACACTTCGGCCACAAAAATGTCAAGGCAAAATTAGTCGGCCACAGCCGGTCCGCCGTCGGGCGGGGCGCTGGTGCCCCGAACCACCAGGGTGGTGGGCAGCACGATCCGGCGCGGGGCGGGCGGCGCCACGGCGGGGTCGCGCCGGGCCCGGATGCCACTCAGAACCAGGTCGCCCAAAGCCTCGGCGATGCGGTCGATGGGCTGGGCGACCGTGGTCAGGGGCGGATTCAGGTAAGCGGCCAGTTCGATGTCATCCACGCCGACCACCGAAAGATCGCGGGGCACCGCCAACCCCAACTCGCGCGCCGCCCGCAACACCCCGATGGCCACCAAGTCATTGACGGCGAACACCGCCGTCGGCCGGTTGGGGCGTAACAACAATTCCCGCCCGGCCTCATAGCCATCCTGCAAACGAAAACCGCAGTGGACAATCAGGTCGTCACGGCAGGCCATGCCGTGCCGCGCGAGCGCGCTCTGGAACGCGCCGGACCGCTCGGGAATCGGCTGTTGGGGCGACACTCCGGCCACAAACGCCAGGCGCCGGTGCCCCAGGCCGATCAAGTGTTCCATGGCCGCCAACGCACCGTCATGGATGGCGACTTCCACCCGGTCAAAAGCCAGGCCGCTGCCAACGCCGTCCCCGCCCAGCAGCACGCAGTGGACACCGCCGGCCTGCAGATCGGCCAGGGACGCGGCCAGCCGGCGGCTGTCCGTGGGATAGACAATCATGCCGTCCACCGCCCGCCCCGACAACCGCGCCAGGGCCTGCTCCTCGCGCCGCACATCCTGCCCGGTTTCGCAGATGATCACGTCGTAATCATGCTGGAGCAGGACATCCTCGACCCGCCGGATGAGATCGGAAAAGTACGGGTTTTGCGCGTCCTGCACGATCATGCCAACCACCTGTCCCCGCGCCAGGCGCAGCCCGCGGGCCAGGCGATTGGGCCGATAGCCCAGTTCGGCGGCCGCCGCCAACACGCGCTGGCGCGCCTCGGCGGACACCGTGGTGGCTCCCCGCAGCACCAGCGAGACCGCACTCTTGGAATAACCGGCACGGCGGGCCACATCAATAATGGTGGGCTGACGGGGCGCACGAGGCATCGGTGGCAACTCCTGGCAAAACCGGTGAAAACAAAATTTGGTTCCAGCGTAACCCGCCCCCGGTATCCTGTCAAGGCACGGACGCACACGGACTTTCACGGACCGGCACGGACGACAAACGCCGCCGCCGGCCCGTCCATGTGCGTCCGTGTTGGCAACGGCTGGTCAGCGTGCACCGTTTTGTCGGACCATGTTGGGAACCCCCTTTTCCAAAAGGGTGGCCCCAACATGATCCGACAAAACGATTAGGCACCCGCAACCGCGCCCCTCTTGACCAACCGCCGCGCGCCGGCTATGTTTTGGAACGTTCCACTGATTGGTGGCCGGAACACACCGTGGCGGGACCGCACAGCGGAGGCTATGGTGGCAAAGGTGGGTGGCCCGAACGTCCTTCAACCAACCATGGAGAAACACGATGCGCACTCTCGTCATCATCCTGGTTATTGTGCTGGCGGCCATCGCCATTTCCCTGCTGGTGAAGCCCGCCCCGGCGCCCCCCCAGGTGACCCCGGCAACGCCATCCGTCCCCGCCACCCGCCAAACCGCGGCCGTGCCCCGGCCGGTGGCCGCCCCGGCCGCTCCCGCGCAGCCGGAATTGCGGGCGGCCGCCGCCACCGGCGTGGTCGCCGACCTGCATACGGCGGCGGACTACGCCACCGGGTACACTCCGTTAAAGATCAAGAAAAATACGCAGACCAAAATCCAAGCCATTCAAGACAAGCACAATCAGGATCTGGAACAAGCCCTCAAATAGGATTCGAAATTCCGGCGGAGCCGGTGTAGCAAAGGGCTTGTAGCCCGTCGGAACGCCGCCGGCGCGATACAATCGCTTTGCCACAAAAAACCACGTAACCACTTTCGTGAATAATCCAAGCTAAAACACCGCCGCTAAGACGACATTCCGCAACTGATTCTTCCATCAACCACACACCCGACAAGGAGCCCGTCATGTCCACGCCCCTTCCCAAACTCACACCGGCCGCCATCAAGGCCGCCTACGCCGCCGCCCGCAAACAATACGCCGCCCTGGGGGTGGACACTGAAGCCGCCTTGGCGGCCCTGGACACCCTGCCGATTTCCCTGCATTGCTGGCAGGGTGACGATGTCCGCGGCTTCGAACAGGCCGCCGACCTCTCCGGTTCCGGCCTGGCCACCACCGGCAACTATCCCGGCGCCGCCCGCACCGGCAGCGAACTCCGCGCCGACGCCGCCACCGCGTTCTCCCTGATTCCCGGCCCGGTCCGTTTCAACCTCCATGCCATCTACGCCGAAACGGCGGGGGAAAAAGTCGATCGCGACCAGCTCAAGCCTTGCCATTTCCAGCTTTGGATGGACTGGGCCAAGAAGCTCGGGATCTGCTTGGATTTCAACACCTCCTTCTTCGCCCACCCCAAGGCCGCCTCCGGCTTCACCCTGTCCCACGAAGATCCCGAAATTGCCAAATTCTGGCTGCGCCATGGCCAGGCCTGCCGCGCCATTGCCGAAGCCATGGGGCGCGCCCAAAAGGGCACCTGCATCCTCAATCACTGGCTGCCCGACGGCGCCAAGGACAGTCCCGCCGACCGCTGGGCGCCCCGCCACCGCCTGGCCGCCCAGCTCGACAAGCTGTTGGCCACCAAGGTCGACCGGCGCTTCTGCCAGGACGCCGTCGAAGGCAAGCTGTTCGGCATCGGCAGCGAAGACTACGTGGTCGGTTCGCATGAGTTTTATCTGGCCTATACCACCAGCCGCGAGAACGCGCTGCTTTGCCTCGACATGGGGCATTACCATCCCACCGAGACCATTCACGACAAAATCTCCGCCATCCTCAGCTTCCATAAAAAAATCCTGCTGCACGTCAGCCGCGGCATCCGCTGGGACAGCGACCATGTGGTCATCTTCAACGACGACCTCCGCGCCGTCTTCCAGGAACTGGTCCGCGGCCAGGCGCTCGACCGGGCCTGCATCGCCCTCGACTACTTCGATGCCAGCCTGAACCGGATCGGCGCCTGGGTCATCGGCGCCCGCGCCACCCGCAAGGCCGCCCTCGCCGCCCTGCTCGAACCGGCCACATTGATCCGGGCCGCCGCCGCCCGCGGCGACCAGGGCAGCAAACTGGCGTTGCTCGAAGAAGCCAAAACCCTGCCCCTTGGCGCCGTGTGGGACCAGTACTGCCTCCGGCACGGCGTCGCCGCCGGTCCGGCCTGGCTCGACACCCTGGCCGCCTACGAGAAGAAAGTCCAAAGCAAACGCCGCTGAGCAAATGCAGTAGGAACGCGGTGTCGAGCCACCGCCACTTAAAAGGTTCCGGTCATGGCCGGAACCAGTCAAAAACCAGTTCCAAGAGGTGTTTTCAAAAGTCCCGATCAAAGTGGCACCGTTTTTGGAGTGCGGTAATTCCTTTGCCGCTTTTTAATCTCGGCGTTATTTCAAGACCGGGAGCCGCCCGTCCTCGGGCGGAAATCGATGGCGTCACACCAGTTCCGCCCTTTTATTGGGCCACCGTCCGCCAAACCAATGATGCGCGTCTCCGACGATGACGGATTC
>CAITYL010000093.1 GCA_903896595.1 uncultured Lentisphaerota bacterium
AGGTTTGACGGAGGGTTTGGGAACCACCTTTCCTCAAAAGGGGTTCCCAACTGGCATCGCTATCATAAGGTACTCCCACCCATGAGAGATCAGCGTAAAATCAACATTCTTTTTCTCTGCACCGGCAATTCCTGCCGCAGCCAGATGGCCGAGGGCTGGGCGCGGGCGTTGAAGGCGGACCGCCTTGAGGCGTACTCGGCGGGGATTGAGACCCACGGCCTCAACCCGTTGGCGGTCCAGGTAATGAAGGAAGCCGGGGTCGATATCTCCGGGCAGCGTTCCAAGTTCGTAACGGAACTGAAAGAGATCGTCTTCGACTACGTCGTGACCGTGTGCGACGGGGCTGCGGAAAGCTGTCCACTCTTTCCCGGCAAGGCCAAGGTCGTGCATCACGGCTTTGACGACCCGCCGCGCCTGGCCAAGTCCGCCACGACGGAGGCGGAGGCACTGGTGCATTACCGCCGCGTGCGGGATGAGATCCGGGCCTATGTGGAGACCCTGCCCGAGACGTTGGCAACGCAATCCAAACCACAGGAGTTAAGATCCCAATCATGACCGACACCCCAAAAATCAACCTCGTGGAAACGAACGCCGCATGTTTGGACGCCAGGACGACGGAATTGATCGCCATTGGCGCCGCGGTCGCGGCACATTGCCAGCCGTGCCTGGCGTACCACGTCGGCGCCGCGCGCGACCTGGGCATGGACGAGGCGCTCATCCGTGAAGCCATTGCCGTTGGCCACCGCGTTGAAAAGGGAGCGATGGCCGCCATGCGGAAGTTTTCCGACAGCGTCCATGAGTTGCCAGGGACGGCCGTGCCGCCGCCATCACCCGCCTGCTGCGGAAATACGACGACCAAAAGTGGCAAAAGCTGTTGCGGATAAAATCAAACCAAGGAAACACGGAACCATGAATCAGACCCCTAAAAAAACGAAACCGGCCAACAACATGGAACAATTGAAAGAGGACGCCTCGGCCTGCGGGGCCGGCTGTGGCTGCCACGGCACGGAGGGAACAGGAGGGCGGACACGCTGGGTGGTCGGCCTGATCATCCTGCTGGGGGCCGGAGCGATGGCCGGGCGGGCTTTGATGAAGAGTGACGCACCGGCACCCCAAGGCGCCGCGCCAGGGTTTGCGGCTCAGCCGGCGGCCGCCGTGACGCCCGCCGAGACGCCGGTGGTGGCCGTGGCCACACCGCAGAAGGAGACGGCGGATGCCGCACCCGTTGCCGCGCCGAAAACCGAGCCCGCCGCGGTGGTCGGCCAGGAGCTTGCCGCCTTTGCCGAGTTGAACACGTTGGCCGCCAACCGGGCCGCGGTTTTCGTGTTCTTGCCGGCAATCGGTCCAACGGCTGGCAACGCACCCACGGCCCCCATGGAAGCCGCCGCGCGGACGCTTGAGGCGCAGGGAAAGAAAGTCGGTCTTTTCACCCTGAAAACGGATTCGCCTGATTATGAGGGCATTGCGGCGCAGGCACCGCTGCCAGCGGTGCTCGCACTGGTTGCGGGCCGCAGTGCCAAGGTGGTGTCGGGTGAAATCACGGAAACCAAACTGGTGCAGGCGTTCGTCGCGGCTTCCAGCGGCGGCGGTTGTGGCGCGGGTGGAGGCAGTTGCGGCCCCACCGCGGCCGGTTGCAAGTAATGCCAATTAACAACGGAGCCTATTGCACCAAGAAGAGACCGGAAGAATGGCACCATGAAGATCATGAAGGGCATGAAGAGTGGAGTTCATTGAGCGCATGAGTTGAGTCTGAACCGGATCACGTTCAGCATCCAGCTTCGTTCGCTGCCCCTTCATGCGCTTCATGTCCTTCATGGTGAGAAAGATTAAAGATATGCTACAAACGATCACCGACACCCTGCAGAACGCCAGCATGAGCCCGGCGGCCGTGCCGTTGGCGTTCCTGCTCGGGTTGGTCAGCGCCGTGGCCAGTGCCTGTTGCACTGTGCCGGCCGTGGGCATGCTGGTGGCGTACTCGGGCACCCGTCAGGACGCCGACCGGCGCACGGCGTTGGTATCCGCGCTCGCCTTCATGTTCGGCACCGCGTTGGCGCTGATGGTGTTGGGGTTGGTGGCGGGGGTCGTAGGCCAAACGGCGCAGGCCCTGCTCGGCCGGTACTGGAAGCTGTTTGCCGGCGTCATCGCCGTGCTCCTGGGGCTGGCAGCGCTCAACCTGTTGCCGGTGAAGTTGCCGCCATTTACACGCCAGACATCGGCGCCGGCCGGTGCCCACGGGATGCTGGGAACGGTGGGGGTCGGGTTGCTGATGGGCGGCGGCGTGGCGGCCAGTTCACTGCCCTGTAATCCCGGCATCTTCATTGTCATCGGCGCCAGCGTGTTGATGGGGAAAATCCTCTGGGGCACGCTCCTGATGGCGGCGTTTGGCATCGGGTTCAGCCTGCCGCTCGGCGCCATCCTGTTCGGCGTGGCGCTGGGAAAATTCGCGATCAATATGCGGAAAGCTGAGGCCGCGATCCGTGTCATCGCCGGCATTCTGCTGGTCGGCGCGGGATTTTATCTGCTGGCATCCTTCTGAATGACCGCCCGGCGGGCGGCACGCCCCCAACTTTCAACCAACCACGGAGCCCCGTAATACACTATGGAAGCCATCAGCAAAAAACTTTCGTTCCTCGACCGGTATCTGACCTTGTGGATTTTCCTGGCCATGCTGGCCGGCGTCGGCCTTGGCTGGGGGGTGCCCGGCACGGTGCCGTTCATCAACCGGTTCCAATCGGGCACCACCAACGTGCCCATTGCCATCGGCCTGATCCTGATGATGTACCCGCCGCTGGCCAAGGTGCGCTACGAGGAACTGGGCGATGTGTTCCGCAACTGGCGCGTGCTCGGGCTGTCCCTGGTGCAGAACTGGGTGATCGGGCCGGTACTGATGTTCGCGCTGGCGGCGCTGCTGCTGGCCGACCTGCCGCATTACATGACCGGGCTAATCCTCATCGGCCTGGCCCGCTGCATCGCCATGGTCATCGTGTGGAACGACTTGGCCAAGGGCGATACCGAGTACTGCGCCGGCCTGGTCGCCTTCAATAGCATTTTTCAGGTCTTGTTCTTCAGCGTCTATGCCTGGGTGTTCATCACCGTGCTGCCGCCGCTCTTCGGCCTGCCGGGCACGGCGGTGCAGGTGAGCATCGGCCAGATCGCCTACAGCGTGTTCATTTACCTCGGCATCCCGTTCCTGGCGGGCGCGCTGACCCGGCTGGTGCTGGTCAAAGCCAAGGGCAAGGAATGGTATCACCGGGTGTTCGTACCCAAGATCAGTCCCATCACCTTGATCGCGCTGATCTTCACCATCGTGGTCATGTTCAGCCTCAAAGGCGAGCAGATCGTGCGGATTCCGCTGGATGTGCTGCGCATTGCCCTGCCGTTGCTGCTCTATTTTGTCATCATGTTCTTTCTCAGCTTCTGGTTGAGCCGCAAGGCGCGCGCCACCCACGCGCAGGCCACCACGCTCTCCTTCACCGCCGCCAGCAATAATTTCGAGCTGGCCATCGCGGTGGCGGTGGCCGTGTTCGGCATCCACTCCCCCGAGGCCTTCACCGCGGTCATCGGGCCACTGGTGGAAGTGCCGGTCATGCTCGCCCTGGTGCACGTGGCCCTGTGGCTGGGCGCGCGCCGCGTGGTTTGTTGTCCCGGCTTTAGCCGGTAAAACGATGCCGGGGAGAAGTGGCTCCGACCAATGTCAACTCAACCCAAACAAACAGCCCCGACTAAAGTCGGTACAACAAACATGAAGCAAACATCTAACGAATGCTCTGGACTCCCTCCGGTGCTGCCCAAGGCCGCCCCACAAGCCGGTGGTTGCGGTTGTGGCGGCGAACCGGAAGCCGCGTATCCTACCGCGACCGCCTGGCGGACGGGGGCGGTGGCCACGCCTGCCGGCGCGGTGCCGCAAATCGGCACCTGCCTCACCTTCGCCGACCAGTTGGGGGCACTCCGGGTGCGCTGCAATCTTGGCCGGATGAAGTACCGGGTGCCGCCGGGGCTGTACGCCGCCGGCGCGCCCGGCCCGGACGCGCCGGTGCTGGTGACGGCCAACTACAAGCTCACCTTCGACCGCGTCCGGCAGGAACTGGGCGGCCTGAATCTGTGGCTCCTGGTGCTGGACACCGCGGGGGTCAATGTCTGGTGCGCCGCCGGCAAGGGCAGCTTTGGCACGGCCGAACTGCTCCGCCGGATTGCCACCACCCGTCTGCCGGAGATCGTTCGCCATCGCACCCTGATCCTGCCGCAACTGGGGGCGCCCGGCGTGGCGGCGCATGAAGTCTTGAAACACAGCGCGTTCCGGGTCGTCTACGGTCCGGTGTACGCCCGCGACCTGCCGGCGTTCCTGGCCGCCGGCCAGCAGGCGACGCCGGCCATGCGCCGGGTGCATTTCACCCTGGCGGAGCGGCTGGCGGTGGTGCCGGTCGAGCTGACGCTCTGGTTCAAGTGGCTGATGCTGCTGGTGACCGTGCTCTACCTGATCCCCGGCGTCTTGGGCGGAAACTGGGCGCGTTGCGGCGGCATCACTCTGCTGGCGCTGGCGGCGTACCTGACCGGCGGCGTCGGGGTGCCGGCGCTGCTGCCGTGGCTGCCCGGCCGGGCGTTTGCCGTCAAGGGCGTCCTGGCCGGTTTGCTGCTGATGGCCGGGCTCCAGTTTGCCGGCGCCCTGCCCGGCCTTTGCGGAGTCCGCAACGGGCTGGAAACGGCGGCCTGGTGGCTGCTGGCGCCGGCCGTGGCGTCGTTCCTGGCCATGAATTATACCGGCACCACCACGTTCACCTCCCAGTCCGGGGTCAAGAAAGAACTGCGCTACGCCATTCCCGCACAGGCGGCGGCACTCGTGCTGGGGTTGGCCCTGTTCGTGCTGGCGCAATGGCCGGCGGTGACCGGATGATGTTGGGAACCCCCTTTTAAGGAAAGGCGGTTCCCAAACCCTCCGTCAAACCTTTTTGTGCCTTTTTGCGGATTTCGCAGGCCGCCCCTGTCGCCCCAATCGCGGATGGTTGCACTGGAGCGGCCTGCGGAATCCGCAAAGGGAGCACCCTTTTCCAAAAGGGTGGCCCCAACCGACATCGTCGTCATGCACCCGACCACTTGGTCCACCAGGTCCGCACCACCATCACCTTAGAGAAATACCATGCGTTATTTAAAAAATGTAGTCACCCTGCAGTATGCGGCGGACAAGTGCGTGGGTTGCGGGTTATGCGCCACGGTGTGTCCACACGCCGTGTTTGTCATGGCGGGGCGGCGGGCGGAGCTGGCGGACCGCGAGGCGTGCATTGAGTGCGGCGCCTGCATGCGGAATTGTCCCGTGGGCGCCATTCAGGTGCAGGCCGGCGTCGGCTGCGCCACCGGTCTGATGCAACAAGCACTGGGGATCAAAGGCGACTGCTGCTGCAACGACAAGCGGAGCTGCTGCTGACGCAGACCGCTCCGCGCGGCGTTACTTTGAAAGCGGCAAAGGAATTGCCGCACTCCAAAACAGCGGTGCCTTTTGGCAATTAGTTATTTTCCGGCAGATTGCCGACGCTCTTGGCGGCGCGCCACATGCCCCAGGCCAGGCCGGCCAGCATCAGTACCACCCCGCCCCACAGCAGGCCGCGCCGAGGCAGCCGTTCCCAAAACGAGGCCGGCCGCAAGCCGGGGTTGGCCTCCACCGGCCCCGTCGCCCCCACCGTGAGGGGCGCCGCCACGCCATGATCGCGCAGGCGGGCCAGCACGGCCGCAAAATCGTACCGGGGCGCCACTGCCCGCGGATCGCCGAACAACAGGTAATAGCGTTCCCCGGCCCGCGCCTCGAACAGCACCCGGCGCGCCGGGCCGGAGGCGCGCACCTCGGTGATCCGCAATGGCGGATTATCCTCGTTGAAAATCTCCAGCCGGTACTCGCGGGCCGCCGTTTCCGGAAACTCCACGTCACTGCGGTTTTCCACATACTCTTGCAGCGCCACGTGCAGGATCTCGGCATCCGTCAGCACCCGCCACTCCGTCATGCCACCGGCCGGATGCCACGGCACCAGCACCCGGACCCGGCGCTGGTAATTGGCGGGCGCCGCCACGATCCGGAACCGGGTCACCGGTTCATTGCGCAGGGTGGCCTGGAGCACGGTCAGGCGTTTGCCGGCATCCACCGTCGCGGTCCATTCGGCGGGCGCATAGTCCGCCATCACGGTCTGGCGCGGCGTCTCCACCTCGCGGACCCGCCAGAACTCGATGCGGTCAAAATGAAAGGCCCGCCGCAGGGTGGCGGTCCGGTCGGTTTCCTCCGCCACCTGCCCCTGGCGCCGGGAGCGGGTGATCTCGGCCAGATCGGAGACCAGGGTTTCCGTGGCGGCGTCAAAGGTGATGCGGAACAGCGTCGCCCGGTTGTCGGCGGGCAATGCCACCTCCCGGCAGGAAATTTGGGTGTACCGCGAGCGGTCGAACAGCGGCGCCGCCGTCACCAGCGGCCGCCAGGTGGCGCCGTTGTCGGCACTGCCCTCGACCATCACCCGGCGTTCAAAATCGGTCAGGGGCGTCACCACCGTGAAGCCTTGGGCCGCGGGCTCGTCACCGGTCAGCCGGGCGATCACCACCAGGCCGTTGCCGGCGGTTTCATGAACCTCGGCAACCTCGGCCGCCTGCGGAGTCCGCACCGGGCGATGACCGGCGGCCGTCTCGTTCTCGATGGCATAGGGGATCACCGTGCCGGCGGCATCCACCAGACGCAGATCGGCCAGGCCGGGCGCGCTTTTATCGAACACGTCGGCGGTCAGCCGGAACGCGGCCAGGGTGTCGCGGGGCGCCGGAGCGAGCGGCAGGCGCCAGGCCTGCCGTTCCGGCGCGTCACCGGCCCAGACCATTACCGGTAGCAAACAGATGGCGAGAAAACCGCGAAAAATCATGGCGACGGCTCCTTGACCGTGAACTTATGGCTTTGCCGCAGATACAGGAACGAGCCCCCGCCCAGCAGCAGCGCCACCACAAACAGGGCAAGAATGCGGTAAATGGCATCCAGCCGGTCCAGGTCCGACAGGAACACCTTGGCGAACACCACGGCGAACAGCACCAGACCGGCCACGCGCAGGTTGCGCTGGCTGGCACGGATGCCGGCAAAGAGCAGGCTGATGGCGAACAACGCCCACAGGATACTGACACCGCCGGCGCGCAAGCCCGGCAGGAACTGGCCTAAGACCTCGCTGACCTCCAGAGTCAGCCAAATGAACAGCAGCGCCAGCGCGGCCAGGCCGGCCAGCCGCCCGGCCAGCACCGGTTCGCCGTTCTGACCGGCACTCCGCCGCAGGGCGAACGCGCCCCACATGAGAAACAGGCAGACAGCCCCGAAATCGAGGGCGCGCATGCCCACCGCGACGCCGTCAAACGCCCCATGGTAGCCGAAGGTGTCGAAAATGGGATTCCACGACATCAGATCCACGCACAGCAGTTTGAGTACCAGGGCGGCCGCCAGCATCACCCCCAGCGACAAGGCCCAGGGCCGGCCCGTCCGCAGATGCCAGGCCAGGGCCAGCCCCGCCGCCAGCACAAACCCTAGCGACAGCGCCGGCAAGCGCAACGGCAGGAAAAAGATGCCACAGCAGTGCCACAATTCCACCTGCATCAGCAGAAACGCGCCGCCCAGGCAGATTCCCAGCAACAGCCCGCCCACCCCGAGTTCGGGCGCGCCGCCGGTGACATCGTTCTCCGTCGTGACCGGCGCGGCGGCGGCCCCGCTTTTGTCCCGCTGGTTCCGCAACAGCTTCCAGCCGCCGGCCAGGGCCAGCAGCGGCCCGCCAAAGCTCACCAGATGGGTGGCGAACTGTTTCAGCCAGGCCGTAAAGTCCAACGTCCCGGGGCCCTGGTTGAGCGCGGGCAAATCCACCAACGCCAGCCGTCCGAACACCACCAGGTAAACCAGGAACGCCAGCTGGCGCAGGAAACGGCTCCCCAGCTTGTCCGCCGCCCACAGCATGGCCAGCGCCTGCACCGCCCAGGCCAGGGTCAGCCAGCGCCCGTCGATCAGCAGCGGCAGGGTCACGGCCAGGAACACCGCCGCCAGCATGGTCAGGGTGACCAGCAGCGCCCGGTCCTGCACCCGCCGTTTCAGGAACAGCCAAATGTGCAGCTGATAGAACAGGCTCAGCCCGGCGGTCAGCAGCGCCGCCCATTCCCGGCTGTGGGCTCCGGTCACCAGATTGATCCCGGCCACCCCGGTAACCCCCGCATTGATCAGCATTTCAAAAACTTCGACCATGGACAATTTTTCGCCGCGCCGCAGGCCGTAAATGAAGGCGACGGCCGAAAACAGCACGAAATAGGCTAGCAGAAAGCCGAGCGCGACCGCGAAGTCCGCGGGCAGCGTCTTGTCGTAGAAGCGGTCCAGGGCGACGAAATACAGGCCCCAAGTGGCGGCCATGCTGAAAAAGGTCAGTAGGCGCCAATTGCGGCGGGAGGTCACCACCAGCACTCCCGCGCCCAGCAGCAGCAGATAGGCGAACAGGCCGGGCAGGTTTTTCTCGCCGGTATTCACCAGCACGGGCGTCAGATAACCGCCGGCCAGGCCGATCAGCGCCAGGAACAGACTGTTGAGACGCACGGCAAGGAACCCGGCGCCCACCGTCACCACCGCCATCAGGGCGAAGGCCGGCAGCGCCTCGATGAAGTGATAATACGCGCAACTGGCGAACACTCCGAAATAGAACGCTGCCAGCCCGGCGCCAGCCAGCCCCATCCCCAGCAGATCATACCGGCGCCCGGCCAGCCGCATGCCGACAGTCACCAACCCGGCGCCCCCGGCCAACGTCACCGCCACCCGCAGTTCCGGCGAGAAAAAGCCATGGTCGATCGAGTACTTGACGAAAAACCCCAGGAAGAACAGGAACGCCAGCACGCCCAAACGCATCAGCCAATTGGTGGCGAAGGCAAACTCCCACGTCACCCCCTGCGCCCGGTGTGCCTCGCCGACCACAATCCACGACCAGATGCGGCCGAGAATGGCCGCCGCGCGCAACTCCACCTCCGACACCGGAGGCACCGGTGTCGGAGATGCCGGCGGTACCGCCGGCGAAGACGGGAAAGACGGGGCCGACGCCGGTCCGGCCTGCGGAGTCCGCAAGGGTGCCAGGGCGGGCGTCGAACGAACGTGGGCAAGAACCGGCGGAATCTCGACTTCTTCAAAGTCCTCGTCTTCCTCGACCGGCATGACCGGCGTAACCGGCGTAACCGGCACGGCCGCCGGGGGCGGCGGCGTAACCGGAGACGGCTTGCCGGCACCGGTGGCAGGACCGGAAGTGCCGCCGAGCCGTTCCTGGATCGCCGTCAATTGCCGTTGCAGCGTTTGCTGCCGCGCCATTTGGCGGTCGTCCAAGTCATCGATCTGCTGACCCAGCCGGCGGAGCAGCACCAGTGCGTAAATCGCCCCCCCCACGCACACGGCCACACCAATCACCACCCCCACCACAATCATCACCAGTCCGTCGATGTTCATCGCGCCGGTCCCTCCCCCAAAACTGGATGCGCCCATGGCCACCGCGGCAACCTGACACGCCGCGGGGACAATCTAAAACCGGCCATACACTACCCCGCCCCCGCCCAAAAAACAACATTCATGCCTCACCGGATGCATAACAATGACGTCGGTTGGGGCCACCCTTTTGAAAAAGGGTGCTCCCCCCGCGCTTCGCGCTCCGCAGCCCCGGCTTGCGCCGGGTCGTTCACATGTTCGCTCTGCATCCCCCTTCCTAAAACTTTTGTACGTTTTTGCGGATTCCGCAGGCCGCCTCTGTGCAACAAGCCACGACTGGGCCAGCTGGGGCGGCCTGCGAAATCCGCAAAAGGAACAAAAAGGATTGACGGAGGGTTTGGGAACCGCCTTTCCTCAAAAGGGGGTTCCCAACATCGTCCGCCAAAACCGTCATGCACCCGTCTCGCCCTGGCGGGCGAAGGAGAGTACGGTTCGGCCGTAACGGCGCTGGCGCAGGAGACGCCAGGGCGACAGCGGATGCCAGGGCGGCGCCACATCCTCGGCGTGCTCCAGGACCAGCAATGCCCGGGGGCCGGCCCAGGCGGCCAGCGCCGCGTCGGCAACCAGTTCACGGGCGCCGTAGCCGCCCGCCGGCGGATGATAGGGCGGATCGGCAAAAATCAGATCAAAGGTTCCGGCCTCACCGGCCAGCTGCCGCGGCACCTGCCGCACTTCCGAAATCAGCACACGCCCGTCCGCCGCCACCCCGGCATGTTCCAGGCCGTGCCGGATCACCGCCCAGTTCGCCTCCAGCAGGGCGCCCAACGGCTTCTGCTGCTCGACCCAGACGGCGGCCACCGCCCCGCGGCTGAGCGCCTCCAGGCCGAGCGCGCCGCTGCCCGCGAACAGGTCCAGCACCCGCTGCCCGCCCAGGTCGCCGAGCATGCCGAACAACGATTCCTTGACCCGGTCGGCCGTCGGCCGCGTGTCCAACCCCGGCGGCGCCGTCACCCGCAACCCGCCACAAATGCCGCTGATAATACGCATACCGGTACTGTAATGCCGGCCCCGGCGTAAAACGTGATGCGTAAAACGTAAAGGACTCGGACAAACGTGACACAAGCACTCTTGCCGGTAAAAACATCAAGCAGGCAATCCTGCCTGCGTGTCTGCCCGAAAAATGGCGCGGACTGTGCCGTACCCGCCCCGGTTTGGCATGAGCTCTCTTTCGGAATGTCACGCCTGCCCACAGGACGCAAGCGCGTGATGGCCGCCGCGTCCTCTGTGTCCTCAAGGTCCTCGGGGGTGGGATCGGGGCTAATGTCCTCCCCGTCCTCGGCGGCGGTGCGGGTTGGCCGTTTTTGGCGGGGGCGGGGCGAGGACATTGAGGACCATCGCGGCACCAGAGGACAAGGAGGACGGAGAGGACGCCCCGCAAGGGTGACCCTGGGCGCCAGTTTCAGTGATTGGACAGCAGAGGGCGGACTACGGAATCCGCAAAAAGCACAAAAAGGTTTGACGGAGGGTTTGTGAACCGCCTTTCCTAAAAAAGGGGTTCCCAACATCGTCCAACAAAGCTGTCCTGCCCCCCCAAAACGGTCGTGACGGATTATGGGCCTGCCCGGTGTTGCGCGCTGGAATAGCCGGTATAGTTCCCCTGTTCCCCGATCGGTTTTATTGTCCCTCTCTGGCTTTCAGGAGACACGCCATGACCACGACGGCTTATCGCGAGGAGCATGACCTTGCCTATTACGAGCCGGACTGGGTTGGCTCCGGGGATGCCGAATACCGCCAGGAACGCTGCAAACTCGACCTTCACTGCCCGACGCAGGCGGGATTCTCGACGATTGTCTGGTTTCATGGCGGCGGCCTGCAAGCCGGGGAAAAGGAGCTTCCGGCGATCCTGAAATATCGCGGCATGGCCGTGATCGTACCGAATTACCGCCTTTCCTCCCCACGCGCCAAGTGCCCGGATTATCTGGAAGACGCGGCGGCGGCGGTGGCGTGGGTCTTGCGTCACATCGCCGAGTACGGCGGTGATCCGGCGAAGGTTTATGTCAGCGGCGGTTCCGGCGGCGGTTATCTGGCGGCGATGCTGGGACTTGATCCGGCGTATCTGGCGCGGCATGGCCTCTCCCACCGGCAACTGGCCGGGGTCATGCCGGTCAGCGGCCAGATGACCACGCATTTTCAGATCGTCAATGAACGTTCGGGAATGATGACCATGGCGCCCAATGCCGTTCCGGTGATTGACGCCTATGCGCCGCTGTTCCACATCCATAAGGACGCGCCGCCGCTGGTCCTCGTGGTAGGAGATCCTGCCATTGAGTGGCCGGGCCGGCCGGAAGAGAACAAACTGCTGGCCGCGCTGCTGACCCGGATCGCCGGCCATCCCCAGGCTGAATGCATCAGCCTGCCGGGGTTCGACCATGGCGACATCTACGATCCGGGCTGCCTGCTGATGCTCAAGAAAATCCAGGAACTGGAACTGCGGAAATTCATGGCGGCCCGACCCCGTTCCGCCCCGCTGGAAATCCGGCGGACGGCAACGCCCGCCGACGGCCAATTCCCGGCCGAAACCGCATGGCGAACGGCACAATGGACCGATCTCACCGCCCGTGACGGCCAGCCGTTTGCGCCGTCAACCCGCATGGCCTTGCTCCATGACGCGGAAACCCTCTACTTCAAGTGCGTGGCCGACGAACCCGCAACCGGCCGCATGGTGCAGAAGGTCTCCGGACATGACGCCGTCGGCCTGTGGGAGGGTGACTGCATCGACCTTTACCTGGCCCCGGATCCGGCGGCTCCGGCAAAGGCGTTCCAAGTGATTGTCGCGCCCGACGGTTCCGTCTATGACGCCGACTTTGGCGCGTTCGGCAACAACGGCGCCCGGTGGGACCTCGCCGGCCTGCGGGTGCGCAGCCAGGTGGGGCCGGAATGCTGGACGGTGGAGCTGGCGATGCCGTTGGAAAACGCCGGCGTGGCGGCCGCCGCCACCGGCATGGCTGGCAACGTGTACCGCCGGCGCATGGCCGATGGCGATGACCGGTTTGCCAATTGGTCGCCGACGCTGCTGTTCCGCAATTACTCCCCGGAGCTGTTCGGACAGATGGTGTTCATGGCATAATGCCAATTTCACATCAAAATCACATTCAAATCGACCGGTCCAATCTTAATTGCAAATAGTAGGTGAGCCCGTGCCGGAGCCGATCATGACCCGACGCGATTCCGGCAAATTCATGGTGCGGGTTCCGCCGGAACTCCACCGGCATTTGACGGTGGAAGCAGCCGAAGCCGGGGTAAGCATTAACCGCCTCGTGTCGTCCCGGCTCGCCCATGCCTAACCGAAACTTTCCCCGCTTTTTAGGAATCGGCGGTTCATCTCTTTCAGCCAGCGCGGGTTTGCATACCAGATCGGCTGCTCGGGGCCGCAATAGGTTGTCGGCATGAATCCCCAATAATTGTTCTTGATCGCCTGCTCTTGCATCACTTCAAAGAGCGCCAAGCCCTCAGGCATCTCCTCGAAACGCGAATTAAACGGCGGATAAAACCAGCCGCCTTCGTCGAGCACCGCGGGGATGCCTCTGTGCGCAGCCTCAGCGCCAAAAGACGCGATCAGATTGACGGCCTTGGACTGGGCTTCCGGCCAGAACTCGGCGTAGTGCTCAAGCATCCAGTTGTCCCATTCCTCATTCTTGAGGTTCTCATAAAGCCAGCAAAATGGCCGCCAGAACTCGCGAATATTCCGCGCCGGTTTCTGAAATTCATCCCACGGCACGATTTTGTCTTTCAACAATCGATCCAGCAGCGGCAGTTTTCTCGGATCATTCGGATCAAAATCAGGATGCCACACCGATTGCGCCAAAATCCCATTGAAATACATGGAGGCGCCCGCATAAAGGTGCATGTCGAAAACCTGGGTGTTGTCCGCGATCATTGAGAAATTGTTTTCGCTGCTGTGATCCGAGCTAAAGAGAAGATCGGGATGCCGGTCGCTGAGAAACGCAATCGCTTCTTCTGAAATGCGCTTCATTCCCGCAACGTCCTTGAGAAATTCACTGTGCTCAATCTCATTGTGCGGCTCAACAAACGCGATCATCTTATCCAGACCACGCTCTTTGAGGAGGTTCAGAAGCCGGTCGTGCTGA
>CAITYL010000094.1 GCA_903896595.1 uncultured Lentisphaerota bacterium
CCGCTCCAGTGCAACCATCCATGATTGGGGCACAGGGGCGGCCTGCGGAATCCGCAAAAGATACAAAAAGGTTTGACGGAGGGTTTGGGAACCGCCTTTCCTCAAAAGGGGGTTCCCAACCGGCATCGTTGTCATGCACCCTTGTCGCTTTTGGCGGTTGCCAAAGCCATCTCCGTGGATTATGCTGTGGGCGGCATCCGAAAGTCATGGCCGCTTGGGCCGGCGTCGTTGCCATCATGCATCAAAAGAGGAAAGGATTCTGCCATGGGTACCCGCGCACGTGAAATCATCGGCATGAACGTCGATGAACTGTTGGCCCTGCTCAACCAGGCCTACGCCAGCGAATGGCTCGCCTATTACCAGTACTGGCTTGGCGCCAAGGTGATCAAGGGGCCGATGAAGGACTCGGTGGCTGCGGAGCTGTTGCTGCATGCCAACGAGGAGCTGGCCCACGCCACCCTGCTGGTTACGCGCATCATCCAACTGGGCGGCACGCCGGTGCTGGAGCCCAAGGAATGGTACACCCAGAGCCCGTGCAAATACGACGCGCCGGCCGATCCCTATGTCGCGGTACTGCTCGCGCAGAACATTGCCGGCGAACAGTGTGCCATCTCCACCTACAAAAACCTGATGGACGTCACCAAGGACAAGGACATGGTCACCTATAACCTGGCGCTGACCATCCTGACTCAGGAAGTCGAGCACGAGGAAGACTTGCAAAGCCTCAAGGAAGATTTGGACCTGATGGTCAGCCGGGGCGACAAGTAAGCGCTTCTTCCGCCCGTGACCAAGGAAAACGCCGCGACCGTGTTGACGGTGGCGGCGCTTTTTTATTCACCAGGCATATTCGGTAGTGGAGCCGAAGACGCCCCCGGGCAGGTTGGCGCTTTTGGCGCTGCCGTCGCAGAACAGGGCGTTGTAGGAGTTCTGCTTGCCGTGCCAGGTGGGTTGGATGTTGTTGTAGAACGGACTCCAGGCATCCCCGTCAAAGTAGCAGATCTTTTTGTCGGGGGAGACGCCGACCAGTTTCCACGTCATGGAGTCGACACTGCCGGGCAGCACTCCCGAAATTTTCCGCGGCACGCAATACGGGTGGCTGCCGTTGTTGACGCACAAGCCCCAGCCGCCGCCGACCCCTTCCCAGCCGCCGCCGCGATGGGGGTTGGACTGGGAATAGCTGTTGCCGAACGTCTTGTAATTGGGGAGCACCCAAGACCCATAACGCCCGTCGTCTCCCGGACAACGGAAGATACTGAGGCCGCCTTTGCTGTAACCGTAGAGCGGGCGGCTTTCCGCCGCCTCCGCCTGCCCCAACCCAACGTCGGCGGCGTTGCCATTGTCGCCGCCGAAGTCGAAGTAGGGAATCTGGTCGTTGTGGAAGTAAGGCGGGAAGAAATCATTGAAGTCGCCCTGATACATGCTGGTCATCAGGCCGATGCCGCGCAGATTGGAGACGCACTTGATTGCCTTGCCCCGGTCCTTGGCCTTGCCCAAGGCCGGCAGCAGCATGGCGGCCAGGATGGCGATGATGGCGATCACCACCAGCAGTTCGATCAGCGTAAACGCCGATCGAACTGGCCTTCGCCCGTCGCCGTGGCTCGGGACTACGGCTGGGCATGCCAGCAACTCAATGAGCTTAAAGGCGTGATGGGCGGTGGGTTTCATGGGAAGACAATCCTGCCGAAGCGTTCGGGGTTGCTCCAATTGTCGAAGGCGCCGTTCCAGCGCGTTTCCGGGTGGCCGTTGCCGCTGGCGCCGTCCACCGCCACATCAAAGCCCCAGATGGCACCCTTGGCCGGCCGGGTCAGGCCCAGCTCCGCCCAGGGGATCTCGGCTTCGATGCACCAGCCGTCAGCCGTTTTCCGGGACGCCATCCGGCAGGTGGCCAGCGCCTGGCCGCGGCGGTACTTCGGGTTTCCCGCATTGATCAGGATGGCGGCCGGTTGCTCGCTGTCTTTGGTGACGGGGGCCAAGCCAATCTGAAACGTGGCCTCGGTAAACCAGGGCTGGTTCTTTTCGGGCGCCGTGTCAAAGAACAATTCGATGCAATCCCCCGCCCAGACCAGCCAGCCCTGTTGCGGATTGTTGAACGGTTCCGCATCCTTGACATCCACCCACAGGCACAGGCCGCGGTCCGTGGCGCCCACTTTGAAGGTGGCCAGCGGGGGGGCGCCGGCATCCCCCACGGTGGCTGCGGGGGCCGCCGGCCACTCGTCGCCCTGGTTGTCCGGCGTCAGTTGGCCCAGCGGCAGGACGGACAGGCTTTTGGGGGAACGTGACATGTCGGGTAGCGCCTCCAGCGCCTTGGCGGGGACGGGGGCGGTGTAGATGTAGAGCGGATCTTCACCCGCCCGTGCAAACCAGTCCGTTCCGGTGGCGAAGACACGGTCCGGGGCGGGTTCGCCGAACATGTCTTCCACGTACAGCGGCTTGCCCGGCAGCTTGACGGGCTTGCCCGTGACCGGCGCCGCCGCCTCGCCCGGCCGCGATTGGTCACACCAGACCGTCAGCAATTCCGCCTGGGCCGGCAGGCCGTTGAGGAACGGGCGGCTTTTGCGGTTGCGCAGGGCCCAGGCAAAGGCGTAGTGTTTCGGCTCAGGGGTGGGCCAGACGCCGCGGAAGGTTGCACCCTCCAGGTGCCGGGTCAGGCCGGAAAAGGCCACGCCGGAGGGTTTGGCGGCGCCCTGATGGTCGACGATACCGAAGTTGTGCTCCGGTTCCAGCATGCTGGGCCCCCAGTCGCTGAAGACGAAGTAATCGATGTGTTTCACCCCCGCCGCCACCGACAGCAGATAGGTCCGCTGGACGTACCACGCCTGCTGCAAGGGGGTTACGGAAATATAGCAGCCGGTGCTTTTACCACGGGGCAGGAAGGTGCTCCAGCCGAGCTCGCTGAAATAAATCGGCTGATTGCGGCCGTGTTCCCGGATCAGCTTCTGGGTGCGCCGGATGTCGCCGAGCAGATTGCCGGTTTCCGGGCTGCTGCCGTCATGGCGGTAGGGGTGGACGTCGATGATGTCCCACAGGTCGTTGCCCACCAGTTCCCAGCAGCGCTTGATATGGCCGAGGTCCACGCCACCGGCCACCGGGCCCAGCAGTTTGGCCCGGGGATTGCCGGCCTTCAGCCCGTCCTGGGCCGCCCGGTTGAGCTTGGCCCAGTCCTCGATTGTGCCTTTCCAGGAACCGAACGGTTCGTTATTGGGTTCGTTGTAAGTTTGAAACACGTTCACATAACCCTTGTAACGTGCCGCCAGCGCTTTGCAGAAGGCGCGGTAGTTGCGGTAATAGTCCGCCTTGGGCGGGTAATGGATGAAGTTGACCGTCCGGTCGGTCCATTTCGCCTCGTCCACGGCCCAGCGCGGGGTCCAGCAGACGCTGCCGTAACCGGCCATGCCCCAGCCCAGCAGGCCGGTCAGCCCGCAGTCGACCGGCGTCGGGTCGTCCTGCCAGACATATTTGCCGGGGGCCGGCTCGCCGGTCAGCCAGTCGGGCGTCATGTAACCGCGGGTGCCGTGGATTCCCAGCATCTGACAGACTTCCATCATGGTCTCATGGGTCATGCCTGGCGGCGCAATAAAATTGATGCCGAACGGGGTGGTGCGGATCTGTTCCAGAGTGGCCGGCAGGGGCGGGTTGATGACGGCCCAGCGGAAGGCGCAGGCCGGCGTGCCGTCCGCCAGCCGGACGGTCAGTTCGTACAGGCCGCACCGGCCGGTGGGCAGGTTGGCGTACCAATAGTTGCCAACGGCCTCCAAGGGGGGCTTGGCCAGTTCAATATCCCGGGTCAAGTCCCGGATCGCCCAGGCGAAGCCGTGCTTGAGCGGGCCGATGGTCAGGCGCAGCGGCTCATGACGGTAATACAGGCGCCCCGGCTGGTCCGGTTTGGCGCGGGCTAGGACCTTCTCCGCCAGGGTCAGCTTGAGCCGGCCGCCGGCCGCCGGGCCGAACTGAATGTTGCCGCCAAACCCCTTGTCCAGGGAGTAGGCCAACCAGAGCTGGTCAGTGGGTGCCGTGAGCTTCTGTTCCGGTGTTGTCACTGCTGTGACCGTCACTGGCTGGCCGTCCTTGCCTTGGTGCCGCCACAGCTCGTGCCACTCCTTGCCGTCTGTGGAATAGCTCCAAGTGACGGTTCCGCCCGGGTTCACCACCATGTTGTTCATGGTTGGCAGGACAAATGAAAACGCCAGCACGGGATGGCTGAACGCCAGCTTGATGGCAAAGCGTTTGGCCTCGCCGCCGTTGATGTCATCCCAGGAAAGGTTCGGGTTGTCGCCTTTGAAGCCGATGGCATTGGCGCCATACCAGTACCAGGTGCGGGTGCCGCCGCCGATCTGGAGCTCCTGGGCCCCGCCGACTGGAAACTCCAGGCGGTTGTTGAAGACATCGGCGGCCTCGTTGGCCCAGCCGCCGGCGCTGGCGGCCATGCCGGCCAGCACTAGCCCGGCACTGATGAGTAAGCAGAGTCGTCGCATGATATGGGTAATCCTTAACTTTTTGACAACGGTGAGGCGGTGGGGAGTTTGAACAGAAGGAAGCAAAGATCGCGAAGGTTGGATGGGTGGTTGTGTATGGTATTTCCTTTGCGGTCTTCGCTACCTTCTGTTCAAATTCATGAATAATTCAGGCTAGAGGTACCCAATGGCGTCTGACCTGTCGGACTTGTCCGACGCGTCCGAACAAGTCAGAGCCGTCTTGCGGTTTTCTGGTGAGTAACGCTCAGCGGCGGCGCCGCGCCAGCCCCGCCAGGCCGGCCAGGGCCAGCAGGGAGGCCGCGGCCGGTTCGGGAATGGGATCGGCGGTGGTGACGGCCATGCTGCCGCCCTCGGCGCCGGTGAAGCCAACATACCCGCAATACCCGCCCGTGGTTTCGTAATATTTCAGGCGGATTTGCGTGACGGGAGTCGCGAAGTTGACGGTGGCCACGGTTTCCGGGGCAAACGTCGAATACTCGGGCGAGCTGGCTGTGCCGATGTAGCTCCACAGGCTGGTCCAGACGTTGGTGTCGCCGACGGACATGTCCCAGTGCAGGGAGTTGCCGGTGTGGATCGCCTGGTTCTGCATGTAAGGGGTCGTAAAGGTAAACGAGGAGATCGGCTGGGTGAACTGGAACTTCATGCTTTCAGATTTTATGTCGCCCCCATTGATGTCACTCCAGGAATGGTCGCTGAAACTGATGCCGTTGGCGCCGTCCCAGTACCAGGTGGTCAGGGCGGGGCCGGTGATGTCGAAGGTATAGGTGGTACTCGGGTTGGGGGTGACCAAGGTGTTGTTCCAGACATTCAAGCCTTCCCAGGATCCGCCGCCCGGCAACCAGCCGGCGTTGGCTGACCCCGAAACCAGACAACTGCCCATGATCGCGACGAGAATGAATTTGATCGTGGAATTCATCAGTGTTTCTCCTTAAATGCACGTTGACGAAGCGGGCTTAGTGACGTTTGGGTGGTGTTTACGGTTAGATGCGGGTTCAATTCAGTACCGGACAGCGGAAAATCACACACCTCCTTTCCATGGATGGGAAGTGGTGGAGTCGCGGACGGCCAGTTCGCCCCGCAACAGGTCCTGGCGGCAGGCGCCCCGCTTTTTGCCGATGCGCTTGAGCAGCAGCTCGGCGGCCCGGCGGCCGATTTCGGCCAGCGGCTCCGCCACGGTGGTCAGGGAAATCATGCCGTGCCCCGACATCGGCAGGCCACCGATCCCCGCCACGGCCGGCCGCCGCTCCAGGGGCAGCTTGCAGACCACTTCCTGCACTTCCAGGGCCACGGCGTCCACGGACGCCAGGATGGCGGTGGGCGGTTCGGCCAGGGCGAGAAACTCGCGGGTCAGCGTCATGACCGACTCTGGATCCGAGGTGCGGGAAAACCGCACCAGGGCCGGGTCGGGCGTGATGCCGGCCTCGGCCAGGGCGGAGCGGATACCGGCCTGGCGGGCGCGCAGTTGCTCGGACTGGTTGTCCACGCCGAGGATCGCCATCCGCCGATGCCCCCGGTCCAGCAGGTGGCGGGTGATTTTTAGCCCCGCGTCATAGCCGTCCATGGCCACCACGTCGGCGGGGATGCCCTCCAGCCAGTCGCACATGAAGACCAGGGACACGCCGGCTTCCTGAACCAGGTGGTAATTGGCCAACTGCCCGTCCAGCGGCAGCGCCAGGATGCCTTCCAAGCGTCGTTCCAGAAAGGTTTCCAACTCCTGTTTTTCCCGCTCCGGGTTCCAGTAGTTGACACCGATCAGGGTATGGAACCCGGCGGCCTCCAGCACGGGCAGGGCGCTGGCCAGGATGTCGTTGGCGTAGGATCCGGTCAGGTCGGCGAACATCACCCCCACGGCGCTGGAGCGGCCGCGGCCGAGCGCTTTGGCCATGGCATTGGGGCGGTAGCCCAACCGCTGGGCGGTTTCGTGCACCCGCCGCCGGGTGCGCTCGCTGTAGCGCGTATCCTGGCGGCCCAGCACTTGGGAAACCGTGCCGATGGAGAGCCCGACCGCCTCGGCAATGTCCGCGATGGAAACCATGCTGCCGTCTCCGCTGGTGTTCTGTAAAACTGAAGATAGTATAATCTAACCGGTTAGAAATGCAAGTTGTGCTATATTGTGGTTATTCTAACCGCTGGTTAATAAACGACGAAACGGGCTGATTTTGCCACTGAATCCGCGCCGTGAACGAAGCGACCGAAGCCAATGAAACCTATCACACGCCGCGCCGGTGACGTCATGACGGCTCCCGCCAAAATTCAAGCCGTTCGGCAGGCCATCACCCAAGCTTGGGAGAGCACGGTCTGCCGCTCGGACCCGGCCGCCGTCGTCTTGCCGGCCAGCGGCCAGCCGTCCCTGCCGCGGCAGGGGGTTATTCCCTTGCCGTACCCGTTTACCGTCCCCACCGCCGGGCCGGAGTTTCATCTCTTTTATTATTGGGATACCTATTTCACCAGTGAAGGGTTGTTCCGGGATGAACGCGGCGATCTCGCCAAGGCCAATGCCGACAACATCCTCTATCTCATTGACTTGCTCGGCTACATGCCGAACTACACCTTGTGGCAGGACTTGGACCGTTCGCAACCGCCGATGGCTTCCCTGCTGGTGCGGGCGGTGTATGAACGCACCGGTGACCAAGCCTGGCTGGCCGGGGCGCGGGTGACGCTGGAAAAGGAATATGCCTTTTGGATGACCCGGCGCCGGGGTTGCCACGGCCTCAATCACTATGGCCACCATGGCACTCCCGACGCGCTGCACCGGTTCGCCAATTTTCTGTCCAGCCGCCTGGGGCGGCTTCCGGAAGACGCCGGCGACCGGCTGGCGTTTGCCGGCCAGTCGCTGGCCGAGGCCGAGTCCGGCTGGGACTTCACCCCGCGGTTCGACCGCCGTTGCGCCGAACACTACGCCGTGGACCTCAACGGCCTGCTCTATCAGCATGAGCTGAACCAGGCGTGGTTCTGTGAGCAGTTGGGGGACGGCGGCGCGGCGCGGTGGCAACAGCGGGCCGCGCAACGCCGCTTGCAGTTCAACGCGTTGTGCTGGGACGAGGCGGCCGGCTTTTATTTCGACTATGATTTCGCCGCTGGCCGGCGCGCCGCCATTCCGGCCGCGTCCGCCTATTTCGCGCTGTGGTGCGGCCAGGCCTCGCCCGCCCAGGCCGCGCGCCTGGTGGAGAATCTGCCACTGCTGGAACGCGCATACGGCCTGATGACCTGCGCGCCTGGACCGCGGCCCGACGGCCGGACCTATCAATGGGACGCCCCCAATGCCTGGCCGCCCCTGCAGTTCGCGGTGGTCGCCGGACTGTTGCGCTACGGCTATCAGGCCGAGGCCCGGCGCCTGGCCGGCAAATATGTGGCCGCCGTGGTCGCGAACTTTGAAGCCACCGGCCAATTATGGGAGAAATACAACGCGGCCACCGGCGGCGTGGATGTGTCCGACGAATACCCCATGCCGCCCATGCTCGGGTGGACCGCCGGCACCTTCCTCTACGCCTGTGAAGTCCTGGCCTGAGTCCTATAGGCCGCCGGCGACCGGCCGGTGTGCTTGCGGAAGTAACGATGGAAATAGGGGGCGTCGTTGAAGCCCAGTTGGGCGGCGATCTCATTCACGGTTTTCCCCGTGTATCGTAGCAGGTTCTGGCTTTTGGCGACGGTTTCCCGGGTCAAATACGCTTTCAACGACAGGCCCAACTTCCGCCGGAACCGCATGGCCAGCGCGGCGGCGCCGAGGCCCATCTGCCGCGCCAGTTGGTCGATGCGGATCCGTGCCGGCGGCTGGTGCGCCAACGCCTGGAACAGCGGCCGGAACTCCGCCCCGATCCGGGCCCGGGCCAGCATCGCCGCCTGTTGCCGTTCGGCAAACCGCGCCAGCACGGCGGCGGCCGCCGCCTGCAACGCCGTTCCCCACGGCTGGTGCCGCAGGCTGGTCAGCAGCGCGGTCAACGGCGGATCGTCCAGGCACTGGCATTCGGCCAAGCCCCCAAACACCGGCATCCGGCAAAAGTCTGCGGCCGTGACGTGGAAAAAGAGCAGCTCAGAACCGCCGGCATAGGTGACCGTGAACGGCATCCCGTCCGGCAGTAGGTAGATCTTTCCCGGGGCAAGGCGATGACAACGGCCGCTCACGGTGATGCGGGCGCCGCGGTTGAAGAACAGGAACAGCCGGCTGAACGGCGGTGCCGGATGGTCGTAACTTTCTTCCCGCGGCCGGATGTCATACCCCTGGCTCAAAAACTGCAGCTCCAGACGCAGCGGCTGCCCGGCGGCGGCAAACTCCAGGGCCACGCCGCCTAAAAACAGCTGCAATTGCGCCTGCTCCTGTTCGCTGCTGATGGTGTTGGTCATGGAGCAATCGTTCCCACGGGCGTTCTGGCGAGTCCAGCCACGGGTTGAGCCTGGGAGCGCCGAGCCCCA
>CAITYL010000095.1 GCA_903896595.1 uncultured Lentisphaerota bacterium
CGCCGTTCTTCGCAACCTGCACAAAACAACCGGCAAAAACCGCGCCAGTCCACGCCACAGGCGGAGCTTGCCCGAAAACCCGCCGCAAACCAAGGCAACCGCCGACCCCGGCCCGCCGGGCAGGGGGATTCTTCATTCCTGTCGGGTGACCCAAGAAATTTGCATGTGGAGGACCCGCCGGTTATCTTCGCTTTTGGGTTGGGCCTGTTATGCCTGACCGTTTCGTGATTTGGATCCGAAAAAAGGAGGAAATCATGAAGACTTTGACATGGGACGTTGTGGCCGTCGCGCTGATCGCGATGGCCGGCGCATGGGCTGCGCCACCCTGGGAGACCCTGACGTGGAATGCGGTGACGGTGGGCGGAGCGCCCTACGTGGACCAGCATTACGTGGAGTATCCCACCCTCGACAATACCCGAACGACGGCGGACCCCCACCGAGTGGATATTGTCGGCAATACCACCTACCCTGCCGCTTACTGGGCGACGGATGGGCAGAATCTCATGTTCCGGATGCGTCTTGACGCCGTGCCGGGGTTGCCCCCGGATGCGGTGTGGTCGGCGGTGCTCAATACCAATGGAGACGCGCTTGCCGAGTATGTGATGCAACTGGACTTGAAGAGCCACGAACAGGTCGAAATCATCGCGACGATCTCCGGCGGGCCGGCCAATTTATGGCAGGATCTGGCCTATGTGGACGCGCCCCATACCGGTCCGACCGGCGGGGTGCCGACGGATTGGTATCGGGCCGCGGTGGTCACGGATGGTTCGGACTTCGTCAACAATCCTGTGGACACCGACAGTTTCGTCGATTTCGGGTTCGACTTGGCCACCCTCTACGCGGTGACGGGAATGTCGCCGGGCAGTTCGTTCCAAGTGGCGTTCGCGACTTCGACGTCCCACGTCGGTTCCCTGAAGGATCTGCCTGACGACGGCTGGTCTGATCCGATCATGGTGCCAGAGCCGGCCGCCTTGGCGGTGTTGCTTGTTCTCGGTGGCGCTGCCCTCAGGCGTTGTCGTCGGAACTCCGCCTAACCGGCAGGGTGGGTCTCATCTGCGTCCACCGCGGGTCCGCCGAGGCGCGCGATGGGCGCAGGCTCAACCGGTCGGGCCGGCGGTGGCGCGTGGGTGTTCAACCAATCGATGAACGTGTTCCAGCGCACGGTCCAGGTTGCGATGGCTTCGGCTTTTTCGTCGGCGTTGAGCGAGCTGTAGCGCAATGAATTCAGCGCCAGTTGCTTCAGGTCGGCGAGGTCGAGGTCCCAGGCCATGAAGGCGGCATAGAAGTCGTGGGAAAATGTCGCCCGCATCATGCCGGGATCGTCGGGGTTGAGGGTGACGGGAACACCGTCGCGCAGCCAGAACAGCGCCGGATGCGTCCGCAAATCCCGCACATATCCCAGCACCTGGTTGCTGATGGGGCACGCCTCGACCGCGATTTGCCGGGAGCGCACCTGCTCCAGCAGGAGCGGATGCTTGGCCAGGGCCAGGCCGTGCCCGATCCGTTGGCTGTGCAGGAGAAGCGCCTCATCCAGGTTCGCGTTGTCGGCCCGGTTGCTTTCGCCCGCATGGAAGAAGTAGGGGAGCGTGATTCCCGCGGCCTGCGCCTCGCGGTTGATGGCCAGCCATTCGTCCA
>CAITYL010000096.1 GCA_903896595.1 uncultured Lentisphaerota bacterium
ATCGTCGGAGACGCGCATACTTTGGTTTGGCGGACGGTGGCCCTATAAAAAGGGCGGAATTGGTGTGACGCCATCGAGTTCCGCCCGAGGACGGGCGGCTCCCGGTCGTGAAATAACGCCGATAGTAAAAAAGCGGCAAAGGAATTGCCGCACTCCAAAAACTGTGCCACCTTTTTTCCTGGTCACTTCCACTTCCGTTGGTCGCTTCATTCCCCGGGGAAATTGGCCAGGGCGCGGTGGGCGGCGGCTTGGACCGTCGGCCCGGCGCCGGCCACTTGCCCCGCCGCCAGGGCGCGCAAGAGTGGCAGCGCGTCCAAATTGTCCACCCGGGCCAAGGCGTCAGCCAAGGCCGCCCGATCCGCCGCGGACAGCGCAGAAGAGGCCAGTAACGCCGCCAGGGCGGTCACCGCTTCCGGCGTGCCGATAATGCCCAAGGTATCCCAAATGGCCACCGTCATCGGGTCCGAAATGCCGGCCCGGTCAAAGGCCAACCGGACCAACTCGTCAACCAGTTCGGGATTCTGCATCTGCCGCAGGGCATCGGCGAGCGCCTGCCGGGCCGCGTCATTGCTCGCACTATCGTAAAGCGTCACCAAACGGTTCGCCAGGGCCGCATCCGCATCGCGGGCCAACGCCCGCTGAGCAGCGTCACGTAGGGGCTCGGTTGCGGCCGGGTCCAACACCCACTCCAGCAACAAGTCACGTTGGGCCGACGGCGCCTCATCGGCCAAAATGGAGGCCCATTCCCAGGCTTGGGGGGAATCCGCTGGCAGTTTCGCCAACTGATCGAACAGCGCCATCAGCGCCGATTTCGTGCCAATGGCGGCCAAGGCTCGCACGCCCAGGCGCGCCACCGCCGGATCGGGGTTGGTCAACCAGCCCGCGACCACCTCGGTGTAGCGGTCGCCCGTGGCCGCCAAGGCGCGCAAGGCCCGGTCCACGTCTTCCGGATCACTGGCCAACGCCGCCGCCAGCAAGGTTGCGGTTGGATCGGCGGCCGGAACGGCGCGACCTTCGGCGGAACCGCCGCCGTCCCCGCTCCCGGCGCGAGCAGGAGAAGGCGCCGTCTGATGATTGCCCGGCACGGAATCCCGCGCCGCGTCAGTGACCGGCTTCTCGCGACATCCCGCCATCACTCCCAGCATCACCATTGCCAGCGTAACCCGCCAGTCTGCGGTGGTTAAAAAAAAGCAAACATTCCGACGGCGAGGGTTCAGGGTTCGGAGTTCAGGGTTCAGAAAATACATAGAACATTCAACGCTCAACACTCAACGTCCAACGTCGAATCATCCACGTTGGATGTTGAGCGTTGAATGGTCGATGTTCGTTTTGGTTCCGGCTATGCTGGGCTGGGGTACCCTGATGGCCGCCGTTCATTACGGAGCGGGAGGCGGGGGCGGGGTCAACGCACACGGCGTGTAGGTGGTGGTGAAGACGTTATTGCCTTCATTACTCTCAGTGGCGGTGTTCCGCCCGTCCACCACAGCGCGGAACGTGCGCTCACCGGTGGCGGCGCCGGTGGCCAGCCGGGTCAGGGTCACCCGCTTGGTCCTGCCGGCGCTGATCGTGCTGACCGCCACGCTCTTGGTGGCGGCCTGACCGTCGGCATAATTGATCCACACATCCAAGTAACCGGCCTTCGCCGCGCCGCCGTTGTTCTGGATCGTCACATAAGCGGTGAAGGTGCTATTGCACAGGGGCGCCACCGGACTAAAGGAAACCGCCGTAATGGTGAAGTCGGGCCGGGCCGTCACCGTGTAACTCACCGTCTTGCTGTTATTGGTGAGTTTGGTCTCGCCCGGCACGGCGGACACGGTCGCCGTCATCTTTTGCGCCCCCGGGGCCTGTCCGGGAACCGCGAAGGTCAGCTTAACTGACTTGGACTTGGCAAGCTCCGGCACGGTCTGCACGATGCCCGCGGCGCCGACCACCGGTGTCAACGTCAGCGTACCGCCGGAACAGGGGTTTTTGCCCGCATTTCTGACCGTCACGTCAGCCGTGAACGGGCTGGCGTCAAGGGGCTTGCTCGGCGTGACCTTGAGCGCCGAGACCATCAAGTCCGTCGGCAGGACGGGGGCGGTAACTGTGACCGTCAGCGGGGGACGGAACGCCTCGCCCGATTCCCCGCTGCTGACGGTTGCCACGGCAAACAATTGATAGTTCCCGACCGGAACATTCGTCCAGGAAAAGTCAAAAAAGTCAGAGCCGCCGGTCCGCTTGGTGGCCGTGCCAATCAAATTAGTGGAACTGAAGCTATAGGCAGTGTAAAGCTTCACGCTGGTGACCGGACGGCCCGTATCGGAACTGTAGGCATGGACCACCACGGGGACGGTCGCCGGCGCTGCGGCGGTCACCGTGGTCGGCGCCTCAAAATGCACCGTGATCGTTGGCGGGATAACCACCTGTCCCCACGCCGTGCCGGCGCCCCATGCCAGCAACAAGACACTCGTGACTGCTTGCGTCATCCGATTCATGATCAACACCCTTCCTTGACCTCAAACAAATTAAAGTATTACTATAGTCCACATGCTACCTTTTGGCCACTTCCAGACCACGCAAGTCAGGAATGAAGAATCCCCCTGCCCGGCGGGCCGGGGTCGGCGGTTGCCTTGGTTTGCGGCGGGTTTTCGGGCAAGCTCCGCCTGTGGCGTGGACTGGCGCGGTTTTTGCCGGTTGTTTTGTGCAGGTTGCGAAGAACGGCG
>CAITYL010000097.1 GCA_903896595.1 uncultured Lentisphaerota bacterium
CAACCGCCCAACCGCCCAACCGCCCAACCGCCCAACCGCCCAACCGCCCAACCGCCATGCCCTTCGCCCACCAGGCCAACCACCAGCATTTCTGGCACTACCAGTCCCCGCCGGGGCGCTGGCACGAACCGCGCCGGCTTGAACCGCGCCTGGAAGAGATCGAGGTTATTGTCAACGGCCATGGCTACTTTGAGCTAAACGGCCAGGTGGTGGATGCCGGTCCCGGCAGTTCTTTGTGGTACCAGACGGACGACATCGTGATCGTCACCTCTCATGAAACCGATCCCTACGAGACCATCGTCTTTCGCTTTGAAGTCACCGGTCCTCCGGCGGCAAAACCGCCCATGCACACCACTTGGGCGGATGTGGCCGAGTGCGCGCACTTCTGCCGGCGCGCTCTGGAACTGTTCCGCCTTGGCGTCAAACTGTCGGCGGACGACGTGGCCTGCCAGTACGCCCGCCTGTTTTGGGAGGCGCAGGAGCATGTGCGCCGGGGCGGCCAGGAACGTCTTCCGGCCAGCCTGCGCCGGGCCCAGGTTCTGCTGGAGACCCGTTTCGCGGCGGCGTGGGATATGGCACAGCTGGCGGCGGCGGTGGGCGTCAGCGCCTCCCATCTGCATCTGTTGTTCCGCCGGCACCTCGGCACCTCGCCCACCCAGTACCTGCTTCATCAGCGGTTGTTGAAGGCGCAGGAGCTTCTCGCTCACGGCCGCCAGTCGATCAAGGAAGTGTGCTTCGCCGTCGGTTTTCGCGACTTCGCCTATTTCTGCGCCTGCTTCAAGCGCCAGACCGGCCTCAGCCCCGGCGCCTATCGCCGCCGCTTCACCACCACCTTCCCCGAATAGGCCGCTCGTGCGACAGACCACGCTTGGGACAGCAAGGCGTCCTGCGGAATCCGCAAAAGGTGATGCGCCCGGCCCGTGTTTGCATTTTTTTGGCGGCCTGTCATATTGCAGTCAAATCGATTTGACTTGATTGCGCAATTATCGGCGCGACTGCTGTCCCGGCCCCCGCTCTTAGCTTGACGGATGGTCCGTCAAGTGTGGAGATATCCCCCAAAAGGAGAACCGACCATGCAACACGCATCGCAACTCAACTGACTGGGCAAACTGGCCGTGCTAAGCGCACTGGCTAGTACCATGTAACACTTAAAGTTTCGCATATTTTAAATACGGTGCCATAGTATGGTGCAATTCCAACAAGGAGGACACCATGGCACCACGGTATCGTGTGACGCTGACAGAGGAGGAACGGGGTGAGCTTGAGGCGCTGACACGGAGCGGAAAGACTAATGCCAAAAGATTTGTCCACGCCCGTGCGTTGCTGTTGTGCGATGCCAGCGAGGGCGGCCCTGAATGGACAGTTGCGGATGCAGCCGATGCCTTGGGGATAACCCGCCGAACGATGGAGCATATAAAAAGGAAGTTTGTGGAAGACGGGTTTGATGCGGCTATTGATCGCAAGGATGCTGAAAAACCTCCGCGTGAAATCCGCTTTGATGGAGCCTTTGAAGCAAGGCTTGTGACGCTGGCTTGCTCGGATGCGCCATCTGGGCGCCGACGGTGGACAGTGCGACTGCTCGCCGACAAAGCCGTGGAATTGAAGATGGTTCCCAGCGTTTCCCACATGACCATCCAGCGCATCCTAAAAAAACGAACTTAAGCCTCATCTCAGCAAGTACTGGAAAATCCCGCCAGAGGAAAATGCGGCGTTTGTAGCGAACATGGAGGATGTTCTCGCGGTCTATCATCTCCCATATGATCCCAAGCACCCGCTGGTTTGCATGGATGAGTCGTGCAAGCAGATGATTGGCGAGGTTCGTGCCCCTGTTCCGTGTGCACCTGGGCGTCCGGCACGCGTGGACGACGAATATGTCAGAAACGGAGTGGCGGAGATTTTCATGGAAGTGGAACCACTGGCCGGCAAGAGGCATGTGGCGGTCACAGAACAGCGAACAAGAAAAGACTGGGCACGGCAAATCAAGGAAATGCTTGACGAACGCTATCCAGACGCGGAGAAGGTGCGCCTGGTCATGGACAATCTGAACACTCATTCAACCGCATCTTTGTATGAGGCGTTTGCCCCAAAAGAAGCACGACGATTAGCCGAACGTCTTGAAATTCATTACACACCCAAGCACGGAAGCTGGTTGAATATGGCGGAAATTGAACTCAGCGTGCTGAAGGGACAATGCCTTGCCGAACGGATTGCCGATATAGAGACCATGCGTGCTGAAGTTGTGGCGTGGGAACACGACCGTAACAACCAAGGGGCAACGATTGACTGGCAATTCACAACACGCGACGCGCGAATAAAGCTGAAACGGTTGTATCCGAAAATTTAAGTGTTACAAGGTACTAGCGCCGCGGGGTCCAACGGAGCACGGAGGATTGGAAGGGCGGCAGACGGACCTGGGTTTGCCAGTAAGTGCCGGACTTGGCGGCGGGAACCGCCGTTCCGGAACAGGACGCGCCGTAATCGACCACCTGGGCGGGACCGGGAATAAGTTTGCCACTCAGGCCGACCGTGATGGTGGCGGGCTTGCAACGGTTATTGTAGACCAGAGTCAGGATGGAACCGTCCCTGGCACGGTAAGGCGTGACGTTGACATTGGGCACGTCGCACATGCCCCACGGTTCAAACCGCCCGTTTTTGGAAACCACACGCCGGCCGGGCACGGTGACGGTTTTCTCATTTTTAGCGGGCGCGTCACCCGCCGTCCCCCCTCCTTGGCCTGCCCGCCCGCGCCCGCCACCGTTGGCACGTCATATGCTATAAAAAACACTCATACAGTAAAAAGATCGGATTATAAGTCTTTCGATGTGATGAGCGCGCAACCGCTTGCCGCCCAGGCGGCCAAATTCGCAAAAAGCCAAAAAGTTGATATATTACCTAATAGATAGTGGAACTAATGATATACTACGCGGTCATAACGTTAGCAGGAAGGGGCGGCGTCATCCGAAAGACTTGAACCGACGCCGGAGAGAACCCGGAAGGAGCCACCAATGGACATGACGAGAAGGGATTTTTTCGGCCAACTGGGCAGCCGTGAGCGCTTGGCCAGCCTCGTGGGAAAACTCTCACGGGGGTGGAGCGAGATCGCCGGCTCCCTGGGCGGGGCCGCCGCCATCTCCGCCGATGAGGCCGGCCGGTCCCTGCGTCGCACTGTGCGGCCACGATTGGAGAGGCCAGCCGCCAGTGAGCCGTTACCCCCGCTGCAGTTCGGGCAACGCAACATGACGGCGCCGCCGATCTCGTTGCCCGGCCACCCCGACCAGCGGCCACCCACATCCCGACAAAGCACCCAAATTCGCTCGATTCTTCAAACCCCGCCCCCAGTGAACCCTGAATCCTCGGAGGTACTCCATGGAACTCTCACGACGTGACTTTCTCAAAGGCTCATCGGCGATCGCCACCGCCTTCGGCCTGCAATCTCTCGGCGTCTTCGGCGGCAGTGATGCGGAAGCGCTCGAAACCGACAATGGCGGCGTGCCCGTCATCTGGTTGCAGGCGCAGGCCTGCACCGGCTGTACGGTGTCACTCCTGAACAGCATCTACTACACCACCATCGACAACCTGCTGCTTAACACGCTGGACCTGAACTATCATCCCCAACTGAGCGCCGCCGCCGGCAACTTGGCGGTGTCCCAGGTGGAGAAGACGTATCGTCAAGGCGGGTACGTACTGGTCGTCGAGGGCGCGATTCCGACCGCGAACGGCGGGACCTTCTGTTACCTGTGGCCGGGGCTGACCGCCCTTGACGCCGTGGCGCGTTATACCAAGAACGCCGCCTTCATCCTGGCCGTCGGCTCCTGCGCCTCCTTTGGCGGCATGGCCGCCGGCGCCCCCAATCCCACCGGCGCCAAGGGGCTGGACAGTTCGTACAACGGCAAACGCGTCATCCGCATCCCCGGCTGTCCGGTCCATCCCGACTGGGTGGTCGGCACCATCGCCTACCTGATCAAGAACGGCGCGGCCCCCGCCCTCGACTCCTACGGCCGGCCGTTGGACTACTTCGCTTCCACCGTCCACTCCAAGTGCCCGTACCGTGAATCGGACGAAGTCAGCGTGCTCGGCCGCACCGGTTGTCTTGAGGAACTCGGCTGCAAAGGACCGAAGACCCGCGCCGACTGTCCCAACCGGAAATGGAACTCTGGCGCCGCCGGCCAGCCCGGTGTGAACTGGTGCATCGGCGCCGGCGCGCCCTGCTACGGCTGCACCGAACCCACCTTCCCGGATGGGATGTCCCCCTTCTACAGCCGCGGTGATTGAAATTAAGCCGATCCATTAAGTCCGTTAGCCGGCCTCGTTCGGCATAACCAAAGGAATTAAATCATGTCGCAAGTGATTAAAATCAGTCCGGTGACCCGGGTTGAGGGTCATCTGGAAGTCGAACTGACCCTGGACGCTGTCGGCGGCCAGTTGCAGGTCGTTGACGCAAAAACGTCGAGTCCCGTGTTCCGCGGTTTCGAGAACATTCTGGCCGGTCGTGACCCCCGCGACGCCACCCACTACACGCAGCGCGTCTGCGGCGTCTGTCCCATCGCCCATGCGATGGCTTCCAGTCTGGTGCTTGAGAATGCCTTCCGCGTCGCCCCCGCCAACAATGGCCGGATCATGCGAAACTTGGTCTTGGGCGCGAACTTTCTCCAGTCCCATATCCTGCACTTCTACCACCTGGCCGCTCCCGACTACATCAACACGGCAGGAGTATTGGACCTGTCGCCGTGGAATCCGCGTTTCACCGCCCCGGACATGGTTACGGGGGCAACCGCCGCGACGTTGGTCGGACACTACGTCAAAGCCCTCGAAATCCGCCGCAAGGCGCATCAGATGGGCGCCATTTTCGGCGGCAGGTTGCCGGCCGCGGCCAACTTCGTCCCCGGCGGTTCCAGCCAGCAAGTGACGGCCGCGGCCGTCACCCAATTTGCCGCCCTGCTCACGGAAATCCGGACCTTCGTGGACACCGTTTTCCTGCCGGATGTGATGGCGGTCTCGGACCTCTTTCCTGAATTTTCCGCCATCGGCGGTGGTTGCGGCAATCTGCTTGCTTTCGGAGTCTTTGATCTGAACGCGGCCGGCACCAGCAAGCTGCTGGGGCGGGGCCGCTACACCAACGGCGCCTCGGGCACCGTCGACACCACGCGAATCAAGGAATACGTCGCCCATTCCTGGTACACGCCGGGCAGCGGCAATCTGAATCCCGCGGCCGGGGTCACCCAACCCCAATACAACAAGGCCGATGCCTATTCCTGGATCAAGGCCCCCCGTTACGAGGACACCGTGCATGAGGTGGGGCCGCTGGCCCGCATGTGGATCAATGGCGACTACCGGGTCGGCATCTCGGTCATGGACCGGCTCGCCGCTCGCGCCCTTGAGGCCAAGAAAATTGGCGATGCCATGGTCGGCTGGCTGAAGGAACTGGTGCCCGGCGGCCCTGTCTATACGGACAGCGCCACGCCAGTCACCGCCACCGGCGTGGGGCTGACGGAAGCCGCCCGCGGCGCCCTCGGCCACTGGCTGCAAGTCTCCGGCAGCACCATCAGCCGCTACCAAATCATCACGCCAACCGCCTGGAACGCCTCGCCCCGGGACGACCAAGGACAACTGGGCGCCATGGAACAGGCCCTCGTGGGCACCCCGGTCCGGGATTCGGCCCAGCCGCTCGAAGTGTTGCGCGTTATCCATTCCTTCGACCCCTGCCTGTCCTGTTCCGTCCACCTCGTCCGGCCCGGACGCCAGGACGGCCAAACCATCACCGCCGGCCTGGTCACCACCGGGGCCGCCTAACCACCCTCAGGAGATATTCAATGAATAATCAGAAGACATCCCCCGCTCCCGTCAACCGGTACTGCCGGCTGGGGCTGGCGGCCATACTGGGACTGCTGATCACCGCCGTTGGCGGCGCCATCGAGATCCCGACGACGCCCGTCGGCGATGCCGGCAACACCCCCGACCTGGCCACCGGCCTGGGCGCCGTCGACTACGCCTACCGCATGGGCGTCTATGAGGTGACGAACCAGGAATACACGGCGTTCCTGAATGCCGTGGCCAAGGCTGATGCCTATGGCCTGTACAATGCGGGCATGGCCATCACCCGCACCGGTGCCGCCGGCAGCTACGCCTATGCCACCACCGCGGGCAACAAACCCGTCGCCCTGGTCAGTTGGTATGACGCCCTGCGCTTTGCCAACTGGCTGCACAACGAACAGCCCACCGGCCCGCAAAACAGCGCCACCACCGAAGACGGCGCCTACGCCTTCACCGGTCCCGCAACCGTGGGCGACCGCAAACCGGGCGCCCGCTTCTTCCTGCCCAGCGAGGACGAATGGTACAAGGCCGCCTACTACAAGAGCGGTGCCCTGGCCGCCGGTTATTGGAATTATCCGACCCCGAACGGCACGCTCCCCACGGCGGCCCTGCCGCCCGGAACCGTTTCCGCCAATTACAAGCTGATCGCCGGCCAAGTCCTGGCGGTCGGATCGTACGTCACTACAAACTCCCCCTATGGTACTTATGACCAGGCCGGCAACGTTTGGGAATGGGTGGAAACCGCCATCGGCCAGGAACGCGGACTCCGCGGCGGCTCGTACGAGGACTATGACCTGTTGCTTGAAGCCGCCTACCAAGACGCCCAAAAACCGGCGAGCGAACTCGCCATGGTCGGCTTCCGCGTCGCCGCCGCCAACAGTGGTGGCACCACCCCCGTCAACCATCCACCAGCCGCCGTCAATGACACCTATTCACTGGCCGGCAACACCACCCTGACCGTGGCCGTGCCTGGGCTGCTCGGCAATGACACCGACGCCGATGGCAATGCGCTGACCGCCGTCAAGGTCACCGATCCGGCCCACGGCACCCTGGCCCTCCTCGCCACTGGCGCCTTCACCTACACGCCGGCCGCCAACTATTCCGGCTCTGACAGCTTCACCTACAAGGCCAATGACGGAACCGCGGATTCGCCCGCCGCCACGGTGTCCATTACTGTCACCGGCTATCCCGTCCCCGCCATGGCCGGTTTGGCGCCCGCGTCAGTTACGGCCGGAGCCGCCAGCTTCACCCTGACGGTCAATGGCAGCGGCTTCATCGCCGCCAGCAAGGTGCTGTGGAATGGCGCCGCCCGGACCACCCAGTTCGTCTCGGCCACCCAGCTCACCGCGGCCATTCCGGCCGCTGATGTCGCGACCGCCGGCGCTGCCGCCGTCACCGTGGCCACCCCCGCTCCGGGCGGCGGCACTTCGGCGGCGGCAACCGTCACCATCGCACCGGCGCCGGTCGTCAAATCGGCACTAAAGGTCACCGCCACCGTGGCGCGGACTTCCCGCGGCTATCTCGTGGCGCTGAAAATCAGCAACACCGGCACCACAACCGTCACCGCGGTTCGGGTTACGGCTGCGCCGTTCGGGGGAATCGCGCCAACCACGGAACTACCCCGGAGTTATGGCACCATCAAGCCCGGCCGAAGCGTCCAGAAAACCTTGACGTTCTCCAAACAGGTGGGGGCGCATGAACAGACCAAGACCCTGATGGTCAAGGTCACCTACAGCGGCGGCGAGCTGAGCCAGACCTTCAGCCTCAAGCTGCCCTAATCAACCGCAACACCCCCCGGCAGGTTGCTCGCCCCACACGTGGTTGCGGCAACCTGCCGGTCTTTTGCAAGCAATTTAAACAGGAGAAATCAGGAGAGAACGGAGAAGAACTTCTCTGTGGCCTCCGCGACCTTCTGTTCAAAATCCGTTTAATTTCCGCTTTCTGCTTTCGCGTTAACCGCTTACGTTATCCCCCATGGAACCAGCCTCCATGACTCCCATTCTAATTCTTGGCATCGGCAACATCCTGATGTGCGACGACGGCGTCGGCGTCCGCGCCTTGGAGGCGCTGCGCCAAGTGCCGTTGCCGGACACCGTGGAGCTGCTCGACGGCGGCACCTTCGGCGCCGACCTGCTGGATGAGATCGCCAACCGCCGCAAGGTCATTGTCCTCGACGCCATGGCCACCGGGACCGTCCCCGGTACCGTGCTGCGCCTGGCCGGAGAGGAACTGTGGCAGGAGCAGGACTCCCTGTCCCTCCACGAATTTGGTCTGGTGGAGACGTTGAAAATGGCCCGCCAACTGGGCTGCGCCCCGGCGGAGGTCATTGTCTTCGGCGTCCAGCCCCAGGAAATCGCCCTCAACCTGACCCTGTCTCCGGCGGTGGCGGCAGCCATCCCCCGGCTAATCGAACAGGTCTTGGCCGAGCTCATGGGCGACAACGCCAGCTAAAGCCCCCAAGCCGGCGCCATGAACTAGGGGGGGAATCAGGGAAAAACCCGCATTATTTAATAAATAATGCGGCAGGTGCGGTAGAATTTGCACCCTTCAATAAAGTGGTTTTAGCCTCTTAAGACAAACATCTTAAGAGGAAAACCATCAAATTGAAAATAAAATGGCGGAGAGGGAGGGATTCGAACCCTCGGTACCGGGTGATGCCCAGTACGACGGTTTAGCAAACCGTTGCTTTCGGCCACTCAGCCACCTCTCCGCGCCGGGAACAAAACAAGGTGCTTGCCGAAGTTCAAACTCTTTGGTTGACGAACAGGGCCTACCATAGCGCCTCAAGCAGAAGCGTCAACAGCCAAGCCGCCGTTAATTTAAAAAATAAACTGTTTTGACCGGTCACTCCCGCGCCCCAAAAAGGCCGCTATTGTTCCCGGCCCTAAAAAACCACACCACACCGTCACAGACGGGAGAACATCACGCACGCTTACTTGCCCATGAGGTGCTTGCGGATGGCCTGGTACAGCATCTTGGTGCGGTTGGTGTTGCCGAAAAAACCGGTTTTGAGGGTGAGGCGGGAGGCATCCAGGCCCACCCCCTCGATGCGGATCTCGAACGGCACGTCATCGGCAAAGGTGCCGTCGACCGAGGCGGACACTTTGTCCACCTGGCAGACAAACGGCTTGATCCCCAAATCGCGCAGACCGGCCAGGGAGGCATTATAGACCTGGTCGACCGGCTGGCGAACCAGGGTGTGCCAGCCCTCGAAGTCGCGGTGCAGCTCCGGACCCGCATAGCCGAAGGGCCCCGAGGTATCCGTGGCACAACCGCCGGCCAGAAGCAGGGACACGGTGCTGGCCAACACCAGGGTACGAGACGACAGATTCATGATCCAAACTCCACTATTGTGGCTCGCATGAGCCTGATTCAAACCCGGGGCCGACAGGATTCGCCCATGGCGGCGACCTTGGTCATGATCTCCGGACGGGCCGCCTCCATGATCTCGCGAACATCGGCGTAACGAAACGTGCGGTCCTCGAACTGGCGCCGGTCCAAACCGCGCAGAAAGCGCTCCTGGAATTCGCGAAAATAGGCGCCATAAATGTGATAACTGTCGGCGATGTGAACGTAACGCCCAAGGCGCACTTCGCGGTCGCACAATTCCCCGATGCGGGTGGCGATACGCTGCTGCAACTGCACCAGGGCGAACATGTTCATGAACGCGGCCTTGTAAGCGTCATTGGAGCGGAAGCGCACATTGGTGCTCAGGCGCCAGAAACCGTCCTCCTCGGTGACGCGGCACCAGATGCTCTGCAGGCAGGCGGGATCGTAGCAATCATTGTCTTCCCAGACCTTCCAGGTGATCGCCTGAGCGCGCCGTGAGTAGGGGGTTTCCGCGAGCTTGCGGGCCACCGTCTCAATCTGGTCGAACGGGGTGGGGATGCCGGGCACGCGATAGGCGAACAACCGCTCATTGTAGGTATATTCCCAGCGGGTATCGGTCGGATCGGCGGGATCGCGCACCAGATGGTTCTTAATGCCCTCGCAGACTTCCATGACATATTCCTGGAGATCTTCCAGGCCGCCCGGGAAATCTTTATGGATCATCGGCTCGGCGAGCGGGTCCTCAATGACCACCATCATGGTGGCGTCCTTGCTGGGCGGGTCATCGGGCTTGTCGTACATCGTTTTGATGTCGCAGCCTTCACGGTTGAGCAGGATGAGCGACTTCTCCCAAGCCTCGGCAATCCCAGTGCCGGTGACGGAGAGAACAGGAATGCCGTTGGTTGCCATGGTGAACTACTCCCCCCGGTTCGGCGATACTGTCCTGTGGGTTGCTAAAAAAACAAGTATGCGGCAGAGGTCAGGAACCGGGGGCGGGCGGATGCCCGGCCCGGGCGGCGGCGGCCACCGCGGCGGCGGTGCCGGCGGCCAGCACCGGCAGCCAACGATCACCGTCGATCAGATGCGGCGTAAACATCTGCGGCGCGTACCGCCCCCACACCTTGACGGGATTAACGAACAGTTGTCCTTCCTGCTGAAACACATCCAGCAACAACTGAGTGGTGTCCCGGATGCGCGCCACCACCGAGTCGGGCTGGCGGCCACTGGTGAGTCCGAAATAGGCCACCGTGTCCAGTTCAAACAAGGCGGGACAGACAATCTGGAAAAAACCAGACAACTGGGCGTGGTCCCCCCAGGAGGTCAGCAGGTCGGAGAGATTGTCAAAAATATAGAACACCTGGCGGCCGCGGGCGGCGGCCAAATGCTGGACATTGGCCGTGAAGAAATCAAACCCAGGGCTGGGATCGAGCACGACCGTCTCAATGCCGACCAGAGGCGGCAACAGCGGCGGATGCGGCGCGAAGCGCACGTACACCAGGGAGCGTCCGTCCTGCAACGCTTGGGCGGCGAAAGGGGCCGCCATCGCGCGGTACATCTCCAGGGTATCGACCTGCCAGACCACGTTGTCGCCAAGTCGCAACCCGTGAACCACCTCGTCAAACGGGTGGAGCCCGCTGGACACAAATTTTCCTTGATCCGTCATCATGCCGTACGACCTCCCGAACGCGTATGAGCGGCTCTTGCGGCCCGTCGGCACCCGCGTCGATCCGCGCCTTTGCCGTCAGACATCCTAATATACGCCCCACCACAACATAACGCGCCATCCAGCGCCGGCGCAACAGGAATGAAGAATCCCCCTGCCCGGCGGGCCGGGGTCGGCGGTTGCCTTGGTTTGCGGCGGGTTTTCGGGCAAGCTCCGCCTGTGGCGTGGACTGGCGCGGTTTTTGTCGGTTGTTTTGTGCAGGTTGCGAAGAACGGCG
>CAITYL010000098.1 GCA_903896595.1 uncultured Lentisphaerota bacterium
CGCCGTTCTTCGCAACCTGCACAAAACAACCGACAAAAACCGCGCCAGTCCACGCCACAGGCGGAGCTTGCCCGAAAACCCGCCGCAAACCAAGGCAACCGCCGACCCCGGCCCGCCGGGCAGGGGGATTCTTCATTCCTGGCCGTGGTAAGTTCCCAACTGTGCATGCGGCGGGTCTTGTGCTATATTGTCCACTTCTGTCTTTTTGTACGGGCTGAGAGTGTGACTTGGCTCAACCCGGTCCTGGGGCGACGCCCCTCGCACCGGGTCAATCATTGCCAAGGAGCCTCGTCAGCACATGAGTTTTTCGTCGTTTAATTTGCATCCCCGCGTCATGGCGGGAGTGGTCGCCGCCGGTTACGAAACCCCGACCCCGATCCAGGCCCAGGCCATTCCCGTGGTCATGCAGGGTCGCGACGTCATGGGGCTCGCCCAGACCGGTACCGGCAAGACCGCCGCCTTCGCCCTGCCGATCCTGCACCGTCTCCAGGAAGGCACCCGCGGCCGCATCCGGATCCTGATCATCGCCCCCACCCGCGAACTGGCCAATCAGATCCATGAGGCGTTTGTCGAGTTTGGCCGCGAGTGCGGCATCCGCTGCGCCGTGGTTTACGGCGGTGTCGGCCATGCGCAGCAGGTGCAGAAGCTGCGGGCCGGCGTGGATATTCTCGTCGCCTGTCCGGGCCGGCTGCTGGATCACCTCCAGCAGGGTACCGCCAAGCTGGACGGTGTCGAAGTGCTGGTGCTGGACGAGGCCGATCACATGTTCGACATGGGCTTCCTGCCCAATATCCGCAAGATCGTTGCCCGCCTGCCCGTCAAGCGCCAGACCCTGCTGTTCTCCGCCACCATGCCGGACGACATCCGCGGCCTTGCCAGTCAGGTCCTGCGCGATCCCGTGACCGTTCAGGTTGCCAATACCCGGCCGGCCGAAACCGTGGCGCATGCGCTGTACCCCGTGCCCTCGCACCTGAAGAGCGGACTGCTGCTCGAACTGCTCAAGCACACCGACACCGGGTCGGTCCTGGTCTTTACCCGCACCAAGCATCGGGCGCGCCGCGTCGGCGACCAGCTCCAAAAGGCCGGCTTCAAGGCGGTCTCGATTCAAGGCAACCTGTCGCAGAACCGCCGTGAGGAAGCCATGGACGGCTTCCGCTCCGGCAAGTACCAGATCCTGGTGGCAACCGACATCGCCGCCCGCGGCATTGACGTCGCCAGCATCTCGCATGTGATCAACTACGACATTCCCGACACCGTGGAAGCCTACACCCACCGGATTGGCCGCACCGGCCGCGCCGCCCGTTCCGGCGACGCCTTTACCTTGATCACCAACGAGGACAACGCCATGGTCCGCGGCATTGAGCGCGTCTTGCGCGTCGTCATTGAACGCCGGCAGGTCGAGGGCTTTGATTACCGGGCCGCCCCCTCCGAACAGCATCGTGCGGAGTTCGCACGGCCGCCCCAGCCCCCGCGGTCCCCGCGGCGGCCGGTGGCTTCCGGTCAGCAGCACCGGGCCGATTACCGCGATCCCAGCCAGCCCGCCTCCGCCCGCCGCGATTTCGGACGCCCGCCCCAGGGCGCCGGCGGTCCCCCCAGGCCGGCCCATGGCGGTGGTGCCAGCCGCGGGCCCGCGCCGTCCGCCCGCCCCGGTGCCGTTCGCCACTTCGGCCGCTCCCGCTAACCTCTCGCGCGGAAAGATCCGACAGTTGGGAACCCCCTTTTCAGGAAAGGCGGTTCCCAAACCCTCCGTCAAACCTTTTTGTGTCTTTTTGCAGATTCTGCAGGCCGTCCCTGCTGCCCCAATCGTGGTTTGTTGCACTGGAGTGGCCTAAAGAAAAATATTCTCTCGCCAAGATCGCCAAGCACGCAAAGAAAATCGGATCGGGGAATTTGAATTTCTTGGCGCTCTCTGCGATCTTGGCGAGAGAAATGATTGGTTGTCCTGTCACTAACGTTCCCGCGCTTTCATTCCTGATAGGCATGGGCGTGTCGCCCGTGGAAGGGCGTGCCGGGGAGTCCGCAGTGCGCCGGCCCTTTTTTGCTTACTTTGGTTATTCTGCGGTTCGACATTCGGCAATCTGCGGTTTGCGTTACGGTCCAAACCGCTGATGCTCTCACGCAATGGCGCGAAGATGATCAAGCGTTCCATACCCCGCGAACGCCGCGCCTCCGCGTGATATACCCCTTAGTGGCTGGCCTGTGGATACGGGCCGTGGATCATATGCGTTGCCTTCCTTGCGCTTTGAACTTATGCTACATTTCACCATGGTTGGTGGCGGCATTGGTGCGGTCGCCGGACAACCGTAAAACAACATCAACGGATGATGATTGGAGGGGTGGCTCATGACCCGACGGATGATCCGACTGTTCCTGATGATGGCGGCGGGCGTGGGCCTGGCGGGGTGTGCCACTACCCGTGTCCCCCTCTCCACGGCCATTCCCGAAGACGAACTGCCCGCCAAACCGTACAACACCGCCTTTGCCCTGCTGTTCGACCCGGAGTTTGCCACCCAGAGCGTCACCCGTTGGTCGCCCATGGGCATGGCCTACCTGAAATACCCCTTGGGCGAAGTGGCGACCAGCATCCTCACCAACACCCTGAAACGGTGTGTCGTACAGGTGGTTGTGGTCACGGAAAAGCCCCCCTTCAAGGATGCCGCGCTGGCCAAGGCCCTCTATACCGTCTACCCGCAAATCACCGACTTCACCTGCAGCCACGACGCCCTGGCCAACGGCCGCGGCGAATATCGCGCGGAAATCGAGCTTTTTGTCACCGTTTATGCCGCCAATGGCACGGTGGTTTGGGAACGGATCTATCAGGTCACCGGCCTCGCCAAAGCTAGGAGCGGGGTGTCGCGGGAAGCCAACTTTGCCGCTGCCGCCGACATTGCCCTGCGTCGCGCCGTTACGCAGCTGGTCGAAGAACTGGGCCGCCTCCCAGGTGTTGCCCAGGCAAAATGAGCGTTCCTCCAGGAACGCCAATCTCCTAAAATCTCACGCGGAGCCGCGGAGTTCGCGGAGAAAATCCCTGGGAACGCCGAGCCCCAGCTCGGCGTGTGCCATACCGCCGATGGTCTCACACGAAGCCACGAAGACGCCCAAATATCTCTCTCCGCGCCTGCCGCGCCTCCGCGTGAGACGTTTTCCGCCAGTGGACCGGGCTTGGCCGGGGAGTGTGTGCGGCACGGGTTGAAAATGGGACTGATGGGACGACGGGGACCGATGGGACCTAGGGTGCGGACTCCGCACATTCGTCGCATGAGTCCCATACGTCCCAGGTTTCTTCCCAGGGGGTCATCCCGCTCCATGGCGGTTATGAGGCGGTACATGAAAAAAGCGGGCCAGTGACGGCCCGCCTTTTTGGTCGCGTGTTTCTGAACGTTACTTGGTCTTGATGCCGGTGCCGGCCGCGCTGTCGACGTAAATGCCGACAAAGAACAACGGGAAGCCGGTGTAGAAGCTCTTGGGCGGGTGCGCGTTAATGACCGCATCGGCGCCGGCCGCCTTGGCGTCCTTGGCGATTTGCGTCATCTGCACGGTGTCGCTCTGGGTCGGGTAGAGTTCGAGGAACTTGATGCCCGGAATACCCACGGCGATACCGAGTTCGGTACCGGTGTGGTAGCCCGTCGCATTGTAGTTGGCGAAGGTGCCGTCACCGGTGGTGACATTGATCAAGCCGGCGTCATCGGCGGCTTTTTTCAGGTTGCAGGAGCCCGGCATATGGGCGCAACCGCTGACCAGTGTCGCGGCCGCGACGACCGCCATTCCCTTGAGAATCAGTTTCATCATCTGTCTTTTCCCTCCGTATCAGTGATGGTTGAGGCGGGCATGTCCGGATGACGTTGATGTCACACGGTTCCGCCAATGGCGTTGAATGTACAGGGCGGGAGTGGGTTTGGCAAATGCCAGGTTAGGTGTTCGGCGTCGCCATTGGCTGGTCACTTCTTCCAGGCCGCGGTATAGTCGTTAGATGGCAAGGACCGCGTAAGGCTTTCTCTGGTTCTCTCCGGCTTTCTTCGGTTCAATATTTTTACGGGTGTGTGATGAATGTGATCATGGCGACATGGCGGTTGGGGCTCGGCGGGTTGCTGGTGTTCTCCGCCTGGGGGCAGGGGATTGGTGCACAGGATACCCGGCCGGTGCCGAAGAGCTGGAATGCGCCGGCGGTGATTGTCGGGCCCAATGGCACGACCACGATCCGGCCGTCCTCGCCAAACCTGGAGATGCGTGCCATGGGCTCCGGGCTGGAGGTGCGGGGGGTGACGGTGCAGCCGCGCTATGACGAAAACCTCACGCCGCTGGAGAAAAGCTGCTGGGTGGAGACCGAAAAGGGCGGGGCGCTGAAGATTGTGCCGGAGCGCCTGGTCACGATTGGCAAGGATCGGTGGAAGCCCTTGGGGAAAACCCCTGACGGCGTTTTGCTGCGCAACACCCGCACCGACCGGCGTGTGGTCCTGCCTTTTACCGATCCGCCCCGGTGAAAACTACCGCACCATCCAGCCGCCGTCCACGACCAGGATATGGCCGTCGACGTAGTTGCTGGCGTCGCTGGCCAGGAAGAGCAGGGGGCCGACCAGATCCTCGGGCTCGCCCCAGCGGCCGGCGGGAATGCGGTCGCGGATTTTGGGTTCGCGCACCGGATCGGCCTTGATCGGCGCGCACATGTCGGTGTCGAAATAGCCGGGGGCAATGGCGTTGACCTGGATGTTTTTCGCCGCCCATTCGTTGGCCAGCGCCTTGGTCAGGCCGGCCACGCCGTGCTTGGCGGCGGTATAGGCGGGCACGGTCCAGCCGCCTTGGAAGCAGGACAGTGAGCCGATGTTCACGATCTTGCCCCCGCCCTGTTTCTCCATCACCCGGGCCGCCTGCTGCGACAGCTCGAACACGGCGGTCAGCATCAGGCTGATGATGAGATCCCACTTGCCGAGGTCGAACTCCATGGCGGGCTGGCGGTACTGGATGCCGGCACCGTTGACCAGGATGTCGAGGCGGCCGAACCGGTCCACCACCCGCTGCACCAGGCCCTGCCGTTGGTCGCGGTCGGCGAGGTCGGCGCGGAAATAGGCCCAGGGGGCGCCGGCGGCGGTCATTTTTTTCTTCAGTTCCGCGCTTTCCGCGGCGGTGCCGTTCACCGCGACGGTGGCGCCGGCCCGCGCCAGCCCCGCCGCCATGGCCAGCCCCAATCCGCGCCGGCCGCCAGTCACCAGCGCCACTTTGCCGTTTAACTCAAACATGGTAGCTACCTCGGGTTATGATTTACCACAGAGAGCACAGAGGGGAAGCCATGGGCGTTTACTCCGGTTTCCATTCAATGGGGCAGGTGGCGGCGGCGCCGCCGTCGACCGGCAGGATCAGGCCGGTGATCATCGACGCCGCCTCACTCGCCAGGAACACCACTGGGCCGATGAGTTCACGCGGCTGGCCGATGCGTTTCATCGGCAGTTTGGTGATCACCTGGGCCATGAAATTTTTGTTGGAGAAAATGCTGGTGGCGTTCATTTCGGTCTGGAACCAGCAGGGTGCCACCGCGTTGACCCGAATCCCTTGCCCGCCCCATTCGCAGGCCAGTTCCTTGGTCAGGGACGCGATGGCGCCCTTGGTCGCACTGTAGGCCGCATTGCCGCGCCCGGTGCCGACGAAGCCGCCGCCCAGCGCCGACATGTTGACGATGGCGCCGCCACGCTGAGCCAGCATAATTTTTCCGACTTCCTGGCACATCCAAAACGTGCCGTAGTAATTCACTTCGGTGAGGCGGCGCACGGTGGCCGGCGGCATTTCCGTGGTCGGGATGCGGGCGGTGATGCCGGCGATATTGATCAGGATGTCGATGCGGCCGAAATCCGCGGCGATCTGCGCCACGGTTTGCTGGACCGCGTCCTCATTGGCCACGTCGCAACCGTAGGCGCGGCCGGTGCGGCCCGCCGCGGTGACGGCGGCCACGGTGTCGCGGCTGTTGTCCGCGGTTAAGTCAATGGCGGCCACCTCGGCTCCGAACTCCGCCAGCCCAGTGGCCACGGCCCGGCCCAGGCCGCGCCCGGCGCCGGTCACCAGTGCCACTTTTCCGCTCAGGTCAAACAGCTGTTGGATGTTCATGGTGCTTGCTTTCTATTAGGAAATGTCTCACACGAAGGCACGAAGCCACGAAGGATTTGGCAATCACGATCACGAACACGACAACGATTTTCAAGCTATCAACCTAAGAATTAAGAAGATGTTGGCGTTTTTTTGGGGTTGGTGAAATTGTCCCGATGCCTGATTTTTCTTCGTGACTTCGTGTCTTCGTGTGAGATACGGCCCGTAACTAGACTCCGGGGACATAACCGCGGCCGAAGGGGGCGTCGCTGAAGTGGCGGAAACCGTCTCCGAACGCCATCCATGAGGTGCTGCCGCCGTCCAGCACCAGGGTCTGGCCGAGCAGGTAGCGGGCGTGGTCGCCGGCCACGAAGACGGCGAGCTTGGCCACATCGCCGGGGGTGCCGGCAAACCCGCAGGGAATGCCGTCGCCCAAGGCATCGGGGTCGGTGCTCATGACCTTGCGGTGATTGTCGACGGTGACCGCGCCGGGGGCGATGGTGTTCACCCGGATGCCCAATGGGGCCAGTTCCACGGCCAGCTCCCGGGTGTAGGCAATGATTGCGCCCTTGGTGCCGGCGTAGACGGCGTGCCCGGGGGCACCCCGGAGGGCGTGGATGGAGGACAGGTTGATGATGTTGCCGCGGCTGGCCGCCAGCGCCGGCACCACGGCCTGGGTTAGGAAAAACTGCGCCCGCACGTTCACATGGTACAGGGTGTCAAACTGTTCCGGGGTGACCTTCAGAAACGGCATGTTCATGGTGACGCCGGCATTGTTGACCAGCACGTCCAGGCCGCCCAGGAACTCCAGCGCCTGCGCGGCCAGCCGCTGCGCCTCTTCGGTGCGATTGAAATCGGCGGAGAACGCCTCGGCCCGGCCGCCGGCCCGGCGGATTTCCTCCACCGCGCTGGCGGCGCCGTCGCGGGTGTGGGAATAATGCAGCGCCACGGCGGCGCCGCAACGGGCAAATTCCAAGGCAATTTCCCGGCCGATGCCGGTGCCGGAGCCGGTGACGAGGACGCATTTATTTTTCATGGCAAGGCTTTCGGGGAAGGGGGGGGCGTGGACACTGTGGACTTGGTGGACCGGGTGGACGCTGTGGACGGGGCTTGCCCTCTCTCAAGTTCACTGAGACTACCGGGTCCACAAGGTCCACGGTGTTCAGGCGTGCAGCGCGGCGGCGCAGCGGGTTATGCAGGTGCGGCGGGGCAGGCGGGTGTTGTAGACGCCAACGGAACAGAACCCGCCATAGTCAAGCCGCCTGAGCTCGGCCAGGAAGGCGGTGGTGGGCCAGTGGCCGGTGCCGAGCACGTCGCGGTTGGTTTCCGAGAGGTGGACGTGCGCCAACAGGTCGCGGACGCCGGCCAGCGGCGCCAGCATGTCCTGTTCCTCGATGTTCATGTGGAACGAGTCCACCATCAGGCGGAGCCCGGCCAGGTTCAGGCGGCGCACCAGGCCGGCGGCCTCGGCAATGGTGTTGTGAAAGCCGATCTCGCCGTGATTGACCGGCTCGAACGCGATGATCGCTCCCGCGGCCGTGGCGTGCTTGCCGACGTCCGCCAAGGCGGCGGCGATGCGGGCGCTGCCGGCTTCGCGGTCGGGTTCGTCCTTCAATCGCCCCTGCAACGACCCCACCACCATGACGACGTTCCAGGTGGCGGCCAGGTCGGCGAATTGCTTGAGCAGCGTCACCGTCCGCTCGCGCACAGCCGTGTCTGCCGTGCACAGGCAATTGCCGTGGGTGGTGTAGGAGGCGCCGGTCTGAAAGGCGCAAAGCGGCAGGCCTGCCTCGGCCAACGCCGTTTTTACGCGGGCTTGGTCGAAGGTCAGGGGATTGGCAATCTGCAATTCCACGGCGGCGTAACCGGCCGCTTTCAGGCAGGCCAAGTCGCCGGTGAATTCATCCCAGTTCCGGTACAACGCCGGGTCGGGCAGGACATAGCTGAATTTCATGGTTGCACCGCCGTGATCAGCAGCATTTCCGAACTCAGAGGGCGTTCCAGGCAAACCGTGACGCCCTTTTGCGTCAGCTGGCGGCCGCTGAAACGCACCGTGGTTTCCTGGTTGTCGAACACCACGTCATAGTCGCGGGCCGGATCGAGGCCGCGCGGCTTGAACACGAACTCGTTGCCGGGGGTGTCGCTGGCGCGCAGCAGCACCGCCACGCTTCGGGAACGGTCGGACGCGGCGTACTCCAGCACACACCACGGCGCATGATCCGCCACGGACAGGAATGGCGTGTGGTGGAAGACCCGGGCGTCCGTGGTCAGGATCGGGCGGATGACCTCACGGTAACGGGTGAGGTAATGCTCCACCCGCTGGCGCAAGTACGGTGTCAGTTCCTCCACGCTGGGTGCGGTGCCGCGCAGGATGAGCCGGCAGAAATTGTGCCGGAGCTGGGCATCCACATCACCGTCCAAGACCTGCTGGCCGGCCTCCGTGCCAAAGGCGCGCATGAGGATCTCGGGCGGCAGCGAGAAGCTGACCCCGTTGAGAATTTTGAAGCCGCGGGGCAGCCGCATCCAGTCGGACAACTCGACGTTGTGGAAGCGGGCCATGGTGCCCCAGTCGAGCCGGCCGCCGCCACCGGCGCAATTCTGAAACACGACCTCGGGAAAGCGGGTGCGGAGACGGTCGAAGATGGCGTATAGGGCGTCGTAATAACGCCAGATAAGGTCTTCTGTATAGCCTTGATAGGAACGGGTTGGTGCCGGGGTCAGGCAGTGGTTGTGGTCGATCCGGTACATGTCCAGGCCGTAGTCGCCAATGAGGCGGGTGATCTCGCCTTCGACAAAGGTTTGGACCTCGGGATGGGTCAGGTCCAGCGCCCGACTGTCGGCAATGGGTTTGTCATGGCTCTTGAGCAGCCATTCCGGGTGTTGCTTGCGTAGGTTGCTGTTGGCGCCGACCGCCTCGATCTCGACCCACAATCCGAACTTCATGCCCAAGGCGTGCGCCCGGTCGACGATGCGCTGCATGCCGCCTGCCATCCACTTGCCCTCGAACCAGTCACCAACGTTGTTCCACCACTGGTTCGGCTCGTTGCCGTACCAGCCGGCATCAATGACGTACAGTTCGGTGCCGAGCGACGCGGCAACCTCCACGTCCTTGATGATGTCCGGCACGTTCTCGCGGTCGCACAGGTAGCCGCGGTGGTTAGCCTCGATCTCGACGTGCCGCCCGGGAATCTGGGCCGGCATGACAGTATGGCGGACATGCTGGTGGGTGGCCTGGACGATGGCGTCCGTGTCGGCGGTGAACAGCCCCAAATGCACGGCGGGCGTATGGAGCGTTTCGCCGGCGTCCAGCACCCGCAGGACCGCTTCTGGGCTGGACAGAGCCATGCGGAAAAACAACGCGGCATTGCGCTGGTTGGGCTGGGGGGCGCCCCAGTTGAAATCATCCCAGAACCGGCAGTCCAGTTCGAACTGATAATTGCCACCCCAGGCCAGTTCGCACACCACGGTCTGGCCGTTGCAGGCGTTGCGCGCCCAGAACGCCGGCCGGCCCCAGCCGCTGCGTCCTTTCTTGCCGCCATCCACGACCTTGCAGCCGGGCGGCAACGGTTCCGGCCAGAAATCGCCTTCCTGTCCCCATTCGAACCGGTGGTTGTAGACGACGTCGAACGGTGTGTTCGTCGGTGGCGCCAGGTGTTCTTCGTACCGGTGATTCCACAGCAGGCCGGCAAAGGGCGCCACGGCGGTGATGCCGGCCGGCTTGCCGGAGAGATTGGTGATCTCCAGCCAGCGGATCAGGAACGGACTGCCGTCCAGCCGGGTATGAACCCGTACTCGGATGCCGGCGGCCTCATGCCGCAGCGACACCACGCCATGGGTCACCGGCCCGGCGGCGCGCCAGGCGGACGGATCCGGTTCCAGTCCCGCAGACTCCCAGGTATAGCCGCCGGCCAGGTCTCGCCCGTCCACGGCCAAATGAAAAGTGTCGGCGGGCTGGTCGCGGTTCCATTTCAGACTGCCAAAGTGCATTTCCGGCCAGATCTGGCCGTTGGTGTTCCAGTACCGGCTCACCAGCCGGCCGTTTTGGAACATTTCATCGAAGACCACCTGGCCGGAAAGATGCCGGACACCGGGAGTGGCGCCGGTGCGGAACTGCATGGTGCTGAAGTGCATTGAAGGTTGTTCTTTTCCTGCTGTAGCTGAGCGCTTATAGCGCGGTGGCGACGTTCCGCTGGGCTACAAGCCCTGAGCCACAGGGGTGGATAATTCAGGTTAGAGACACCATAGCTATTGCGATATTATAATTCTTGTTGTTTTGTGGCCAATTTTATATCATATTGCAACCTTATGTATCCCATCGTCGCTCCCCAGGTGGTTTATACCGAGATCGGGTTCGACCTGTGGTCGCTCCAGTCGGAACCGTTCCGCGCCCTGCACCGGCACAATGAGCTGGAGATCGGGGTCACCGAGTGCGGCCTGATCCGGGCGATGTTCGGACACGAACGGGTGGATCTGACGCCTGGCCGAATGGTGGTGTTTTGGGCGATCACCCCGCATGGCCCGGTGGAAGTAACGCCGGGGACGCGGGTGCATTCGATGTTTATTCCGCTGACGTGGGTGCTGCAATGGCAGTTGCCCGAGTCCCTGTTACATCCGTTGTTGAACGGCCGGGTGGTTTTGGATGAGGAGCGGGCGGAGCCATGCTCGGACACCGCGTTGCTCAAACATTGGTCCGCATTGATGCGGGAGAAGGGGCCGGAAACGCAGCGGATCGTCTTGCTGGAAGTGGAGGCGCGGTTGCGCCGGCTGGCCCGTGACTGGCCGCGACAGACGGCCGCTGTCGTCCCGGTCATTTCTCAGGAAGGGGTGACCGGACATGCCCGGCATTTTGAGGTGATGGCCCGCCATCTTGCCACCCATTACCGGCAGCCGTTGTCGGTGCCGGCGGTGGCGGCGGCGGCGGGGCTGCATCCCGTGTATGCCATGCGGGTGTTCCGCAAGTACAGCGGCATGACCATCCAGGACGCCATCACTCAGCACCGGATCTCCCATGCCCAACGGTTGATGGCCACCACCAACGAGAAGACCCTGACCATTGCCACGCAGAGCGGCTTTGGCTCGGTCTGCCGCTTCTACCAGGCCTTTAAGCGCATCACCGGCCAAACCCCCAAAGCCTGCGCCAATACCCTGCGCGGCAAGCCGTGACGCCCGACTCCGCGTAGCCAAACATAATCAGTTTCACCACAGAGGACACAGAGAGCACAGAGAATCAATCTCATGGCGTGGTGAACCCCCGCATGGGTTCCTCGATTTTTCTCTCTGTGTTTCTCTGTGACCTCTGTGGTGAGATCGTGCGCATCGTGTGCCGAATTTATTCGGCCGGGGCGGTGGGGACGAGGCGGGGCAGAAAGGCGGGATTGGCCTGGAGCCATTGGCGGAGCGCCTCGTACAGGGGCACCGCGGCGCAGTTGCCGACATTGATCGAGTTCTTCTGCCCGAGGCAGGGCAGGGCGATGGCGTCGTCGCAAAGTTCCAAGGCTTCGGGGCTGATGCCGAGGGCTTCATTGCCCAGCACCAACGCGGCGGGGAACTGAAACGTCGTATCCCAGCTCCAGCGCGCTTCCTGGACGATTTCCACGGCATAGATCCGGACGCCCTGGCCGCGAAGTTCGCGCAGGGCGGTGGCGGTGTCGGGGAAGTGACGGCACGGCACGGTCCGGTCACAGCCGCGGGCGGTTTTTTCGAGTTTGGGATGGGGCGGCGTGGCGGTGTAGCCGCAGGTCCAGATGCCGCCGGCATGGACCGCCTCGGCCAGGCGGAACAGGTTGCCCACATTATGGGCGGAGCGCAAGCGGTCCAGCACCAGGGTCACCGGCAGCCGAGGCAGTTCCGGCGCCGCGGCGCGGTCACCGGTCACCGCATGAAAACGTGAAGCGGAAAGGGACAACGTGCTCATGACCACACCATGTGCCCTGCCAGCCCCCCTGTCAAGCGCCCCGGTGCGCCAGGGGTGCATGACAATGATCTGGGACGATGTTGGGAACCCCCTTTTGAGGAAAGGCGGTTCCCAAACCCTCCGTCAAACCTTTTTATTGCCTTAAACACGGCGGGCGCTTTTGCCACAAGCCGTCCTGGCATCTTCCTGGCCGGTGTGCGCGTGGGCTTGTGGTCAAAGCGCCCCTCCTGTTTAGGATACAAAAGTTTTGGGAAGGGGTTTGGGGAGCACCCTTTTTCAAAAGGGTGGCCCCAACATCGTTCCACAAAACGGTCAGGCACCGGTGTGGCGGCGGCGGTTGATGATTTCGTCTTGAACCGCCGGGTCGCAGGTCACGAAGAGTCCGGAGAAGCCGCCGATGCGCACCATCAGTTGCGGGTATTGCCCGGGATCTTTTCGGGCCTTGACCAGGGTGGCCACATCGGTGGTGTTGCCCTGGTACATCTGGCCGCCGGTGGCGAGGAACGCTTTGAGAATGGCCTTGAGAGTGGGTGGGGTGGCGTAGTCCGGGTCGAGGTCCCACATGCTGCTGGTGCCGCCGGCGAACCGCTCCAGGTCCAGGGCATTGGCGGAATTAATGGCGGTGGTCAGGCCGCCGGTCATGGCCGTGCTTTGGGGGGTCAGCCCCTGGGTGATGGGGGTGCCGGCCCGGCGTCCGTCCGGGGTCGCCCCCAGTGCTTTGCCGGCGACCGGGGCCATCATGAAGGTCATGATCATCGGTTTGATGCGGCGGCCAAAGCGGTTGCGATAAGCGTCATAGGCGTCGCAGACGCTGCGCAGCACCCGGTTGGTCATGGCGTTCGCGGCGGCATGCCCCTGGCCGAACTTGGGCAGGGCGAGCAGGCGGGCGCGCAACGGTTCATTCCCGTGGAAATTTTGGCGGAGCGCCGTCAGCAGGTCGTTCGGGCTGACAAAACGCTGTTCATAAATGGCCTGTTGCAGCGCGAACAGGCTGTCGCCGAGATTGGGAATGCCGAGCGGCGTGGAACCGTAATCCTCGTAGCGGGCGCCGCCGGCGTTGATGCCGCGGCCGCGAACGATGCAGTCGTCCACCTGGCTGGAGACCAGGAAGCGCGGCCGCAAGCGGGCATATTCCTCGCTGGTCAGGTCCATGCAACGGAAGGTCAATTTCAGAATCCGCTGCAGTTCTCCTTCAAACGCCGCATACAACTCCTCAAAGGTGGCGAACTCCGCCAGGGTCCGGTCCCAGGCCGGCAGGAGCCGTTTGCCGGTGTTCAGACACACGCCGCCGTTGAGAACCAGTTCCAAGACCTTGGTGGTATTGAAAAAGCCGGTGAACAGCAAATCCCCGTTCATGCCGTGGGGCGAGATTTCCATGCAGCCGCCGCACATGTACATCCGCGCATCCGCCTCCGGGATGGCGCCGTCGCGGGTCATGGCGGCGATCACGGCCTGGTCGCTGACCACCTGGGCGCGGTTGCCGCCCTCGCGCAGGTCGCGCACCGCCACGTCCCACCACTCATCCGGAGCGTTCTCCGGCATGCGGATGTAAACCGAGGGATGGCTGATTTTCAGCGCGCCAATGGCTTCGATCATGATCCGGGAGAGCGGATTCACCGCGCAGCGCCCGTCGGGATGACAGCCGCCAACCACAATGGTCTCCACCCAGCCGTCCGCGCGGAAGCAGAGCCGTTCGTGGAAGCGGATGAACAGCTCATCGATCCGGTCCCGGGCCGATTCCAGGGTTTCCAGCCCTTCGGCCAGATCCCGTTGCAGGTAGGGCCACAGATAGTAGTCCAGCCGGCCCGGGCCGTTGCCGCCATGGGGGTTTTCAAAGATGGTCGCCAGGTAGGACAGATGGAACGCCTGGACCGCTTCACGGAAGGTGCGGGCGCCGTGGCGCGGCACCTGCCGGCAGACGGCGATCTGGTCGCGCCACGCTTCCTGCCGCGCCGCCGGCGCCTCCGGCAGCCGCCGTTCCAGTTCGGCCACATGCTGGTCGGCCCAGTCCAGCAGCGCTTCCAGCGTAATCCGCATGCCGTCGAGGAACTCCTGGCCGTCCGCGGCCAGGTTTGGCCGGGCCGCGGCCACCCGCGCCAGCAGGCCGGTCACGCCGTCCCGCAGGATCCAATCGTAATGCCAGCCGATGTGGCCGGGGCAGTTCGGCGGGTTGACCAGCCAGGCGGCCGGATCGTTGCCGCCATCCTCGCGGCCATTGAGCCGGAGCAGCTCCGGCAACTCGCTCCGGATGCGCACGTCAAGCGCCGCTCCGGCATCAAACTCGCGCCAGCGCGGGTCGAACCCGGCGCCGCCCCACAAATCGCAGGAATCGGCGCCCCGAATGGTCTGATAAAGCTGGCCGACCAGCAGTTGTTCGTCATGCACCACCACCGGCTCATTGCGCAACGCGTGGGCAAACGCTAGGGCCTGACGGCGGCGCAGGGACGGCTCATGCTGGAACTGGCCAAAAAACGCCTCCGTCCAGTTGCGCATCTTGGGGCTTTCACCGCGCGCCGCCTGTTCCGCACGGCTGCGGGCCTGCTCCAGAAAACGGGCGGAGCGGGGGCTGAGCCCAGGGGCGGCGGAGATCGGTTGGTTGTTCATGACCAGTTTTCCTTTTGTGGTAAAAAGGGGGGGGGCGGCCGGGTGTTGTCGGACAGGTCAGACATGTCGGACCTGTCCGACTGGTCCGACTAATCCGGCCGCCCGTACCTCATTTCAGCTTTCTGCTTTCCCAATTTCAGCTTTTCTTTTACCGGCTGTGCTTGGTGCGGGCGATGATGTGTTCCTGGAGCTCGCGGTCCACCAGTTTGAATTTTTGGGAGAAGCCGGCGACCCGGACTGGGATGTTGCCGTAGCGTTCGGGGTCCTGCTGGGCCTGGCGCAACCGTTCGACGGTGACCACGTTCCACTGCAACTGCCCAATGCCCATGGCGACCGCCGCGCGGATCAGGGCCACCAGGCGCTGGCGTCCCGCCGCGCCCTCCACCAGCTTGGGATCGAGGTCAATGATCGCCGCCGAGGCGCCGGCCGCCCGGTGATGCGGCAGGCGTGCTAGCGTGTTCAGCATGGCGGTGACGCCCTGTTCGTCCCGGCCCTGCTGCGCGGACAGCGAATAGGCGATCGGCTCGCTGGCCAGGCGGCCGTCCGGTGTGGCGCCCAGCGCCTTGCCGAAATGAATGTTGCACAGGAACGAAAAGAGATGGACATGATAGCGTCCGTTCAAGGGACTGCGCATGGTGTCCATGAGGTCAATGAACTGGTCGTCCACCCGGCGGGCCAGGGTGTCGACTTCGGCGCTGTCGTTGCCGTACTTGGGCGCCTGTTTGAGCAGGAGCTGGCGCAGTTCCTCGCGGCCGGCGAAGTTGTCTTTCAGCGCCGCCAGCAACTCGTCGGGCGCGACTTTCTTGTCTTCAAACACCAGCTTCTTCAGCGCCATCAGGGAATCGGCGGTGTTGGCGGTGCCCAACAGGCAGATGGAATGGTAATTGTAGAGGGCGCCGCCGTTGGTGATGTCACGGCCTCGCTCAATGCAGGCATCGGTGAGCACGCTCCAACAGGGTAGCGGCCCGCGTTCCCGCTGCATCAGTTCACCGCGGTTGCAATGGTAGACCATGCGCCGGGCCAGGAACTCGACCTGGGCGGTGTAGGCGTGCCACAGGGCGTCAAAATTGGCGAATTCCGCCAGCGTGCCGGTCTGCGGCCCCATCTGTTCGCCGGTGCGCGGGTCGCAGCCGTCGAACAGCGCCAGTTCCAGGCACTTGGCGGCATTGAACCAGCCCGACACGGCGTGCGGATTGGCCTTGCCGGGAATGGTCAGTTCAATGCAGCCGATGGGCGCGTAATCCCAGGCGTCCGCCAGCGGAATGCCGTGGCTGGTGAGCGCCGGCAGGAAACAGTCGTCGTTGAACAGGAAGGGAATGCCGCCGCCCTCGGCGATCAACTCCGCGGCCAGTTCCAGGAACGCCGTCGGCGTCTCGCGGTTGATGCGGATTGACACGTCCCGGATGAAATCAACGTTGCGGGTGGCTTCCAGAATGAGATAGCTGAGATCATTGACGGCGCACCGGCCGGCAGGGTCCACGCCGCCCAGGGTGATGGCCTGGACGTCATAATCCAAGTACAGTTTGCACGCCAGCTCCTCCATCCATTCCAACGCTTCCGCCCGGGTGAGCCGGCCGGCCGCCGCATCGGCGGCGTAGTAGGGGTTGAGGATTTGGTCCAGGCGGCCGATGGAGTTGGCGTTGATGCCGTCCTCGCCGCAGGTCAGGATATGGCTGAACCACAGCGCCTGTACGGCTTCGGGAAAAGTTCGTGCGCCGTGGGCGGGCACGCGATCGCACCGCTCCGCCATGGCCAGCAAGCGGGCCTTGTCCCCGGCGTCCGTGGCGGCTTCGGCTTCGCGTCGGGCCGTTTCCGCGTACCGCTGTCCCAGCCGGATGCCGGCTTCGCACACCGACAGCGCCGCCCGCCAGAAATTTTCCGCTTGCGGCGCTTCCGGATCCGCCAGATCCAGCGCGTTCAGTTTGGCTTCGACTTCGGCGCGAATGCCGCCGAACCCGATCCGCAGCACCTTGGCAAAGTCGCGGATGCTGTGGTTCTCGATCCAGCCGCCGCTCCAGTACACCCGGCTTTGATGATCGTTGGTGGACCACACGCCGCGTCCCCGTGCGGAGTCCGCCGTGGCCTCGCCGACTTCCGTGTCCGTGGGGCCGCCGGGCAGGGCGTCTTCGCTGCCGGACCAGACTTTGACCGTTTTGGTCATCGCCGCAAAGGCGTCATCATCCAGGCCGAAGGTCTGCTTGACGGTAGCAATGTCGGCCGCCGACAGCTCATGCAGCCCCTTGCCCTGCAAAGGACGCAGATGCTCGCCGGCCAGCCGCCATTCCGCGCCGATGCGCACCGGTGCCAGATTCACCAATTCCGGCAGGAAGGCCGCCCGTCGCTGGACCCGCGACTGTCCCGGCCGCGCCGCGCGCCACAGCGCCACATCGCAGATGGCGAAATTGACCGTGGGATTCCAGGCGCCCTGTTGCGCCATGACTGTGGTGCGCAACCGTTCCAGCCGGGGTGAACGGGAGATGTGGGTGGTTTGGGTTTTCATGTATTGCTATCCTACTAAAAAATACTTACGTCTGCATTCAATATATAAGATTACAGAAAGCACACAAGATGCTATAGTATTGTAAAACTATTATATCTGTTGCAAAACTAAGTGGCGGCCCGATCCGACCGCTCTGACCTGTCCGACGCGTCCGAGCCTGTTGGACTAACCGCCGCCCCTCAACCCCTCAACCGCCCAACCGCCCAACCGCCCAACCGCCCAACCGCCCAACCGCCCAACCGCCCAACCGCCCAACCGCCCAACCGCCCAACCGCCCAACCGCCCAACCGCCCAACCGCCCAACCGCCCAACCGCCCAACCGCCCAACCG
>CAITYL010000099.1 GCA_903896595.1 uncultured Lentisphaerota bacterium
CCCCTCAACCGCCCAACCCCTCAACCGCCCAACCCCTCAACCGCCCAACCCGCAAGGCATGGCTTTTTAATGGTATGAACGACACGGTTGGACAAGTGATTGAGGTGCTGAAAGTGCGCCGGCTGAAGGGCGAGCGCCGGGTTTGGCTTGGCCCGCCGACGCGCGCGGCCTTGTTCGCCCCGGTGGCGGCGGCTCCTTCCGGGGTGCGTCCGGCTTCCCCGCCGTCATCGCGTCCGGCGGCCATTGCGGCGCCGGCGGTGCGTGCGGTTGAGCCGGAACCTCTCGCCGTGGTCCGTCCAACGGAACAGCCCGCGGAGCTGAAACGACCGGAGCCGGTGGTGTCGCCGCCGTCGTCATCCCTGGCGGCAACGTTGCTGGCCGGGGGCATGCCCGGAGTTCCGCGGCCGCCGGGTACGGCACTGCCGCCACTGGAGTTGGCGGGCCGGTCCTTGGATGAGTTAAGGGAGATGGTGGCGGCCTGTACCCGGTGCGATCTGTGCCGCGGCGGCCGCCGGCAGACCGTGTTCGCCGACGGAGATCCCACGGCGGAATTGATGTTCATCGGCGAAGGTCCTGGCGAGGAAGAAGATCGTCAGGGGCTGCCTTTTGTGGGCGCCGCCGGTCAGTTGCTGACCAAAATGATTGAGGCCATGAAGTTCCAGCGCCACCAGGTCTATATTTGCAATATCGTCAAGTGCCGGCCGCCGGGCAACCGTCAGCCGACGGACGAGGAAGGCAAGGCCTGCCTGCCGTATGTGTTGCGCCAGATCGCGGCGGTCAAGCCGCGCTGTCTCGTTCTGCTTGGCAACACGCCCTTGTGGCACTTGTTGGCGGAGAAGGGGATCACCCATCTGCGCGGCCAGTGGCGCCAGTTTGAAGACATCCCCGTCATGCCCACGTATCATCCGGCCTTTTTGTTGCGCCTGCCCGCCAAGAAGCGCGAGTGCTGGGCCGATCTCCAGCAGGTGATGAAACTTTTTGGCAAGCTTCCCTGATTGACAACGCCGCCCGCGCGGCATCAACCTAGATTTGGATCCCCCGTCCATGACCGAGTTTGAAAAACCAGAAGTTGTCCGCCCGTTGGGCCGGTGGCCACGGGTATGGATCACGATGCGCGTTTGGACCCTGGGGTGGCGCCATTCGATTCTGACCTTGCACTTGCGTGGCAAATGGCGTCGGTTCTGGATGATCTGGCTGAAGCCGGGATATGTCAAGAAGAGCCTGGCGCGCCGGCGCGGCCACTGCCTTCAGTGCGGCACCTGCTGCGCCTTGGGCTATGCCTGTCCGATGCTGCATTCCGGCCGCCTGTGCATGGTGTACCACGGGTACCGCCCCCATGCCTGCGTCATGTTTCCGATTGATGAGCGGGATCTGGCCGACGTCACCGCCGCCGGCGGCAAGTGCGGCTTTTCTTTTGAGTCGGAAGAGAAGAAATGACGCCGATATTAAAAAGCGGCAAAGGAATTGCCGCACTCCAAAACGGCTCTACACCGCCACACCCGGTTCGACGGCCAGTTTCCAGGCGACCTCGGCCGGCTTGCGTTTGCCGTCGACGACTTCGGCTAGTTCTTTAACCATTTGGTCGGCGAGCGCCAGGGGCAGGGTGAATTCGGCCAATCGCCACGGCGCGGCTTGTTTGGTGTGGCGTACCTCGATCAGGGCCATCATTTCCAGGGCGGCGGGACGGATATTGGCGGCGGCGGCCAGGGTCTTGGCATCCACTTTCTTCTTGGCCAGGGCGTCATGCACCTCAAGGAACCCTTCCCAAACGCGGGCCAGGCCGGTGATACGGGCGGCGTCGCGGAGCAGGGTGCGGGCGCCCTCGATGTCGGCGGGCTTCTTTTCCTTCTCCAGCGTACTATTGATTTTTTTGACCGTTTCGGCGCCGCTGGTGTAGGCGGTCTGGAGATGCGTGCGCACCTCCTTGACGGCGGCCAAGGCCGTGATGAGAGCGTGCAGGTCGCGGCTGGTATTGGTTTCGGCGAGCAGGGCGCTGTGGCCGGGCGTGGTGAGGAAGGGCGCCAGGGGGGACGGTGCCGCAGCGATGGCTTCCAGGGCTTCTTTGACTTCACGGAAGATCACGGCATCCTCGCCAGCGTGGATGTCGGCCAAGTCTTCGGGCGTGGTGGTATTGGCCTTGGGGGCGCTGGCATGCCAGGCGGCGGTTGCGTAGGTGTCGATGCTGTCATACCAGGCCGGGTCCGCACAGGTTTCAATCAAACTGCCGCCATGGCCGGCGGAAGACCCGGCGGCGAGGTCGGCGAACACGCTGTCCATGAACGTTTTGGCGGCGGGCCAGACGGCCAGGGAGGAGCGGGGAATGGTCCACTGGACAAGCGTGTCGCCCTTGGGTTTGGCTGACGCCTTGGCATCCTTGGCCGGCGGGCGGGCGGTGACGATGCAGGCCTCCAGTAACTTGCCCTTCTTGAGCGCGGCGGTGAAATCGGCGGTGAAGACGCCGGCGGCGCGTTCGGGGGACAATTCACTGTGGAAGATGACGCGGCGGGCACCGGCACCGGTGAGGACCCCGGCCAGCCAAACCAGATGTTCTTGAATCAGCTTGGCGTCGTCGGCTTTGCGGCATTTGGCGCAGCCGCAAATGGTGCCGGGAACGCTTTTCTTGCCGGCAACCGCGGCCGGCGGTTCGCCGAGATGCACCATGGCGTGTTGAACGCCTTCGGGGAAGTGCGTTCGCAGCACACCTTGGTAGAACTCTTGCAATTCCTTGCGGGTTTCGGGCGCGCTCAAACAATAGGCATGGCCGGAGGGCTTGCCATCGGCGTCTTTGGCGCCAATGGCCGGTTCCAGCCGTGGCAGGGCGGTGCGCTCACCCAAGCCGCTGAAGGTCGGGAAGGGGGTAAGACCATTTTCCCGCGCGCCGGCCAGGAGCAGGGAGAGAAAGGTCTCGCCTTGAAACCGCGGCGGATGGACGTCATGCTTCCACACCCGGAGCGACGGCGAAAACCAGGTCAGGCTGATCTCCTTCAGGCGGTCCGGCTTGTCGGGCTGCGGCGGCAGGATGCCGGGGCTGAACGTTTCCGGGCTGCCGACATTGCGGCCACCGTCGAAGGGAATGCCAAAGAAATTCAGGCGGCCGGCGGCCAGGCGTTCGACCAGGACATTCCAATCCTCGGCCAGCATACGGTCCACGCCCCATAGTGATTTTAGCCAAGCGGCGCGGACGGGGAGTTGGGGCCAGTCGCGGATTTTTAGGTTGGGAATGGGGCGCCCGTGGGCCAGGGCCCGGTAGATGCCGGCCAGGGAATGGGCGCCCCATAGCGCGCCAATCTGGGTGGCGGTACGGATCACCACGGTGGCGTCGGCGACTTCGATCTCGTAATACTCTTCCCGTGCCGGTTCGGGGACGCCTTCCCACTTGAAGGTGTCGGGCGTTTCAACCCGGACATCAATGATGAACTTCTTTTTATTGGCGACCACGCGAATGCCAGCCCCCGCCAGAACCGTGCGCATGGTCTTGCGGTAGAGTGGGGCGACGTTGGAGGTGACCAGGCGCACATCTGTGCTTAGGTCCGTCATGCCTCCGGTCAGATGCAGCTCGCGCGGCTGGGGAACCGCCATTACCAATTCCCCGATAGTCTTGGAAGCCGAACCCATGCCGCTCATTCTCCCGGCCGACCAGATGTCACCGTCGGCCCGGCCCCAAAACGGGTGCCATCCGAATTCAAGACACTAATCCAGCCTCAACATAAACAACCGAAGCGCGTACTGTAGCTTGAAAAGGATGCTTGTCAAGATGGCGATCACCCCGCTGCAGGAATGAAGAATCCCCCTGCCCGGCGGGCCGGGGTCGGCGGTTGCCTTGGTTTGCGGCGGGTTTTCGGGCAAGCTCCGCCTGTGGCGTGGACTGGCGCGGTTTTTGTCGGTTGTTTTGTGCAGGTTGCGAAGAACGGCG
>CAITYL010000100.1 GCA_903896595.1 uncultured Lentisphaerota bacterium
TCCCTAGGCTTTCACGACCAGAGTGGCCATGCGGTTCGCGGCGTACCTACGGCACGCCTTTTTTCGATGTTTTGGAACAGGGGCTGAAGCCCCTGCCTATTACCGTTCAGTCCCTACGGGACGAAATCCGCCCAAATACTTCCGCAACTTGTGCCAAACTCCAGTGGCCGGTCTCGACCGGCCATGCGACGGGCGTCGAGACGCCCTCCTAAAAGCGGCGCCGAGGCGCCGCACTCCAAATGGGCCGTCTAACGGTATAAATGTAAAAAGTGAACCTAACGCAGTATAAAAAGCGGCAAAGGAATTGCCGCACTCCAAAAAAGGTGCCACCTTGATTAGAGCTTTTGAAAACGGCGCCCTTTTGCGGATTTCGCAGGCCGCAACACGCAACAGACCATGACGGAAATCGCCGGGCGGCCTGCGAAATCCGCAAATAGGCACAAAAAGGTTTGACGGAGGGTTTAGGAACCGCCTTTCCTGAAAAGGGGGTTCCCAACCGGTCACCTTAGCCTGATCTATGGTGGCAAAGCGATTGCATCGCGCTCTTCGAGCTGCTACGTCCCGATTGGGCGGGCTGCAAGCCCTTTGCTACACTTATGAATAATCCAGGCCAGAGGCGGTGGCGCGGCGAATCAACTCGCCGAGCTGGGGCTCGGCGATCCCAGGGGGGCGGCGTGGCCGCGGCGGGCGGCGGTCAGGTCGCCGGCCAGGTCCTGGATGACCAGGCCGGCCAGGGCGAAGCCGAAGGGGGCGGTGACATGGACCAGGGAGCCGTTGATCCGGGCTTTGCCCAGGCACAGGTTCGCCTCGTCCTTGTCCGGGCAGGCGCAGACCGCGCTGCCGCAGAAGGTGCGGCCCTGGTTTTCCAGCGGCGATTCCTCACTGTAGACACAGGTGAAGTCGCCGGTGAAGCCGGTCTGGCGCAGACGCTCGCGCACCGCGCGTGCCAGCGGGCAGTACTTGGTCTTGCTCAGCGGCATCGTGCGGATTTGGGTGGGGTCGAGCTTGGCCCCGGCGCCCATGCAGGAGTAGACCTTGGCGCCGGCCGCCAGCGCCCGTTGCAGCAGCAGGACCTTGCACTTCAGGGTGTCAATGGCGTCGAGCACGTAATCGTAACCGCCGAGGTCGAACTGGTCGCAACTGCCTTCGTCGTACATGGCCTTGACCGCCACAATTTCCGCAGCGGGGTGAATTTCCAGCAGGCGCTGGCGAAGCGCGTCCACCTTGGGCTGGCCGACATTGTGGGCGGTTGCCTGCAATTGGCGGTTGATGTTGGTGGGACAGATGACGTCCGAATCCACCAGGGTCAGGCGCCGGATGCCGCTGCGCACCAGCGCTTCCGCGGTCCAACTGCCGACGCCGCCGACGCCGAACAGGATGACCCTGGCCACCTGAAGGCGGGTCATGACGGGCTTGCCGAGCAGCAGCTCGGTGCGGTGGAAGCTCTGATGGGAAGAGGGTGTTTTCATGGGGTTTGAGGAAGCCATGAATATCGCGCCTTCCCGGCCAGGATCAACCGGCAGGTTCTTGGAGCGAGTATAACGGCTTTGTCGGACCATGTTGGGAACCCCCTTTTGAGGAAAGGCGGTTCCCAAACCCTCCGTCAAACCTTTTTGTGCCTTTTGCGGATTCCGCAGGCCGCCCCTGCTGTCCCAATCGTGGTTTGTTGCACTGGAGCGGCCTGCGGAATCCGCAAAAGTAGCGGCGTTTCGTCAAGACCGGGAGCCGCCCGTCCTCGGGCGGACCGTTGGCGTCACATCAGTTTCCGCTTGGGGTAATTTAAATAGGAGAAATCAGGAGAGAACGGAGAACAGCTTCTCTGTGGTTTTTGTCCCGACTATGCCGGGTCGTTCACATGTTTACTCTGCATCCCCCCTTCCTAAAACTTTTGGATCTTAAACCAGAGGGCGCTTCCGCCACAAGCCTCACCGCGCTGATACTGCCGTTTGCCAGAATGGCTTGTGGCGGAAGCGCCCTCTGCGTTAAAGGTACAAACAGGTTTGACGGAGGGTTTGGGAACCGCCTTTCCTGAAAAGGGGGTTCCCAACTTTTTTTCGTGCGTCAGGCCTTGGCCAGGCCCACCTCCAGGGCTTCGAGAATGTCTTCGATGTGCTCGATGCCGACGGAGAGGCGGATCAGGTCGGGGGTGAGGCCGCTGGCCTGTTGCTGCTCGGGGCTCAACTGCGAATGTGAGGTGCTCGCGGGATGCAGGATCAGGCTCTTGGCGTCACCCACATTGGCGAGGTGCGAGAAGAGCGGAATGCTGTCGATCACCCGGACTGCGGCGTCGTAGCCGCCTTTGACGCCGAACACCACCACGCCGCCGAAGCCCTTGGTGAGGTAACGGCTCGCCAGGGCATGGGCCGGGTCGTCCTTGAGGCCGGGGTAGCGGACCCAGGCGACCTTGGGATGCTGTTTGAGGAACTCCGCCACCCGTTGGGAGTTTTCCACATGGCGGGCCAGGCGCAGGGGCAGGGTCTCAATGCCCTGCAGGAACTGCCAGGAATTGTCCGGGCTGATGGCGGCGCCGAGGTTGCGCAGCGGCACCGTGCGGACACGGAGCGCGAAGGCGATGGGCGCCAGCGGTTCCGGCAGGTCGAGGGCCCAGCGCAGGCCGTGGTAGTTGGAGTCGGGTTCGGTGAACAACGGGTGTTTGCCGCCCTTCCAGTTGAACTTGCCGGAATCGGTGATGATGCCGCCGATGCCGGTGCCGTGGCCGCCGAGCCACTTGGTGAGCGAGTTCACCACGATGTCCGCGCCATGCTCAATGGCCCGGAGCAGATAGGGCGTGGTGAAGGTGGCGTCGGCGATCAGGGGCAGGCCGTTGGCGTGGGCGATGTCGGCGATGGCCCGGATGTCCACGAAGTCGAGGACGGGGTTGCCGATGGTCTCGATGTACAGGGCCTTGGTCTTCGGAGTGATGGCCTTGGCGAAGTTTTGCGGGTCCTTGGGGTCCACGAACGTCACCGTGATGCCCAGGGCGGGGAGGATGGAGGCGAACTGGGTGTAGGTGCCGCCGTACAGGTTGTTGGCGGCCACGATCTCATCGCCGGCCTGCGCCAGGGTGATGATGGCGTAGAAGATGGCCGAGGTGCCCGAGGCGACCGCCACCGAGGCGGCGCCGCCTTCCAGTTCGGTCACCCGCTGTTCCAAAACCTCGGTGGTGGGGTTGGTCAAGCGGGTGTAGATGTTGCCCAACTCACGCAGCCCGAACAGATTGGCGGCGTGCTGGGTGTTTTTGAAGACGAACGAGCTGGTGCGGTAGACCGGGACGGCGCGCGCTGTGGTGGTCGGATCCGGGGATTGCCCGCCATGCAGGGCGACGGTCTCGAAACGGTACTTGTGCTGACTCATGGTATTCTCCTTGATTGCGGGGTGCGATGGGGATTGCTTGGACTTGGACAGGGACTGGATGATTTTTTCGATCAGGTTGGCCATCGGATGCTCCTTCTTCGGCAGGCGGCCAGGTCACAGGGACACTTGGAACCATTCGGCTGCTGGGAGCATCGACAGTAGGGAGTGATTTCTTTTTGTATCTTGGTCATGGTCTTCTCCTGGTGTGGGGACGGTGTCCGGTTGAATTCGAACAAAATCGTTGGTTCTTTCCTGGCCGGGCCGGGGATTATCCCAGCGCATACTTCAAATCCTCAATCAGGTCTTCCGCATCCTCAATGCCCAGCGACAGCCGGACCAGGTTGTCGGTGATGCCCACCCGCAGGCGTTCGTCCGGGGGAAACGCGGCATGGGTCATGGTGGCCGGATGGCAGGCCAGCGACTCCACGCCGCCCAGGCTTTCCGCCGGCAGGATCAGGCGCAACCGGCTGAACACGTGGCGGACGCCGTCGAGGCCGCCGCGAAGACGGAAGGACACCATGCCCGGAAACCCCCGCATCTGCTTGAGGGCGGTCCGGTGCCCGGGATGTTCCTGAAAGCCGGGGAAGAAGACCTGTTCGACGGATGAATGCCCGCGCAGGTATTTGGCGACCCGGAAAGCATTCCGCTCATGCTGCTTCATGCGCAGCGGCAGGGTGCGGATGCCCCGTTGCAGCAGATAGCAATCCATGGGCGACGGCACGCCGCCAGCGGCGTTCTGGTAAAATTTCAGCCGTTCCCACAGATCTTTCCGATTGGTGACCAGGGCACCGCCGACCACATCGCTGTGGCCGCCCAGGTATTTGGTGCAACTGTGCGCCACAAGGTCCGCGCCCAAGGCCAGGGGGTTTTGCAGCGCCGGGCTGGCAAAGGTGTTGTCGACCAGCAGGACGGGGCGCTCGCCGGTCGCGTTCCGGAACGGGCCCAAGCCTTCGGCGACCTGTTCGAGGTCCAGGATGTTGAGCAGGGGATTGGAGGGGGACTCGATCCACACCAAGCTGGCCGCCGGACTGAGGGCGGCGCGCACCGCTTCCGGCGTGGAGGCGGCGGCCACCACCGTGCGGATATCATACTTTTTGAACACGCGATGGAACAGGCGGTAGCTGCCACCATAAATATCGGGCACGGTCACGATTTCGTCGCCGGGCACCAGCAGGTCCAGCACCGCCGTGGAGGCGGCCTGGCCGGAGGCAAAGGCCAGGCCGTAGGTGCCGCCTTCGAGGGCGGCGAGCGTGTGCTCCAGCGCCTGTCGGCTCGGATTGCCCGTGCGGGCGTATTCGAAGCCCTGGCGCAGCCCGCCCAGCCCGTCCTGGGCGAAGGTGGAGCTGAAGTGGACCGGCACATTCACGGCGCCGGTGCGCGGATCGGGATCCTGGCCTGCGTGGACCGCAAGGGTGGCGAATTTCATGGCTGCCCCTCCTGGGCTTGAAAGCGCAATAAGTCGGTGCGGGTGACCACCTGGGCGGGCACCCCCTGGCGGGTGACCAGAATGGCGCCGTGGCCGGAGAGCAGCAGGCGGTAGGCCTCCTCGAGATCCGTCCCGGCCTCCAGCACCGGAAACGGCCGCGCCATCACCTCGCGAATTTTCAACTGGTGCAACGGCTTGCCGCTGAAGGCGAGGTGCATCAGGGTGGATTCGTGCAGGCTGCCCACCATGACGCCGTTCTCCAGCACGGGAAGCTGCGAAATGCCATACTCCTGCAGGAGTTGGAGGGCGGCATCGACCGGGTGTTCCGGATTGGCGGCGATAATGGTGGGAAGCACCCGGCTTTGGCCGGTCACGTCGCCGACGGTTCGGCGCCGTTTCGTTTCACCCTCCTGCAAGCCGTTGGCTTCCAACCAGCTGTCGGCATAGAACTTGGTCAGGTAGTTGCGTCCCGTGTCCGGCAGAATCACCACGATGCGCCGGTGTTCCGTCAAGCGTTGCGCGTAACGCAAGGCGGCGGCCAGCGCGGTGCCCGCCGATCCCCCGGCGAGAATGCCTTCTTCGCGGGCCAGGCGCCGCGCCGTGGCGAACGATTCCCGGTCCCCGATGCGGATGAAGGTGTCGACCACCTGCCGGTCAAAGGTGCGGGGGATGAAATCCTCGCCGATTCCTTCCACTTTCCACGGCTTGGGCGCATCGCCGGACAGGATGGACCCCTCGGGATCGGCGCCGACCACCACCAGTTGCGGTTTTTTTTCCTTCAGATAGCGGCCGGTGCCCGAAATGGTGCCGCCGGTGCCGATGGCGGCGACCAGCACATCGACCCGGCCGCCGGTGGCGTCCCAGATTTCCGGGCCGGTGGTTTCATAATGCGCGGCCGGGTTTTCCGGATTTTCGAACTGTGCCGCCCGGAAGGTGCCGGGGATTTCCCGGGTCAGGCGTTCCGCCACCCCGTTGTAGCTTTCGGGGGAGTCGGGCGGTACCGCGGTGGGCGTGATGACCACTTCGGCGCCGTAGGCCCGGAGCAGGTTGATCTTGTCGGGACTCATTTTGTCGGGAAGCACGAAAATGCAACGGTAACCGCGCACCGCGGCGGCTTGCGCCAACCCTACGCCGGTGTTGCCGGCCGTGGCTTCGATGATGGTGCCGCCAGGTTTCAGGAGCCCCTCGCGCTCTGCGGTGGCGATGATGCGCGCGGCCACCCGGTCCTTGATGCTGCCGCCGGGGTTCAGGCTTTCGACCTTGACCAGGATTTCCGCGTTCAGACCTTGGCCCAGCTTGGAAAGCCGCACCAGGGGGGTATGGCCGATGGTTTCCAAAATGCTCGTGAAGATGGTTTGGGTTTTCATGGGGGAACTCACGTCTGATCACGTATGCTGGTGAAGCCGCTGCATATTTCAAAATTCAAGGTGACCTCTCGCAAAGACCGCAGGGAGCGCAAAAAAATGCATGTTTATCTTATTTGTCTGCAAGGGCGGAACTGGTGTGACGCCATCGCTGTCCGCCCGAGGACGGGCGGCTCCCGGTCTTGAACTAACGCCGATCTTAAAAAGCGGCAAAGGAATTGCCGCACTCCAAGAACGGTGCCATCTTGATCGGGACTTTTGAAAACGGCTCAATGGATCCTGTTTCTTTGCGAGCTTTGCGATCTTCGCGAGAGGATCATCATCAGAAGGCGTACTGGGCGCTGAGCACCACGCCGCCGCCAAAGCCGACCTTGGACGTGCTGTCGGCGTCACCGGTGTTGACATAGGCCGCGACCAGGGTGAGGTTCTTGTTGACGAACCAGGCCACGTGCGCGTCCCAGTAATTGGCGTTCTTGAAGTCGCCGTACTGGGCGCCGTTCTTGTATTCCACGCCGACGGCGAGGAAGTCGAAGGGCAGCACGTCAACGTTGCCGAAGTAGGTCAGCTTGTACTCGTCGTCAAAGCCGAGGACGCCGGTGACCAGTTGATGTGGGGATCGCCCAGGTTGACATACCAAACCCCGAATTGCGGCTTGCTGAGGACCTTCGACACCGTGCTGGTGTCAGTGGGGTCGGCGTTCTGCCCGGCGGGATAGGCCAGCGGGTTGAAGGCGACACCGCCCGAACCGTCCAGACTGTTCAGGGGCACGCCGGCCCCGGCGTTGAGGGCGCCGGCGACGGCCAGGCCCGTGATCCATGCGGTTAACTTGACTTGCGTTTTCATGAGCGAAACTCCTTAGTTATGGTTTTTGAATGACGAATGCTGAGGTTACGGATCGTGAAGGGGTTGATTGAAGGGGTTGATGGGTAAGAAGGCTTCGGTGATCTACATCTGCTTCGGCGTCGGCCGGCCGTGAGGGGGGCGTGGACCCCGGTCTCCGCCCCCGCCATCACGCGATGGCGGTCTCACGGCCGGCGTTGGCAGTTACAGGACAGTTCTTTCATGGGGTCCTCTTCGGTTGGGGATGTTTGGCAGGCGGCGAATGATGGTTTCGTTTCGATAACACTACCAAAACGATAGTAATACTATAGAATTAAAAAACAAAAAAGCAAATTAGTTTTATCTCGTTTGCTTGTAGGTTGTTATGCATTTTAATCAGGGGCGTTGCCGGCGGCCGGGTGGCCGCGGCGATCCACGGGCGGGCATAATGGGGCGCCCGGCGGTCATGATTTGCGTTGGGAGTTCCGCCTTCACGGCGCTTTCGGGGGCGACCAGCCCTCGCTTTGTCGGATGATAGTGGGGTCACCCTAAAAATACAGTATTAAAGCGGTGTCGAGCCACCGCCACTCTAGGGATTCCGGCCACGGCCGGAATCACTGGAGTTTGGCACAAATACGGAGGTTTTTGGCGGCTTTCGTCCCGTAGGGACTGAACGACAATAGGCAGGGGCTTCAGCCCCTGTTCCAGTAAATCAA
>CAITYL010000101.1 GCA_903896595.1 uncultured Lentisphaerota bacterium
CGGCCTGCGGAATCCGCAAAAAGGCACAAAAAGGTTTGACGGAGGGCTTGGGAACCGCCTTTCCTTAAAACGGGGGGGGCCAATCGACACACTTGATTATACATCCACCCTATTGAAGGTCGTCGGGAGCCGCCCGTCTCGGGCGGACAGCGACAGCGTCACCCCCAGTTCCGCCCTTTTTCTGAGACCGCCATCACAGCAACCCCATGACGCGCGTCTCCGACGATAACGGATTCGTCCGCCCGAGGACGGGCGGCTCCCAAGGCACATTACCCACGATCAGGCCAGTTGCGCCCGCACGGCGGCGGCGACCTGCTTGGCCTGCAACCGTTTGGCGGGTTCGTGGTAATGGAAAACGTCGCTCCACTGCTCCTTCCCCATCGGTTCCACCAGCGCGAACAGATCGTTGGTCGGAATGCCGTGTTTCGCCATCACCCGCGCCGCGATGGTGTTGAGTTCCCGGGCCTTGACGGTCAAGGCGGGATCGGTGAGCGGCGTGGAGGAGGCCCAGACCAGCTTGGCGCCGCGCCCCTTCGCCTTCAGCACCGCGATCACGTCGTCAAGCGCCGCTTCCCAGGTCGCGCGGTCGGTGTCCAGGCTGTGCAGGCCGTTGTTGAAATGGATGACCGCATAGGCGTACTCATCCAGGAGATGCGTCAGTTCTTTGATGTAGGAACGGTCAGTGACGCAGCGGGAGCTGGCCCAAAACGAGGTGTAGGCGGTGCCGTCCAGTTCCTCGCGGACCTGGCCGTGGTAACCGTTGCAGATCGAGTCGCCGATCAGCAGGATCCGCGGCAGCTGGGTGTCCGTGGCGTTGAACCAGTAGGTAATCGACCATTCGATCGCTTCCCGCTGCCGTTCGGCCCGGACGGGGTTGTCAGTTTTTTCGGTGCTCATTTGATTGCCTCGCTGAATGTATTTTTTAGTACCTTACCAGTGAAATCAGTTGCAAAATGCGCAAGATTTTACCACAGAGAGCACAGAGAACACAGAGGAAAATACCGGGTGGCAGCTCGATTTTTCGACGCCATCCCGTCTCACATCTCTGTGTACTCTGTGTCCTCTGTGGTGAAATGAAGTTATTTTGGTTCCGGCTTTGCCGGGTTGGGATAAAAGTGCAAGAGTCTCATCAATCAGACTCACTTGGGAAGTGCCGCCGTCACCCTCACCCATCAAAAAGAAAAGTCAACTGGCGTCACCCCGGTTCCGCCCCGTTGATTGAGCCGCCGTTACGCCAAACCACGATTACACGCGTCTTCGACGGGCACGGGTTCGTCCGCCCGAGGACGGGCGGCTCCCAATACAATCACATCAGAGCACAACGCCACGCTGGCAAAACACGGGTTTGCAAAAGCCTCAGAAGAACAGGTGCCACTTGAGGGCGGCGAGGGTTTCGGCCTCGTCCCAGGCAAAGCGCCGGGAGAGCTCCGCGGTCACGGCCTGGTTGGCAGTGAGGGTGTAGCGCAGGACGCCGCCCAGGTCGGTGTCGGCGTGCTGGTCGCCCAAGGGATAGCCCAGGGCGCGGACGTGCAGGTCGAGCAGCCAGCGCCGGCCGAGGGGACGAAGCAGGCCGGCGGAGCCGCCAAAGCCCATGGACCAGCCCTGGTCGGGACCGCCGGCCTGCGCGTCGGTTTCAGCCAACGCGTAGAGCATGCCCAGGCTGGACGGGGACAGGGTGACGCCCGCGCCACCGCCGAGGTCGGCCACGTGATGCCACTCGCCGTCCTCCATCCGCTGCCGGAGGACGCCGACATCCGCTTTCCAGGAAACCGGCTGAAAAAACCGGTCCACCGGGGAGAAGGAGCGGAGGCGGAGCAGGTCCAGCCGCTGCAAGGTGAGCCCCTCGCCGCCAATGTCCTGACCGGCGCGCAGCACGACATTCATGAACTCGATGGCGGCCCCGGGCAGGTACCCGTCCTGGGGGTCGGTCAGGTCATGGTAGGCCGGGCGCCAGCCGATTTCCGTGTAATTTTGGCCGGCCTCGCGCCCGACGGCGAGAGTGAGGCGGTTGGAGGCGTGGCCGAGATCGGGCTGGGGCGGCGGCGGCACCACATAGTGGGAGGCCTCGGGTTCCCCCAGGCGGCTGCGCGCCTCCAAAATGGCAAAAAACCGCGCCTGGTACTCGGCCTGGGCAATTTTCTGGCGGCCGCGCAGGCTCTGCAAATATTCGGCGGCCAGGTCAAGTGTGCGGGCCCGGGTGACCGCGTCCGCCGCCGGCAGGGCGGCATCCGGGGAAAGGAGGCCGAGGGCGATCCGCATGGCCGTTTCCTGCCTCTGCTCATCCAGCAGGCCGGCGATGTAATGGACGCGGGTGGTCCGGCTGGGACGGTAGTCACAGGTGGCCACCAGGCCGGCGGCGCGGACCTGCTTGACGGTGTCCAAAGGAATCACCCAGGGCCGCGCGTTCTCGGCCAACGCCAGGCCGGGCCGGGCGGCATCAATCAGGAACAACAGGCAGAAGGCGCAATTCTCGTCAAAGAAATAGTAATCGGTGTAAATATCGCGCATTTCCCAGGTATGCAGGAGCAGGCGGCGGGTTTCGGCCGCGTTTAAATTGAGGGTGTATTCCCAAAGGTCGCGCTGGTCGAGATCGCTGTATTCCTGCACCTTCTGATAGTAGGGTTGCAGGCTGAAATAACCGGGGTAGAGGCCCACAATGCCTTTAAAGGCAAAGATAAAACCATTGCTCTCATGGGTGACGGCGGCGTAATTGGCGGCGCGGGCCAGCAGGTCGCTGGCGGCTTTCCCCTTGATTTTGAGCAGGGTATGGCCGAACAGCGAGGCCGGGGTGTTCATGAAGGCGGTGGGAAAGACCAGGGTCACCGAACGCGGCTGAAACTCGGCGAGACTGGTTTCCAGTTCCCGGCAGCGGGGCACCGGCAGACGGTTCCGGTCAATGCCGAGCCGGCCGCAGAGCCATTCCAGGCGGGCGGGAAAGCGGTCGGCGGCGGCGGGGCCGGCCGCCGGGGCGGGCGCAAAGAAGGCGGCCAGATCGGCCTGCAATTCCGCGGCGGGATCGGTCCGGCCGGCGGGCGCCAGGAAAAACTTGGGATCATCCACCCGGCTGGCCACCCCGGTCAGGGTGCGCCGTGCATGCAGCAGCACCCGCCAGTAGGGCTCCGCGGCCACCTGTTCGGCTTGGGCCCGGTGCTGAAAAGCCTGAAGGTCGCCGGCGGTGTAGGGCGGTGGCGTAGCCGCCGCACCACTCGTCGCGCCGCCCAACAGGCACAAAAGGAACGGAAGCAGCGCCGGCCGGCGCTGCTTCCGTGGTGGCATCCAAGTTCGGATCCGCTGAATCACCTGCATCAGAGCCGACCGGTCAAAGAAAAAAGCTGAAAGCTGAAATGTGGAAAGCTGAAATAAATCTCGGATTTCATTTCTGCTTTCTGCTTTCTTAATTTCAGCTTTTACCTTGACCCGTCACTGGCGTTCCGGGCTCTGATCGGGCACCGAGCCTGCTCCATGCACAGCCGGCTTATTCCAATCACACTTCAACTTGGAATTAGGACTGCAGACTGGCCAGATGCTGGATCACTTCCAGGCTGGTCACCGTCGAGGAGGTGTAGATCTTGCTGAAATTGGTCTGGAGCTTCTGGTTGAAGGCGACGCGCTGATTGGCGGGAACCGCCATCAGTTCGGCCAGGGTATCCAGCGACTCGCCACGGCCGGCGGCCATTTCGCGAGCCAGGTTGTCCATGTTCTCGGCCACGAACAGGCGGAGTTCCTTGTTCTTGACGATGTACGCCGGCTGCTTGGCATCGGAGGTGCCCGAGGAGATGGCGAAGGTCTGGCTGCCGAAGCTGCCGTTGGTGGTCGCCGCCAGCACCTGCTGCACCAGGCCGGTCTGGCCCTCAAAGATGATCGTGCCGAGACCGACACCGACATTGTCCCGCAGTTCACTGGCGCCGGCCACGCTGGCCGCCATGACCGCCGCCGCTGAAAGCATCAGAATTTTTTTCACGTGCGCTTCTCCCGTTGCTGGTTGTTGGGGCCGCCTTGACGCGGCCATGCCCCGCCTCAATAAAAGGCGTGATGAGGCCACTATAAACGGCCCCCACGCGATCCGCAACCCCCATTTGCGGATTCCGCAGGCCGCTCGCATGCGACAGGCCACGATTGGGACGACACGGGCGGCCTGCGGAATCCGCAAAAGGCACAAAAAGGTTTGACGGAGGGTTTGGGAACCGCCTTTCCTCAAAAGGGGGTTCCCAACATCGTCTTTTGTGCGGGGTTATTCGAGGATGGTGCACTGGACACTGCTCTCGATGATACCGGCCGCGATCGCATAGCGGGTCAGGCCGGCGGTGCTGTGGACATCGAGCTTGTGCATGACGCTCTGCCGGTGCTTCTCCACGGTCTTGATGCTGATGCCCAGGTCCGCCGCGACCTCTTTGTTGGCCCGGCCTTCGGCAACCAGTTGGAGCACTTCACGTTCGCGCGTGGTCAGGTGTTCTTCGACTTTTCGGGCCCGGCCCGCGCGGCTGAACCGGCCCGCCGGGGTTGGCGCGTTTTGGCGGTGGTCGCACAAGTGCTTGGCAATGGCCGAACTGTAAACCGCGTTCCCTTTATAAATTTCCCGAATGGCATTGGCCAGCAGGTGGGCGGAGGTTTGCTTGACCAGATATCCCACTTGGTCCGCCGCACCCAAGGTGGCGACCTGCTCGACGTAGGCATGGTCACTGTGGGCGGAAAGAATCAGCACTTTCGGGGGCGGAACGAGCTGTTGGAAAATCCGCCGGGTGGCCTCCACGCCATTGAGCTGCGGCATGGCCAGATCCATGACCACCACCGCGGGACGAAGCTTCAAGGCCAGCTCCACCGCCTGCAGGCCATTGGCGGCTTCGCCGACCACTTCAAAGCCGCCTTCAATCTCCAAAAGAGCCCGCAGTCCCTGCCGGACAATCGCGTGGTCGTCAGCCAACAGAACGGTAATGGATTTCATGATGCTTTCCTAGCAAATACTCGCCGACCGTTGATTCACCTAAATCGTCACGGGATCGCGGCCGGAGCGCCGTTATGGAAGGGGACTTGGACGCGGACCGTGGTGCTGTTGTCCGGCACGGAGGTGATGGCGAAGGTGCCGCCGACAATTTCCATCCGTTCACGCATCCCGGTTATGCCCAAACAGTTGCGCCGCCGTTCGTTGAGGGTGTGCGCCACGTCAAACGACGTGCCGTTGTTGCTGATTTCCATGTCGAGCGTCTTTGGCTGGAGCTGAATGGAGACTTTGGCCAGACTGGCGTGCCCATGTTTGACGGCATTGGTGAGCGCTTCCTGGGCGACGCGATAGAGCGCCGTGCGCTTGAGGCTGTCCAGCGCGTCAATTTTATCCGCCGCGACCGCCGTGAACCGAATCCGCAGGCCGGTGCGTTTGCCGAACTCCTTCATAAAGGCGAGCAGCGCGGGAATCAGTCCGAGGTCATCCAACATCGGCGGGCGCAATTCACGGGCGAAACGATGCACGGCTTCCACCGACCTTTCCACCAGCCGTTGCGTGTTGACGATCTTCTTTTTGAGGGTGGCCGTATTGGTCGTGGCCTCCAGTTTCAGCGTGGCCAGTCGGACATTGATGCCGGTCAGGATCTGGCTGATCTCGTCATGCAGTTCGCGGCTGATGTGCTTGCGCTCTTCTTCCTGTGCCAGCAGAATTTGGTGGGACAGGTGCCGCAACTGTTTCTGCATAAGCCGGGACTGCGCCAGCAACTGGCCGTAGTGCAGGTGGCTTTCCTTGAGTTCGGCCTCCGCCGCTTTGCGCCGGACGGTCTCCCGTTGCAACCGTTGGGTTACGGCGGTTAGTTCAGCGTCGTGCGGGAGCGTCGTCGGGTTCGGCTTTTTCATCTGGAACGGGTCCTTGAGTGCGACGCCATGGGCCGTCCAATTCGGCGCGACTTCGTGTTGATCGTGACGGCCGCCTGTCGCCTACTCATTATTTATGACTATACCGGCTGTACCGCCGTTTTGTCTATGGGGTATAACCCACCCCCTAACCTGGATTATTTATGAGAACGGATTGATGCCTGCCGTAGCTGAGCAGTTGCAGCCTATCTGCAGATACGCAATTTTACCATCACCCGTTTTGGATTTTGAACAGGAGGCCGCAGAGGCCACAGAGAAGTTTTTTCTCCGTTCTCTCCGGATTCTTTTTGACCGGTCACTTTCGCTCCCTGCGGTCGCTTCGTTCGCGGCTCGGATTGGCATCGATACTGAACCAGGGTAGGGTTTTACCCCATGCGGCGGTAGGGTTTAGCCCCATGATAATCGGTTTCGCAACGGCCTATACTCTATCTATGAAAGTTGCCTGGCGGGCGAAACGAACGTGACACGGCCAGGCGGTTTTCAGCCCCGACGGCTCCGCAAGACACCCATTGGGGGAACCTCCCCCGCACCAAAGAAAGAATCGACCCGATGAAAACCCTGCATTCACAACACCTCTTCAACGGCTTGGCCTTCCTGCTGGCCATGATCCTGCCGCCAATGGCACTGGCGGCGGGACCGGCCCCGGTCGTTTTGGGCGAGGCCGCCCATTTCACGATCCTCTCCTACGCCGGGATCACCACTACCGGGGGCGGCAAGGTCACGGGCGATGCCGGGAACTGTCCGACTGCCGGTTCATACATTGGCTTGACCCTCGCCCAAATGGTCGGCACCAGCACCATCTACGCGGTTGATGACACCGGGCCGACCGGTTCGGTGCGGGCGCCCGTCATGTTAACCACGGCCAAGGGTGATTTGGGCACAGCGTACACCGACGCCGCCGGGCGGACCGTGCCGGCGCCGGTCTTGAATCTTAACGGAGGAAACATGGGGGGGCAGACTCTCGTCCCCGGTCTCTACAAATTCGACGCCACGGCGCAGATCACGGGCGAGGACGTCACCCTCAACGGCGGCCCGAATGATGTCTGGATTTTCCAGATCGGCGCCGATCTGCAACTGGGCAGCTATCGCCAAGTTCTGTTGACTGGCGGCGCCCAGGCCAAGAACATCTTCTGGCAAGTCGGCTCCAATGCGGTTCTCGGCACCTACTCGGTTTTCAAGGGCACGATCATGGCTTACGCGGGCATCACCATTATGAACGGTGCCACGATGGAAGGCCGGGCCTTGTCCAAAAACGAATCGGTTATCTTCGACGGCCTCAGCATCAGCATTCCGACCAGCACCTTGACGGTCGTCAACGGTACCGGCAGCGGCTCCTACGCCCCTGGAAAGGTCGTGGCCATCTCCGCCATTGTCCCGATCGGAAAACTGTTTGACGCCTGGACGGGCGACATCCTGAACGTGGCTGACGCCACGGCCGCCGCCACCATTGTCACCATGCCGGTCACGGACGTCACGGTCACCGCCACGTTCATCGACGCCCCCCCCGCCACCTACACCCTGACGGTGGTCAATGGCACGGGCGGCAACTCGTACCCCGCCGGAACGCTGGTTCCCGTCACCGCCATCATCCCGCCCGGCAAGGTCTTTGATGCTTGGACGGGCGACATCGGCTCCCTGGCCGACCCGGCCGCCGCCGCGACCATCGACACCATGCCCGCCCTTAACAACACGATCACCGCCACGTTCAAGGACGCGCCCCCCGCCACCTACACCCTGACGGTGGTCAACGGCACCGGCGGCGGCGCCTATGCCGCCACGACGATCGTCCCGGTTATCGCGACCGTGCCGGCCGGCAAGGTCTTTGACGCGTGGACCGGCGACATCGGCTTCCTGGCCGATCCGACCGCCGCCGCGACTAGCGCCACCATGCCCGCCTTTAACATCACGATTACCGCCCTGTTCAAGAACGCGCCCCCCGCGACCTACACCCTGACGGTGGTCAACGGCACCGGGGGCGGCGCTTATGCCGCCACGACCGTTGTCCCGGTCATCGCCACCGTGCCGGCCGGCAAGGTCTTTGACGCGTGGACCGGCAACATCGGCGCCCTGGCCGACCCGGCCGCCGCCGCGACCAGCGCCACCATGCCCGCCGCCAACATCACGGTCACCGCCCTGTTCAAAGACGCGCCACCTGCCACCTACACCCTGACGGTGGTCAATGGCACCGGCGGCGGCGCCTATGCCGCCACCACGGTTGTCCCGGTCATCGCGGTCGTCCCGGCCGGCACGGTCTTCAAGCAATGGGTCGGTAACAGCAGCGCGCTGGCCAATCCCGCGGCGGCGTCAACCAACGCCACCATGCCCGCCGCCAACATCACGGTGACCGCGGTTTTCAACCACCCCCCGGTGGCGGTTGATGACGCCTACGTCACCGCGGAGAACACCACGTTGAACGTGCCAGCCCCCGGGGTGCTGATCAATGACATCGACGTGGATGGCGACACGCTCACGGCCATCCAGGTGACGGCGCCGGCGCATGGCACGTTGACGCTGAATGCCAACGGCTCGCTCACCTACGTGCCGAGCCGCAACTACCACGGCACCGACAGCTTCACCTACAAGGCCAACGATGGCAACTCGGACTCCAACACGGCGACCGTGACTCTGACCGTCAACGCCGCGCCAGTGGTGGAAAGCATCGTGTCCACGGCCTTTACCGGAACGGTGACGGTGGTGACCAACTGGGTGGACTTCAGCAACTTGGATGCGGATGACACCAATTGCAACGACTGGCGGTCGTTCCCGGTCAAGTACAACGCTTATCTGGTGTTGTGCTACGGCGAAATCCTCTGCCCGATCTGCCCGGTTCCCATCACTGACGCCTGGCTGTGGCTGGTGAACAAGAAGAGCAAGCAAGTGTTTGTCGCCAGCCTCGAAGATGGCGGCATCACGGATGCGCAGGGCTATTGCTTTGGCGGCAGCAACGTGGGGGTGACGTTCACCACGTTCCTGCCCTATGCCGACCTTGAACGGCTGACCGGATCGTCCTTCACCACCTCGCCGGCCATGGTGTTCGCGTTGGCGGGCACCCGTGACAAGTTCAGCAGCAAGGCGGCGGCGAACATCCTGAAGCTGGACGGCGGCGCCACGCTGGCCGCGGTCAGCGCGCAGGACAACCCGGATCCGTTGAGCGGGCTGGAATGCGAGGACGCCAGTGAGCTGGCGTTTGTCACCGCGTCGTTCAAGAAAAGCGGCACCAAGGTCAAGCCCGACCCGTACTGCCCCGAGTGCGCCACGCCCTGCTACACCGTCTATGCCGCCCAGGCGGCCGTCGTGGCCAAGGCCACCAAGAAATACTTCTGGTGGCACATCCTCGGCGAGGGCATCGTTGAACTGAACTAGCCTGGGCGTCCGTTCGCCCCCCCCTCCGCCCGGCGCGTGGCCTCATGCACGCGCCGGGCGTTTGTTGTTCCGGGTCAGCATTCCTATTTTGAGCCCCAACGGGGCGGCAGTAAAATAGCCCAGGGCAACGCCCTGGGGCTGGAGTTTGGCATTGGTTGCACCTGCAACTTGCGGATTTGCGTGCGCATCTGGGCGTTCCTGTTGTCAAGCGGTACGGAAGAACTTCACCGCGTTACGGCACCTCCCAAGCAGGCACGATTGCCTGCCCCACGCTGGGAACCGTCCGTCCTTGGCATTTAACGTGGCGCAGGCACTTTCCCTTGCCCCTTCAGGGCGGCGAAAAAGGGGGGGGGGGTGTTTCCCAGGGCGCTGCCCTGGGCTATTCTCCCCGGCCCCGTTGGGGCGAAAAACCCAATTAACCGAGACCCTGGTGCCCGCCCGTTTTGGTCGCGCCGTTGTTACCGGTCAATTTCCGACTGGCGGGCTGCAAGCCCTTTGCTACAGCGCGAAGTGCCGGTTGGTTTTGGTTTTTTTCGCGCTCGCGCTCGATCCTCCCACTCGAATGGTGTCCGATGGCGCCAAGCCCACTTCATGCCAAGCCAGGATGTCCGCGGGTAGGGTTTTACCCCATGCGGCGGTAGGGTTTAGCCCCATGATAATCGGTTCCGCCACACCCTATACTCCAAGTATGAAAGCCGCATGGCAGGTGAGACGAGAGTAACGCCGCCAGGTGGAGTTGAGCTCAGCAAGAAACCCATTGGGGGAATCTCCCCCGCACCAAAGAAGGAATCGCGATCATGAAGACCAAAGTCCTGTACCCCCTGGCGTTTGCGGCCGCCGCCGCCCTGTTCGTCACCACGGTGCCGTTGCGCGCGTCGGAGACCGATGACCGGATCGAGGCGTCGTTCAAGAAGAGCTATGTCTACACGACCTATCTCAAGGATGATGCCGTCAAGACCGCCGCCAAGGACGGAGTGGTGACGTTGACCGGAACGGTCGCCGCGGAGTCCCATAAAGCCCTGGCGCAGGACACCGTGGCGAGCCTGCCCGGCGTCACCCGCGTGGACAACCAATTGGTGACCACCGCGGAAGCTGCCGCCGCCGACGCGGATACGTGGATCGGCCGCAAAGTGACGTTCGCCCTGCTGTTCCATCGCAACGTCAATGCCAGCAAGACCACCGTCGCGGTGAAAGATGGTGTCGTGACCTTGACCGGTGAAGCGTCAAGCACGGCCCAGAAGGAACTGACCACCGAATACGCCAAGGACATCGACAAGGTGAAAGAGGTGAAAAATGAAATGACGGTGGCGGCGACGCCCGAACCGGTGGAACGCACCACCGGCGAGAAGATTGACGATGCCTCCGTCACCGCCCAGGTCAAGGCGGCGTTGTTGACCCATCACTCGACCAGCGCGCTCAGCACCAAGGTCGAGACGCGGGATGGCGAGGTCACTCTGACCGGCATTGCCAAGAACGCGGCCGAAGTGTCCCTGGTGACCAAGCTCGTCACCGACATTCAGGGCGTGACCGGCGTGAAGAACCAGATGACGGTCGAAGAGATCAAAACCAACTGACGAGACGACGTGTTGCCGGCTGGCGCGCCCCCGCGCCAGCCGGCGGCAACCCCAAACCGTTTGAAAGGAGCAGGCACATGAACATCGGAACCCTTCTGTTGATTGTGTTGATTATCGGTCTCTTGGGGGCCCTACCCACCTGGCCCCACAGCCGGAACTGGGGGTACTATCCCAGTGGCGGGCTCGGTCTCGTGGTCATGATTCTGCTCATCCTGTTGTTGTTGGGACGCATTTAACGTGACGAGGAAAACACACATGAAAACGTTGCTTGTTGGAATGGCCGCGGCGATGGTTTCGGCCAGCGTCATGGCCGGAACGGAACCGTTCAATCTCAGTCTGACTCCGGCGATCGCCGTCTACGACCGAAGCGAGACGATCAACGGCATGACCCTCAGCATTTGGGGAGAAAACCCGCAGAACTCGTTTGCCCTGGGCTTGGTGAACGGGACCACGGGGCAGAGCACCGGCTTGAGCTTGGGCCTGTTGAACTACGCCAACACCTACAAAGGGTGCCAGTGGGGCTTGGTCAACTATACGACCCAGGACTTCAGCGGCTGGCAGGGCGGCCCGTTTTTCGGGCTGCTGGTCAGCGTGGTCAACTATACCGGCGGCGAGATGAGCGGGTTGCAAACCGGCGTGGTGAACTATGCGGGGCAGCTGACCGGGCTGCAACTCGGCTTGGTCAATTATGCGGACGCGGCGGACGCCGGGGTCCAGATCGGGCTGGTCAATATCATACATCATAACAAACACTGGTTCAGCGAGTTGCCAGACGAGTTGGCGCCGGCGATGATTTTGGTCAACTGGCGGTTCTGACCTGAATGATTCATCACCATTCGATTAGCCACGAAAGAACGCAGAGCGCGCGAAAGAAAAATCCGGCCCCGCATTTTCTTTTGCGATCTTTCGCGTTCTATCGTGGTGAATAATGCAGACTAAACCTTTTTCCGTTCACATCAGGAGCTTAAAAATGAGTACTAACCGCATGGTTGGCGTGGTGTTGCTGGTGGTCGGCGTGGCCGTCCTGATTTACGGGGTGAATGCGTCACACTCGGTCGTCGATCATGTGAGCGACACCTTCACCGGCCGCTTCACCGAGGCGACGACGTGGTACATCATCATCGGTGCCGTCTCGGGGTTGCTGGGCCTGCTGATGACGGCTTTCGGCGGCGGCCGGCGCGGCTAGGACAACGTAACGCTTAAATCTTCACCACGAAGACACGAAGGACACGAAGTTGGATCGAAGAATTGTGATCGTAAGCCGAGGCTAAAAACATCTTCGATTTATCTTCGTGCGCTTCGTTTCTTCATGGTGAATCAAAACTTTTAACTTTTGTAAGGATCTAATCATGAAAGCATTCACACTCTGTGCCGCCGTGCTTGGCCTGGCGGCCGTTCCGGGATTTGCCATCACCGTGCCGGTGCTGGACGCGGCGGTGGATTTTGCGGTCCTGGGAGGCTCGACGGTGACCAATACCGGCCCGACCACCCTGATCGGCTCGCCGTCGGTCAACGCCAACCTGGGAGTTTACCCAGGGACGGCGATCACCGGCCTGGGCTCGATCACGATCACCCATGGCGCGGTGCATCAGACGGATGCGGTGGCCCAGCAGGCGCAGGCGTCCGTCACCAGAGCCTACACCGCGTTGTCGCTCCTTCCAGCCTTGGGCAACCTGTCCGGACAAGATCTGGGCTCGCTCGGGGCGCTGGCTCCGGGAGTCTACAAGTTTGACACCTCGGCTCAGCTGACCGGGACCCTTCAACTTGACGCCCAAAACACGGACGGGGCGTACTGGGTGTTCCAGATCGGGAGCACGCTGACGACGGCCACCGACTCGCTCGTGACGCTGATCAATCCCAAGGTGACCGGGAATAACGGGGCCGACATCGGGGTTTTCTGGGTGGTGGGCAGTTCGGCGACGCTTGGCACCCGCACCACGTTTGAGGGAAACATCCTGGCCGACCAGAGCATTACCCTGAACACCAGTGCCGCCATTCTGAACGGCCGCGCCTTGGCACTTAATGCCGCGGTGACCCTGGACACCAACACCATCAGCAACGTCTGCCCGGACAACAACAACGGTCCCGGCTTCAGCGGCGGCCTGGTGTTTGCCAGCGAGACCAGCAACACGCTCATTCCCATCACGATCCCGGAACCGTCCATCTTCGGCGTGCTTGCCCTCGGCTTGGCCACATTGTGGGGCTATGGCCGCCGCCGCACCTTTGCCGCCGGCGGTTGTTGACCGCGGTCCATGTATGGCATTAGCGTCTAACCAGTGAAATCCGTTGCAAGATGCGCATGATTTCACCACAGAGTGCACAGAGAACACAGAGGAAAAAATACCGGGGGATCGTTCAGTTTTTCGGCCCCATCCAGATCCAGTCTCACCTCTCTGTGCCCTCTGTGTCCTCTGTGGTGAAATGACGTTATTTTGGTTCCGGCTGCCGGGTTGGGTTTCGGTTCTCAGGGGGCCATGCCGTCAGCATTGACGTGCTTGCGCCTGGCAAACAACAATCACACCACACACGGGAGAAAGACGATGACGAACAACAACAACCGACTGATTTGGTGGAGCCTCCGCTTGCTGATGGTGTTGACGGCCGGGTGTCTGGCCGGCTGCCGCCTGCTCACCGTCAACTGACGGCTGGTACTATTCACATTCCAGAGGCGGCCCCTGGGCGCCCCTGCCGAGGGGCCGCTGCCCGCGCGAGAGGTCAAGTACAAAGACGGCGGCCCTGGGCGCGACGGGGACCGGAACCCCAGGCACCAAAGGCGATAAAAACCGCAGATTGCCGAATATTGAACCGCAGAATAGAGAAGTCGGTGCGGTCGGATTTCCTTCTGTTAAAAATCCGAGTTTTGAACCCTGAACCCCAAACCACCCCACCCAGGAGAATAGCCATGACGTTATGTCCCATCGCCCTGCTCAGCGGTTGCAAGAAGTGTCCGATCTTTCCCATCTGCCTGGTGAAAGGCATCATCGGCGACTACCGGAAGCCGGCGGAACCACGCCCCAAGGCGAAGACCGGCGGAAAACCGAAATAACCCCGGCAGGGTTTCACCCCATACGGACGTAGGGTTTCGCCCCATAACAACCAGATGACCGTCGAAGAAGTCAAAACCAAGTAAAAGGAAACTGCATCATGAAGGGTTCAACCAAGGTCTTGAAGGGGCAGGTCAAAGAAGCGGTGGGCAAGGCGACCGGCGATGACAAACTGCGCGCGGAAGGGCAGACGGATCAGATCGTGGGTCACGGCAAGCAAGCCGTCGAAAAAAGCGTCCAGAAAGTCCAAGCGTCCGGCCGGAAGCTCGTACGCAAGGCGACCACGGTCGCGCAAAAAGCCATCGACAAAGCCAAACGCTGGTAGTCACGGGCCGCCACCGGTGGGCGTGATCACGCACCCACGGGTGGCGGATTTAACTGGCATGTGGCGGAGAAGGGAGACGCTTGCAACACTCCGGCCAAGCCGAAGCAAATGTTGAATGTCGAAGCCTCCGTTTTACTTGAAAATTCGACCTTTTCTTATCCGAGCCCGGAACGTTAGTGACGGGTCCCAAAGGTGGCCGTTTTCTAAGAAAAGTGGATTATTTTGACCGGTCACTTTCGCGCCCTGCGGTCGCTTCGTTCGCGGCTCGGTTTAGCTTTGAACCGCTAACCGGAGTTTTGCAAGAGTCTCTAAGGATAAAGGAAGTCAACCGATGGACATGCTTCCGCTGATCATGCAACCCGTGCTTGCCGCCGCCGGTTACTCCATGGTCTATCTCCTCGGCGGTGGCGGCTTGGTCGGAGCCATCGTCATTTTCATTATCGCCAAAATGTTCCGTAAATAAACTCTCTCGTGAGTGGCCCACGGCAGGTTATTCGCCCCATGAACGACGCGGCGGTTCCGGTGGTGTTCTGGAGGCTATGAGCATGAAAAACGTCATGAAAGACCGGTCTGTTGCTGGTCCGGGGATTGGCGTGCCCAGGAACCCCATCCCGGGCGGCCGCAAGGCGGAACATCCCGCTGCCGTTGCCGGTCCGTGCCCGGTGAACGAGGCGTTGGCGGCCTCGGAACTGCGCTATCGGCGGCTGTTCGAGACGGCGAAAGACGGGATCCTCATTCTCGATGCAGAGAGCGGAATGGTGGTGGATGTGAATCCGTTCCTGGTCGAGTTGTTGGGTTTCTCGCGCGAAGCATTCATTGGTAAAAAACTCTGGGAATTGGGATTCTTCAAGGACATTGTCGCCAATCAAGATCACTTTGCGGAATTGCAACAGCAGAGATACATCCGCTACGAAGACAAGCCGCTGGAAACCGCTGAGGGGCGGCGGATTGATGTGGAGTTCGTCAGCAACGTCTATCTGGTGAACCGCCAAAACGTGATCCAATGCAATATCCGCGACATTACCGCACGCAAGCGGACAGAAGCGGCGCTAAAAGAATCGGAACGCTTCGCGCAAGCGACGTTGGACGCCCTCTCGGAACACATTGCCGTTTTGGATGACGCCGGCACTATCATCGCAGTCAACCGCGCGTGGCGCGCCTTTGCGGAAAGCAACCTGCCGCTGGTGTCCGACATCAACCCCGGCACCAATTATCTGGCTGTGTGCGATGGGGCACGGGGGCCTTATGCCGAGGACGCCGCGGCGGTCGCCGCCGGCATTCGCGCGGTCATCAGCGGGGCCCGGAGCGCGTTCGAACTTGAATACCCGTGCCATTCACCGGAAACCAAGCGCTGGTTTGTTTGCCGGGTGAGCCGCTTCCCAGGGCCGGGCACCGTTCGCGTGGTGGTCGCCCATGAGAACATCACCGAGCGGAAGCAGTCGGGGGAAGTGAATGCCCGGCTGGCGATGGCGGTGGAGCAGGTCGCCGAAACCATTGTCGTCACCGACGCCGACGCCAACATCCTTTATGCCAACCCGGCGTTTGAGACCACCACCGGATACACCCGCGAAGAAGCCATTGGTCGGAATCCGCGATTCCTCAAGAGCGGCAAACAGGACGCGGATTTCTACCGCCGAATGTGGGCCGTGTTGGGCAGCGGCGAGGTGTGGCGCGGCCACTTCATCAATCAGCGCAAAGACGGCACGCGTTATGAAGAAGACGCGTCCATCTCGCCGGTCCGCGACACTGCGGGAAAGGTCGTCAACTATGTCGCCGCCAAGCGCGATGTCACTCATGAGGTTCAACTTGAAGACCAACTCCGCCAGGCCCAGAAAATGGACGCGGTGGGGCGCCTGGCGGGGGGCGTGGCGCACGATTTCAACAACCTGCTCATGAGCATCATGGGGTACGCTGAGCTCTGCCGGGAGGAGATCGCGCCCGACCATCCGATCCGGGAGTGGCTCAATGAGATCACCCGCGAGGCCCAACGGTCGGCCGAGATCACCCGGCAACTGTTAGCCTTCGCCCGCAAGCAGGTCATTGCGCCGCGGGTGCTGGACCTTAATGACGCCGTGGCCGGCATGCTCAAAATGTTGCGGCGGCTGATCGGTGAAGACATCAACTTGGCTTGGCTGCCCGGCGCCAATTTGCGGCCGGTCAAACTCGATCCGTCGCAGGTGGATCAGATTCTTGCCAATCTGTGTATCAATGCGCGGGACGCCATCGCCGGCGTCGGCAAGATCACCCTGGAGACCGGCAACACCGTCATTGACGCCACCACCCGTGCCAGTCACGCCGATGCCATTCCCGGCGCGTATGTGTTCCTGGCGGTCGGCGACACGGGCGCCGGCATGAGCCCTGAGATCTTGGCGCAGATCTTTGAGCCGTTCTTCACCACCAAGGGCATCGGCAAAGGCACCGGCCTGGGGCTAGCCACCGTGTACGGCATCGCCAAGCAGAACCACGGTTTCATCTACGCCTACAGTGAACCGGGCCGGGGCGCAACGTTCAAGATCTATCTGCCCCAAGTGGCGGACGCGGCCGTGGAGGCCGCCGTCTCCTGCACGACGAAAACACCCGCCGGCCAGGGGGAAACCATCCTGCTGGTCGAGGACGAGAAATCGCTGCGCCGGATTTGCCACCGCTTCCTGGAAAGCCTCGGGTACAACCTGCTGGTGGCGGAAACCCCGGAGGAAGCCCTGACATGGGTTGGCCAACACCCCGGCGACATCCAGCTTTTGCTGACGGACGTGGTGATGCCCGGTCTGGACGGACGCCAACTGGCGAACCGCATCGGCGCGGCCAGGCCCGGCATCAAGGTGTTGTTTATGTCCGGCTACACGGCGGACGTCATGGCCGACCGCGGCGTGCTGGAAGAAAACACGGCATTCATCGGCAAACCGTTCACCCGTGACGCCTTGGCCCGCAAGGTGCGCGAGGTCTTGGACACGCATGAGGCCGCAACATGAAACCACCGGGCTATGGGGACAACACCCCATAGCGCCGGGTCGGTTGCCGTCGTAACGTAGTGCCTGAAGAGTGAAATCAGTTGCAAGATACGCAAGATTTTACCACAGAGGGCACAGAGAACACAGAGAAAAAAGACCGGATACCAGCCCGGTTTTTCGGCACCACCCAGTCTCGCATCTCTGTGCTCTCTGTGTCCTCTGTGGTGAAATGAAGTTATTTTGGTTCCGGCTATGCCGGGTTGGGGGTATGGCGGTGGAAGAACGCCATGCCCGGAAAACCCCAAAGGACGATGGATGAACACTCGACGCGCCACGATTAAAAAGAACCTCGATCCGAAAGCCTCGTCGAGGTGCGAATCCCTGGGAAGCGTGCTCGCCGAGGTGCGGCGCCATGAGGCGTTGCTTAAAACAGGGGCACTGCAAAACGCCATTTTCAACAGTGCCAACTTTTCCAGCATCGCCACGGACGCCAAGGGCGTCATCCAGATCTTCAACGTTGGCGCGGAACGCATGCTGGGCTACGCGGCCGCCGACGTGATGAACAAGATTACGCCGGCCGACATTTCCGATCCGCAGGAGTTGATTGCGCGGGCCAAAGCATTGAGCACGGAACTCGGCACGCCGATCACGCCGGGCTTCGATGCCCTGGTGTTCAAGGCCGCGCGCGGCATCGAAGACATTTATGAACTGACCTACATCCGCAAGGACGGCAGCCGCTTCCCGGCCGTCGTGTCGGTCACCGCGCTGCGTGACGCTCAAAACGCCATTATCGGGTATTTGCTGATCGGCACCGACAACACCGCCCGCAAGCGTGTGGAAGCGGCACTGCTCAAGGCGGGTGCCTTGCAGGCCGCCATTTTTAACAGTGCCAACTTCTCGAGCATCGCCACGGACGCCAAGGGCGTCATCCAGATCTTCAACGTCGGCGCGGAACGCATGCTGGGCTACGCGGCCGCCGACGTGATGAACAAGATCAGTCCGGCCGACATTTCCGATTCGCGGGAGGTAATCGCGCGGGCCAAGGCGTTGAGCGCGGAACTCGGCACCCTCATCACGCCAGGCTTCGAGGCCCTGGTGTTCAAGGCCGCGCGCGGCATCGAGGACATCTACGAACTGACCTACATCCGCAAGGACGGCAGCCGCTTCCCGGCCGTCGTGTCGGTCACCGCGCTGCGCGACGCCCAAGATGACATTATCGGTTATCTCTTGATCGGCACCGACAATACGGCGCGCAAGGAGATTGAAGCCGAGCAAAAAAAGCTTGACCAGCGCCTGCGCGACCAGCAGTTTTACTCCCGCTCGCTGATCGAATCCAACATCGACGCGATCATGACCACCGATCCGGCCGGCGTCATTACCGATGTCAACAAGGAAATGGAGGCGCTCACCGGCTGCACCCGCGACGAACTGATTGGCGCGCTGTTCAAGAACTACTTCACGGATCGGGAACGGGCCGATGCGGCGATCCGACTGGTGCTGAACCAAAAGAAAATCACCGACTACGAACTTACCGCCTATAATCGGGGTGGCAAAAAAACCGAGGTGTCCTTTAACGCCACCACCTTTTACGACCGCGAGCGCACGTTGCAGGGCGTTTTCGCCGCCGCGCGGGACATCACGGAACGCAAACGTAACGAGCTGGCGCTCCAGGACACGAATATCGCGCTGGAGATCGCCAAGTCGGTCGCGGAAAAAGCCAACCTGGCAAAATCGGAGTTTCTTTCCAGCATGAGCCATGAGCTGCGCAGCCCGCTCAATGCGATTCTCGGCTTTGCCCAACTGATGGATTCGGCCTCCCCGCCGCCAACCGACTCGCAGAAGGAAAGTATTGACCAGATTCTCCAAGCGGGCTGGCATTTGTTGCGACTGATCAACGAAATCCTCGATCTTGCCGTGATCGAGTCCGGAAAGGTGTCGCTGTCACCGGAATCGGTGTTGTTATCCGAAATCATCGCCGAATGCCAGGCCATGATGGAACCGCAGGCGCAACAGCGCGATATCCGCATGACGTTTCCCCGCTTCGACCTCCCCGTTTTTGTCAAGGCGGACCGGACTCGGTTGAAACAGATTCTCATTAACCTGCTGTCCAACGCGATCAAATACAACAAAGAGCAAGGAACGGTGACGGTGGACTACGCCGTGAATACCCCGGGACGCATTCGCATCAGCGTCGCGGACACCGGTGCGGGATTGCCGGCGGAAAAGCTGGCGCAACTGTTCCAACCCTTCAACCGTCTCGGCCAGGAAACCGGCAGCGTGGCCGGCACGGGTTTTGGCTTGGTGGTGACCAAGCGTCTGGCGGAATTGATGGAGGGCGTCCTCGGTGTTGAAAGCACGGTCGGCGAGGGCAGTGTGTTCTGGTGCGAACTGCCCGCCGCCACCGCGCCCCGCGCCGCCGTCCACGGCAACGAAGTCGCCGTCTTTGACGGGCCGCCGGTGCCGACCTGCACGCGACTGCGCACGGTGCTCTATATCGAGGACAACCCGGCAAACATGAAGCTGGTCGCGCAACTCATTGAGCGGCGGCCGGACGTTCGGTTGCTGACCGCGGTCAACGCAACACTGGGCATTGAGCTGGCCCGGACCACCCGGCCGACGGTGATCTTGATGGACATCAACCTGCCCGGCATCAGTGGCATCGACGCCTTGAAGGTGTTGCGCGCGGATCCGGCCACCGCCCACATCCCCGTCGTGGCCATCAGCGCCAATGCCATGCTGCGCGATGTCGAAAAAGGACTGGCCATGGGGTTCTTCAGCTATCTCACCAAACCCATCAAAGTCAAGGAGTTTATGGACGCGCTGAATGTGGCCCTGAAATATGCGGAGGGCAACAAGGCATGACCATCACCCAATCCCCGCCGGCGCCCAATATTCTGATCGTGGATGACACGCCCGCCAATGTGCTGTTGCTGGTGCGAATGCTGGCGGAGCGTGGTTACCACCCGCGCCCGGTGCTCAGCGGCACGCTGGCGCTGGAAGCCGCCCGCGCCGAACCACCCGACCTGATCTTGCTTGACGTTACCATGCCGGACATGAACGGCTACGAAGTCTGCGCGCAACTCAAGGCCGACGACACGCTAAAAGCGATCCCGGTCATTTTCATCAGCGCGCGTCATGAAACCCTTGACAAGGTGAAAGCCTTTCAGGTGGGCGGCGTGGACTACGTGACCAAGCCGTTCCAGTTTGAAGAAGTCTATGCCCGGGTCAAAACCCATCTGCAATTGCGCCGGCTGGAAAAACTGCGCGACGATTTGACCCACATGGTGGTTCACGACCTGAACAACCCGCTGTTGGTCATCTTCGGGCTGCTGAACATTCTCGAGGAGGGCGAGGCCCAAAAGCTTTCAACCGGGGTCCGAAAACTCGTTACCTTGGCGCGCCTCAGTGCCGAGGAATTGCGCACCATGATCCGGTCCATTTTGGATGTCAGCAAGCTGGAGACGGGCGCGATGAAGCTGCAAGGCGAGCCGTGCGACCTGGCCACGCTGATCCGGGTGGCGGTGGCCGCCACCCAACCGTTGCCCGGCAACCGCACGGTAACCGTTGACGCGCCGGACGTGTCCCCCGCCGTTTTGGCCGACGTCGTGTTGATTCGGCGGGTGTTTCAGAACCTGCTCGGCAACGCCGTCCGGTACACCCCAACTGGCGGCGACATTCACGTAACCGTCACCGCCTCCGACCATGAGGTCCGCGTCGCCGTCATCGACGCCGGCCCCGGCATTGCGCCTGAAAATCACCAGCGGATCTTTGAAAAATTCGGTCAGATTGAAGACCCGGGCCATCGCCAGGGCACAGGCTTGGGCTTAACCTTCTGCAAGCTGGCCGTCGAGGCCCACGGCGGCCGTATCGGGGTTGACAGCGCGGTTGGCCACGGCAGCACCTTCTGGCTGACCCTGCCCCGGTAGGGTTACATCCCATGGGGCGGCAGGGTTAGACCCCATAACAAGCGGACCAATCACCGTTATTGTTTACTGCATTAGAGGTTCTTGCAAAAGTACCGCGAGAGCCGGGTATTGATTTCATGGCCCCGCAACCCAAAGAGACGCACCGTGGAAAAGCTCAAGATCAACGAGATCCGCAACAAAGCCCGTGACATGGGGGTAACCTTCGCCAGGCACACCCATAAAACGGAGCTCATTCAGGCCATTCAGGCGGCCGAGGGCAATTGCTCGTGCTTTGCCACGCCCAAGGTCGGTTCCTGCGGTCAGGAGGGTTGCTGCTGGCGCGGCGCCTGCCTCGAAATCGCCGGCAGCTAGCCTGGATTATTCACCATCCTTGCGATTAACCGCGAAGGCACGCAGACCATCATTTCCGCGGACGACTCATGTCTGTCACGCGAAAGGAGGAAAAACCGCAAAAAAGGACAAATGATTCAGTTAGAAACAACAAACCGGCAACCGCTGGGGCGCTCTGCCCCGCAACAACCAAGAAATAAATCAAGGTAAAAAAATGAAGACTTTCATCATGACCGCCGTGGCCCTGCTCGCCGCGGGATTGATCACCGCGTGCGTCTCGATTCCAAAACATCACAACATGACCGGCACCTGGACATACACGTTCGAGGAAACCGGCAAAAACGAAGTGCAAAACGGCTCCATGACGATCGCCCAGGAGTCGTACGCGATCACGGGCAAATGCAACGATGCCTTTGGTGAGTTTAATCTCACGGGGTCCGTGTCAGAAAACAGTTCGAAATTCATGATTAACGGGAAGCGTAACGACGGCAAACGCGAGTTTAATTTGAGCGGGTCGCTGTCATGCGACAAGGAATTCGAGGGGACGTATACCACCGACCAGAATACGTCCGGGACGATGAAAGGGACGCGCGTCATCGCCGATTGAGCCTCCGGTCATCCCGCAACCCCCGGAAGAACCAGCGGGTGCTTCCGGTGTTGGCAATGATCTTATTTTTCTCTCGCCAAGATCGCGGAGATCGCAAAGGAAATTCACGGAGGTTGTTTTTGAATTTTCTTGGCGTACTTGGCGATCTTTGCGAGAGAATTCTTTGGGGGGGGGTGGTTCCGCGAAGTGATATATTCACCCCAACTAAATTTTCTAATTTCTTCGTGACTTCGTGTCTTCGTGTGAGATCTTAGTTTGGTACGGCTATGCCGGGTTGGCTGTAGGCTAAAGGTAATCGAAAACGCGCCTTAACGACGGCATCGGCGGGAGACAAGCCATGGCCACGGAAAAAACCACGCTCACGGCCGCCCTGCTCCACCAGGTGGATGCCTATTGGCGCGCCGCCAACTACCTGTCGGTCGGCCAAATCTACCTCTGCGACAATCCGTTGTTGAAACGGCCGCTGGCGCTCGCGGATATCAAGCACATCTTGCTGGGACACTGGGGGACGACCCCCGGACAGAACTTCATTTATGTGCATTTGAACCGAGTGATCAAAAAATACGATCTTGACATGATTTACGTTTCCGGCCCCGGGCACGGTGGTCCGGCCGTGGTGGCCAATACGTACCTCGAAGGAACCTACAGCGAAATCTATCCCGCGATCAGCCAAGATGAGGCCGGGTTGCGGCGGCTGTTCCGGCAATTTTCCTTTCCCGGCGGCATTCCCAGCCACGCCTCCCCGGAGTGTCCGGGCTCGATTCACGAAGGCGGCGAACTGGGCTATTCCCTGAGCCATGCGTTCGGGGCGGTGTTCGACAACCCGGAGCTGGTCGTGGCCTGCTGCATCGGCGACGGCGAAGCGGAAACCGGACCGCTGGCCACGGCGTGGCACTCCAATAAGTTTCTTGATGCCGCCACTGACGGCGCCGTGCTGCCCATCCTGCACCTCAACGGCTACAAAATCGCCAACCCGACCGTGCTCGCGCGCATCGAGCCGGAGGAGTTGGACCAGTTCCTGCGCGGCAACGGCTGGACGCCTTATTACGTTGAAGGAGACGAGCCGGCTCTAATGCATGAGGCCATGGCCTCGACGCTGGACCAGGCGGTGGAGGAGATCAAGCGCATCCAACATGACGCCCGCAGCAACGGCAATACCATGCGCCCGCGCTGGCCGATGATCGTCCTCAAATCCCCGAAAGGCTGGACGGGGCCGCAATGGGTGGACGGCCTGAAAATTGAAGGGACCTTCCGCGCGCATCAGGTACCGCTCTCGGATCCCGCCGCGCATCCCGAACACCTCAAACTGCTGGAGGAGTGGTTGCGCAGCTACCGGCCGGAGGAACTCTTTGATGAGTCGGGCCGGCTGAAACCGGAGCTGGCCGAACTCGCACCCAAAGACGAACGCCGGATGGGCGCGAATCCCCACGCCAACGGCGGCCTGCTGCTCCGCGACCTGGCCCTGCCGGACTTTCGGAATTACGCGGTGACCGTGCCCTCCCCCGGAGCCGTCACCGCCGCCGACACCCACGAACTCGGCGTGTTCCTGCGTGACGTGGTCAAGCTCAATCAAGCGCAACGTAATTTCCGCATCTTTGGCCCCGACGAAACCCTCTCCAACCGCCTGAACGCCGTGTTTGAGGCGACCAACCGGCAGTGGGATGCCCGAACGCAAGACAACGATGAGTTTCTCGCCCCGACGGGTCGCGTCATGGAAGTGTTGAGCGAGCATCAATGCGAGGGCTGGCTCGAAGGCTACCTGCTGACCGGCCGGCACGGGCTGTTCAACTGCTACGAGGCGTTCATCCATATCATCGACTCGATGTTTAACCAGCACGCCAAGTGGTTGAAAGTCACCGCGGAGTTGCCGTGGCGGCGCAAGATCGCCTCGCTGAATTATCTGCTCGCCTCCCATGTCTGGCAGCAAATGCACAACGGCTTTACCCATCAGGATCCCGGGTTCATTGATCATGTCATGAACAAGAAAGCCTCCGTGGTGCGCGTTTACCTGCCGCCGGATGCCAACTGCCTGCTGTCGGTGATGGACCACTGCCTGCGCAGCCGCCACTACGTCAATGTGGTGATCGCGGGCAAGTATCAGGCGCCCCAGTGGCTGACCATGGACGCCGCCGTCAAGCACTGCGCCGCGGGCATTGGCATCTGGCCGTGGGCCGGCAGCGCCGCCGGCGGCGAGCCCGATGTCGTCATGGCCTGCTGCGGCGACGTGCCCACGCTGGAAACGCTTGCCGCGGTTTCCATTCTTCGCCAGCATCTGCCCGCCGTAAAAATCCGGGTGGTCAATATCGTCGATCTCATGAAGCTGCAGCCGCAGTCCGAGCATCCGCATGGGTTGAGCGACCACGAGTTCGACGCCCTGTTCACCACCGACAAACCGGTCATCTTCGCCTTCCATGCCTACCCGTGGCTGATCCACCGGCTCACCTACCGCCGCACCAACCACGACAACATTCACGTCCGCGGCTACAAGGAAGAAGGCACCATTACCACGCCCTTTGACATGACCGTGCTGAACGACCTGGACCGCTTTCATCTCGTGATGGACACCATCGACCGCCTGCCGCAGACTGGGAATCCAGGAATCCGCCTGAAGCAGCAGCTCATGGACAAGCTGGTTGAGCACAAGCAGTACATCAACCAACACGGCCAGGACCTGCCGGAAATCCGCCATTGGCAATGGAGCAACTGTCCATGAACACGCACCCCCTGATCGACACCGCGAACTTCCTGGTCGCCAACGACAAAGGCCTGTTGGCGATGGATGAAAGCACTCCGACCTGCAACCGGCGCTTTGCCAAGGAGGGGATTCCCCAGACCCAGGAGACCCGGCGCGCCTATCGGGAAATGATCGTAACCACACCCGGCCTCGGGGCGTGCATCAGTGGCGCCATCCAGCAACCGGCGTTGACGATCTGGCATGGCGAGGCGGCCAACGTGGCGGCGGCGCAGCAGGCGCTGCTGCATCGCGCCCACTGCAACCGGGCGGCGCGCCGCGGCGACTACACGGCCGCGATGGAGTCGATCCGATGACCCACTTTGCATGTATGGCCGGTGAAACGCCTGGTTCACCACCCGCTACGCTAGAGACACCGAGGCACGGAGAAGACCAGGCAGGAGATTGCCGGAATCGGCGCCGAAGCCGCCGCTTGGTGGCAACGGTGGCGGGCGTTGGCAAAACGGCCGCAATACGTATATTATCTTATAAAATTCACGTATAACGCGAGGTGTCCCATGGCCAAGCTGACGCTGTCGTCCGAACAAGGCATCGTCAACCGTGCCAAGAAACTGGCAAAACGTCGGCGGACCAGTCTTTCCAGCATGGTCACCCATTATCTCGACGCCGTCTCCGGCGGCGAGGACCCTGCCGGCGCGGTCCGGCTCGGACCACTCACTCTCAAGGCCTCCGGCCTGTTGAAACTGCCACCCGGTTCCTCGTATGAGGATCTGCTTGGCGACGCCCTGGCGGACAAGCACGGCATCCGCTCATGAAGCGTGTTTTCATTGACACCAACGTGCTGCTTGACGTGTTGGCCCGGCGCGCCCCGTTTTATCCGGCCTCCGCTGTGGTTTAGCGCCCTGCATGCCGATGCCCAATGCCTCATCACGCGCGACACCGCGGATTTTCCCGCCGGCCACCTTCCCGTTCTCACGCCCGATGAATTCCTCATCATCCGAAAGGGATGAACCCCCGGCGGACAGGCCTCTCCCATGGCCACCAAGAGGCACCCGTGCCGCAGGGCAGGCAGATTCACCTTGATCAAAACAGAATCTGACCTGCATCTATTGATAGTTACGCTTACGGGTTTATTATATCGCCAAAGCAGACACATATTGTCCGCTTTGATTAAAATAAAAACCATGAATGAGATTCCTGAGAACTTATCAAAATGGGTGGATGGCCAGCAGGCACAGGGGCGCTACTGCTTTGCCCGTGCCGCCGCACAAGCGGCCTTGCCCATGCGGAGCGCCAGCCTGACTCGGGCCTTGCAACGCCTCGCCGCTTCCAGGCGTATCTGTCATGTCTGCCGCGGGTTCTACACCATCGTGCCGATTGAACACCGGGCGACGGGCGATGTTCCGGCGGAATGGTACATCGGCGATCTGATGCAGGAACGGCGCCAGCCCTTTTATGTTGGGCTTCTCAGCGCCGCCGCCTGGCACGGAGCCGGGCACCAACAGCCGCAGGAATTACAGGTGGTCACGAACGACCCGTCAGGCCCTGTAGAGACGCCTCGCGGACGGATTGCGTTTTTCGTGTTCCGGCGGTTCACCTCGGCGCTCACAAAGGCGCATCGGGTGCAGACGGGGGACGTGCCGGTTTCAACGCCGGCCTGGACGGCGCTGGATCTCCTGCGCTTTCAACCTCGTCTGGGCGGGCTTGGCGGCGTGACTCCGGTACTGGCCGAACTGGTGGATGCCGTGCGTCCCGACGGCCTGCTGGCGGCGTGCGCGGCGGAGCCGGAGCGCAGCTTGGTTCGGCGTCTTGGCTGGTTGCTGGAACGCCTCGGGCATGATGACTTGTCCAAGCCACTGGCGGCCACCTTGCCCAAGAACGATCCGCTCAAGGTGCTGCTTGACCCAGCCGCGCCATCTCGCGGACGTTTGCACCCGCACTGGCGCGTGGTTGAAAATGTGGAGCCTGTGTTTGACGCATGATACCCGCCTCCGATATCACTGCTTGGCGTGGCGCCCATCCCTGGGCCGATGACGCACAGGTCGAACAGGATCTTGCCCTCAGCCGCGCGCTGGTGGAACTGTTTCGGAGCCCCGTGCTGCAACGCCAGCTCCTTTTTCTATGACACTGAACTGCCACCGATGCGCCGGATGCGGCTGAAGGTCGAAATCAATACTCGCGAGCACTTCTCGGTGTGCGACGCGGAATCCCGGCCTTTTGCCGTCAACACCCGCTGGTTCGCGGGTGAATGCACCTTGCGTACCTATCGGCTGGAGGAGTTGCTTGGCACGAAAATGCGCGCGCTCTACCAGCGCCGCAAGGGGCGCGACCTGTTTGACCTGTGGGAGGGGCTTGTCCGCGGCCAAGCCCGCCCCGCCGAGATTGTCCGCTGCTTTACCGCCTACATGCAGCACGGCGGCCTGTGCGTGAGCCGCAGGGAGTATGAACTGAATCTTGAGCAAAAACTGGGGGACAGCCGGTTCCAAGGTGACATCACGTCGCTACTCCGTGCCGGCATCCGCTACGATCCCGCCGAAGCCCATGCGCTCATTGCCCGCATTCTTCTGCCCCTGCTGTGATTCGCCAGGTGCCCTGCCACGAAGGTACGGAGGTGCATGACCGTTTTATCGGATCAAACGCAATGTTTTCTCACAGAGACACAAAGATCACCAAGAAAACATAATTTATTTCTCCGTGCCTTTGTGCCTCTGTGAGAGAATAGTTTTGAAGTGCTTTCAAACGTCGCTGGTTAAATGCTATTTTTGACCGCGGATTACGCGGATTAACGCGGATAAAACACGTGACGATTGAGCCATTTCCACGGTCCACCACCGCGAACCGTAATTCACCCTACGCACCTCTTTGCCGCGTCCTCTTGGTCCTCAACGTCCTCCGGTTTTCCCCGTCCTCTTTGTCCTCGGCGGCCATGGCCACTGGGCGGGAACGGGGGGGGGCGAGGACATTGAGGACACGCAACGCCAATGAGGACCATGAGGACGGGGAGGACGCCCCCCATGACGAAGATTATTGGGAACCGCCATTCCTCAAAGCCACCGGAGTCAAAAACCTTTTTCCATCAAAGGTAGTCGGCAATATTCGCGAGACTTAGCCCCAGCCACTGGGGGTGATGGCCGGGATAGGATTGGAGCAGGCTTGTGGCTTTGCTTTTCAATAAAGTCAAGTTGAGTTTGGCCGGGCTCAGTTTGATGTCGGCCAGCAGCAGTTTCCGCTTCATGTCGTTCACTGCCACCAAGTCAATTTCGTTCTCGTTGCCCCGCTCCCAGTAATTGCCGATCCGATTGTAGTCTCCGGTGCCGGCCACTAATTCCTGGAAACATTTTTCCAGGAGAACGCCGCAATAGGCACGGTAATCCCGGTGGATGAGTTCCCGGATATACCGGTAATTGCCGGTTTCAATGGCGGAACGGTTCCGGTAAATGAAACGGAACCAGAAACTTAAAAAGTTGTCCCGGATCCGGTATTTCTGGGTTCGGGAATTGGGCTTGGCGTTGACCGGCTTATGCTTGGAAACCAAGTCAAAACGGTTTTCCAGCCGGTCCAGATAGCCTCCGATATCAACCTCCAGCAGGGACTCGATTTCGGTGCGGGCGGTCTTGCCTGCGGCAATCAGCTCAAGGATGGAAAAATAGGTGCCGTTCAGGACATAGGCGTCAAAAAGCGCTTTCATCTCCTTGGCGCCTTTTTTTACCGCCACCCCGTGGTCGGCCAAGACATCCCGGATCGTCTTGAGCGGGAACGGATTCAGGATATCGTAACCCATATTACGGTAATTTAAATTAAGATAATGTCAAGCCCTTCGCGCTCGCCGCTTGCACGCGACTCGTTTGGGGTGAACACCCCATGGCGAACGGCCGGCCCGCGGTCTAGTTTACGCTGTTTGGCAGAGTTCCACGTCGTTCCACTCCAGATTCGTGTGCTCGTTGTCGTGCTCGTTGTCGTAATCGAATCGAGTACGATGGACGACAACGAGCA
>CAITYL010000102.1 GCA_903896595.1 uncultured Lentisphaerota bacterium
GCCGCCCGTCCTCGGGCGGAACTCGATGGCGTCACACCAGTTCCGCCCTTTTTATTGAGCACCGGCCGTCAAAACCAATTATGCGCGTCTCCGACGATGACGGCTTCGTCCGCCCGAGGACGGGCGGCTCCCGGTTATGGAAAAACGTCGTTGTTTTTGCAAGCACCTCACGAAAATGTGAATTTCTTGGCGCTCTCTGCGGCTTTGCGAGAGAAAGCAATGTTTGATGTGAAACCGGTATCAGGCGGCGACGAGATATGCCGCGTTAGGGTGACAACTCAATGACCTTCAGCCTACAGCCTAACACGCTTCAGCCTAACCGTTATATTGGCACCGCGTCACCTTCCATGCATAGCCGACAAAATTAGGTGAGACCTTAGAGGCGCTTGCAAAACTCCGTTTTACCGATAAGGCGTTCAGTGAATAAAATGCCAATGTAGCAAAGCGATTGCATCGCGCTCTTCGAGATCACTTTTTCGATCTGGCGGGCTGCAAGCCCTTTGCTACGGAAGTGCGTCCGCGTTTTATGCTGAATTCTGGCTTCTGAATTCTAAATTCCAATGTACTCAGTGGGTTTTATGACCTTCAGCCTAACAGCCTAACCGCCTACAGCCTAACAGCCTAACTCATGACCACCCTCCGCGACATTGCCAGTGAAGCCGGCGTCTCGTTCAAGACCGTCTCCAACGTCTTGAACGGCCGCAACAAAGGCGTGTACGGCGCCGCCGTCCAGGAACGGGCCGAGCGCATCCGGGCCATTGCGGCGCGGCTGAACTACCGCCCCAACCATTCGGCGCGGGCCATGCGCACCCAGCGGACCAACATTATCGGCCTGCTGGTGTGGCGGGTGGCCGACCCCGCCACGGGACGGATGGTGGACGCCTTTGAACAGGCCCTGCACCGCCATGGCTACCGCCTCCTGCTCGGTATCAGCGGCGGCGGCAAGAAAAACGACGTGGATTACCTGCGCCAGATTCCGGCCGGCATGATGGACGGCCTGATCAACGCCGACAGCTATCTGGACACGGACACCGTCATCGACACCCTGCGCCCGTTGCCGGTCGTCACCTACAACCGCCGCCATCCCAGTTCCCCGGCCTGCGTGGATACCGCCCGCGAGGTGGAAATCGCCCTCGACCATCTGCTGGGGCTGGGACACCGGCGCATCGGCTTTGTCCACGGCCCCACCGGATTCGACATCACCCGAATTGAACTCGCCGCCTACAAACGCGTCATGACCTGCCACGGTTGCCCGCCCAATCCCGCCTGGACCGCCAACGCCCAGTGGGATCAGGCGCTCGCGGAACAGGTCACCCCCCAATTGGTCAACGCCGGCTGCACCGCCATCATGGCCGGCAACGACATCTACGCCGTGGGCGTCATCCGCGCCCTGCGCCGGGCCGGCCTGCGCGTGCCGCAGGACATTTCCGTCACCGGGGCGGACGACGTGCCCCTGGCAGTGGCCTGCGATCCGGAGTTAACCACCCTGCGCTTCCCCTACGAAGCCATGGTCGAACGGCATGTGGCGGCCATGCTGGCGCTCCTCACCGGGCAGCCCCCGCCCCCGCCGGTCCGCCTGGAGCATGAACTGGTGATCCGCGGCTCCACCGCGCCGCCCGGCATGAAATAGTAAACCGCCGTGTGAATAAAAGCCCCGCTTCGAGGCCAATGTAGCAAAGCGATTGCAGCGCGCTCTTCGAAGGGCAAGCCCTTTGCTACAGAATACCCAACACCCCACGGGAAAACGGGGGTTTTGCACGAGGCTTAGGGGTAAGCCATTTGCAATGCCTTGTTTTATAGATAGAGTAGTTATTCTATTGAAAGATCAAACCACATTAGCCTGCATTATTCATGAAAGGCGCTATTCTTGGAGTACGGCAATTCCGTCTTTACCGCGTTTTAATATCGGCGTTATGTCAAGACCGGGAGCCGCCCGTCCTCGGGCGGAAATCGATGGCGTCACACCTGTTCTGCCTTTTTATTGGACCACCACCCGCCAAATATGGTGAGGAACAGAACGATGTATATTATTAATATTTTAAACCTTTTTTTGATACTTTTGACTTTTGAAGTTAA
>CAITYL010000103.1 GCA_903896595.1 uncultured Lentisphaerota bacterium
ACCGGCGTGAACCCGAACAAATCTGGAGTATTTTGCTTCATGCGAAGTCCTTGCCTTTCGTCCTGGCGGGTGAAAGAAGATAACATATTGCTGTTCAATATGTTAGCAAGTACTTCGCTTTTTTATTGTGAATAATCCAGGTTAGTGCGTGTTCATAAATAGGGCGCCTCCATGCATTTTCTTGACTGGCTATTGATTTCACTTCCGTTGATCGGCTTGTTATTTGTTGCGTATTACACGAACAAGTATGTAAGAGGGGTGGCTGATTTTCTGTCTGGTGGACGCTTGGCGGGCCGGTATCTGCTGGCGGTGGCCAAAGGCGAGCAGGGCGTCGGCGCCGTGGTGTTCGTGGCCATGTTTGAGGCCATCGCCCAGTCGGGGTTTGCGCTGGGGTGGTGGGGCCCGCTCTTTGGCCCGCTCTTTCTGATCATCGGCATCAGCGGCTGGGTGATCTACCGCTTCCGGGAAACGCGCGCCCTCACGCTCGCGCAATTCTTTGAAATCCGGTACAGCAAGTCCTTTCGCGTCTTCGCCGGGTTTTTGGGGTTTGGCGCGGGCTTGGTGAATTACGGCATCATTCCGGTGGTGGGGTCCCGGGCGTTGACCTATTTTTTGGGGCTGCCGCAGACCTTTTCCCTGTTCGGCTGGCAGGTGCATACGTATATCCCGCTGATGGCGTTGTTGCTGGCGCTGACCCTGGCGCTGACCCTGTCCGGGGGGCTGATCACCCTGATGGTCACCAACTGCATTGAGGGGATGCTGTCGCAGGTGCTGTTCCTGGTCATCATTGCGGCGCTGCTGGTGATGTTCAGCTGGGACCAAATCAGCCAGGTACTGGTCAACCGTCCGCCCGGCCAGTCGTTTGTCAATCCCTTTGATGTCATGGGCTTGAAAGACTTTAATATTTGGTATGTGCTGATCGGGTTGTGGGGCGGGATTTACCGGACGATCGCCTGGCAGAACCAGAGTGCCTACAACACGGCGGCGGTGACCGCCCACGAATCCCGCATGGGCGGCATCATGTCGGGCTGGCGAGGCATGGGCAACGGCGCCGTGATCACCCTGCTGGCGGTGTGCGCGATGACCTATCTCGGCCATGCCGATTTTGCGCATCAGGCGGCGGCCGTGCGGACGGAGGTGGCGAAGATCGCCCAGCCGCAGATTCAGGAGCAGATGACCATTCCCATTGCGGTCGAGCACATGCTGCCGGCCGGCATCAAGGGGGCGCTGTGCATCGTCCTGCTCATGGGAGTGTTCGGCGGGGACGGCAACCACCTCCATTCCTGGGGCAGCCTCTTCATTCAGGACGTGCTGGTGCCGCTCCGCAAAAAACCGTTCACTCCCAAGCAGCATATCCGCCTGCTGAGATGGTCGATGGCCGGCGTGGCGTTTTTTGCGTTTCTTTTCGGCTGCCTGTTCCGGCAGACCGAGTATGTCGTCATGTGGTTCATGGTCACCGAGGCGCTCTTTGTCGGCGGCGCCGGGGTCGCGATCATTGGCGGCTTGTATTGGAAGAAAGGCACGACCGCCGGGGCCTGGGCTGGTCTGCTGAGCGGCTCCAGCCTGATCACCAGTGGCATCATTGCCCGGCAGATCTGGGGGGATGGGTTCCCGCTCAATGGCGCGCAAATCGGCTTTTTTGGCTCGATCTCGGCCTGTCTGATTTATGCGGTGGTGTCGTTGCTGACCTGCCGGGGAGACTTTAACATGGAACGGCTGCTGCACCGGGGAATTTATGCGGTGGAATCAGAGAAAAAGTTCCAGACGAAATCCAAAAAGAAGGTCATTTGGGGCAAATTGATCGGAATGGACGACAATTTCACCTTCGGCGACAAGCTGTTGGCCGGCGGACTGTTCGGCTGGGGCATGCTGTGGACGCTCATTACCGTGGTCGGGACGGTGTGGAATATTTTTGCCCCGTGGTCCACCCAGACCTGGGCCAATTACCAGATCATCACCGGCATGGGGATTCCCATCATTTTCGCCTTGGTGACCGCGGTCTGGTTCACCTGGGGAGGCATTCGTGACATGCGCGAATTCTTCCGCCGGTTGAAGGAGGAACGCGTGGACGAGCGGGATGACGGGACGGTGGTCAATCATCACAATCTCGGTGAGAAAGCCTAGGAATGGCGGCACGATTAAGTGTGGATAGGGATGATATGCATAACGATCTTCGACCTCAGATAAATGAACTTGTCGCGGCCATGACGGTTGACGAAAAGCTTGACTTGCTGACCGGCACGGACAGCATGTGGACCAAGGGCGTGCCGCGGCTGGGCGTGCGCCGGGTGCGCATGGCCGACGCGACCATGGGGCTGCGTGAAGACAACGTTCCGGCGACGGCCTTTCCCGCCTTCCTGTGCCTGGCCGCCACTTGGAACCGCGAGGTGGCCGCCGCCTATGGCCGGGCGGTCGGCGAGGAGTTCCGCGCCGCCGGCATCGACGTGCTGCTCGGGCCGGGGGTGAACCTGTACCGCACCCATCACGGCGGCCGCAATTTTGAGTATCTCGGGGAAGATCCGTGTCTCGCCGCGGAATTGGTGGTGCCCTACATCCAGGCCGTCCAGGAGCAGGGAGTGGCCGCCACCGTCAAACATTTTGCCGCCAACAACAGCGACTGGCACCGGTCGGTCAGCAATTCCGTGATTGACGAGCGGACGCTGCGTGAGCGCTACTTTCCGGTCTTTGAGGCCGCGATCTGGCGGGCGGGGGTGCGTTGCGTCATGACCTCGTACAACCTGCTCAACGGCGAGTACACCGCCGAAAACCGCTGGCTGCTTACGGATGTGCTGCTGGGGGATTGGCAGTTCACCGGCCTGGTGATGTCGGACTGGGCCGGCACCTGGGACACGGAAAAGGCGTTTCAGTCCGGGCTGCATCTGGAAATGCCCGGCGGCAAGGTGTGGGCGGCGGAGCGGCTGCGGACCCTGCTGGCGGCGGGAAAATTGGCGGCGGATGAATTGGACCGCAAGGTGTCGCGACTAGTGGAGTGGACTCTGGAACTGGATGCGCACCAGGCCGCCGTCGCTTCAACCCCGCATGGCCGTTGTCCGGCGCACGCCGAAGTGGCCTTGCAGACGGCACGCGAGGGCAGCGTCTTGTTGCGCAACCGCGACGGGCTGCTGCCCTTGGCGCCGACGATGAAAACGCTCGCGGTGGTCGGGCCGGCGGCCTGTCCCACGCCGACCAGCGGCGGCGGGGCGGCGCGGGTGGCGGCAGTGGATCCGGTCAGCATTCTCGGTGCCATCAACCGCCTGGCGCCGGCGGTCCGCCTTACCCGCGGCGAGCGCGATGACGACTTGAAAACGGCCGATGCCGTCATCGTTTGCGTTGGCTACGATGCCGAGCGTGAGCGCGAAGGCTGCGACCGGCCATTTGAGTTGCCGTGGCCGCAGGTGCAACTCATCCGCCGTTGCACGGCCGCCAATCCCAACACCATCGTGGTGGTGGTGGCGGGCGGCGGCGTGGAGATGGCGTCCTGGATCGACGGCACGGCCGCCGTGCTGCATGCCTGGTATCCGGGCGAGAACGGCTGCCAGGCGGTGGCGGAGATTCTCTTTGGCGAGGTCAATCCCTCCGGGCGCCTGCCGTTCACCCTCGAACGGGCATGGCCGGATGCCGCGGCGTTCGGACATTACATCCCGGAGGGCGAGGCGCACTATGCCGATCCGGATTATGTCAGCCAGTACCGGCCGGCCTTTGACGTGGCGTATGCGGAAGGCGTGTTCGGCGGGTATGCCCATTTCGACCGGAGCGGAACGGCACCGTTGTTTCCCTTTGGTTTCGGCCTGTCCTATACGACCTTTGCCTATGCCGGACTGGCGGTCCGGGCCACGGCGGAGGGCGGCGCCGAGGTGCGGTTCCGGGTCCGTAATACCGGCGGGTGTGCCGGGGCGGAGGTGGCCCAGGTGTATGTGGGCGATCTCGTCGCGACGGTGCCGCGGCCCGTGAAGGAATTGAAAGGCTTTGTCAAGCTGTTTCTGCAACCGGGGGAGGAGCGGGAGGCGGTGGTGACGCTGGAACGGCGTGCTTTCGCCTTCTACGATGTCGCCACCCATGCCTGGTGCGTCGAACCCGGCGAGTTCCGGATTTCGGTGGGCGCCTCGGCCCGCGATCTTCGATTAAATGCTTCCTTAACCTTATAATAATGAAATGGTTTAAAAAGTACCAATCAGGGTGGGACCGTTTTTGGAGTGCGGCAATTCCTTTGCCGCTTTTTAATATCGGCGTTATGTCAAGACCGGGAGCCGCCCGTCCTCGGGCGGAAATCGACGGCGTCATACCAGTTCCGCCCTTTTTTATTGGGCCACCGCCCGCCAAGTCAATTATGCGCGTCTCCGACGATGACGGGTTCGTCCGCCCGAGGACGGGCGGCTCCCGGGGATGGAAAAACTTCGCTACTTTTGAAAACGGCTCGAAGGTAATTAATATCGCAACCTAACGCGGTACCGTTTTTTTGTTTCGGATCACCGGATTGCCAATTAGGAATTTTCCTCTTGAAGTCAGGCCTTAAAACACGCAAGTGCACCTCGATCTATGACTTGGCGGCGATCACCGGGTTTTCCTACGGCACGGTCAGCCGGGTGCTGAACGGCCGGGGCCGCACCTCCGAGGCGGCCCGGACGGCGATCTTGACGGCGTCGGCCGAGTCCGGGTTCCGGCCGAAGATGCGGGCGCGCAAGACGACGGTGGCCGTGCTAGTGGATCTGTCCCATTCCGACCGGCACAGCGGCTATCAATCCTCCATGGTGGCCGGTCTCATTGATGATCTGTCGCGGCATGAAATCGCCGTGGAACTGTTCACCAATCACAACGTTCATCAGTTGAATGAGGGTTTGGTCGATGGCATTATCGCCATGCCGTGGAACAACCAGGTTCGGGAGTTCCTGGGCCACATGCGGAAAATTCCCCGGGTCCTGGTCAACCATGGCGGCCTCGACGACTGTTCCGTGGTGGCCAGTGATCACGCGCAAAGCGGGCGGCTGGCGGCCAAAGGTTTCCTCGACGCCGGGCATCAGCGGGTGGCCATCATCTTGGATTCCGATGATTGGGGCAACCGGCAACGGCGGGATGGGTTTACCCAGTATTACGCCGAACATGGCCTTGTTTTGGATGCGGATTTTTGCGGGTTCCTGTCGGCGCAACCGCCGTATTCGCTGCTCAATCAGTTGCTGGCCAAGGAGCCGACCGGCCTGTTCATTGGCGCCGAGGATTACCAGCTCGAACTGGTGAGCATCTTGCAGATCATGGGGATCCGCGTTCCGGAACAGCTTTCCGTGGTCTGCATGGAAAACCCCACGATTTCGCGCTTCTTGAATCCGCCGTTGACCGCCGTGCATCAGCCATTGCCCGTGATCGCGAGCAAGGCGGTGGAGCTGCTGCTGGACAAGGTGCAGCGGAAAGACCTTTCCCCCACCACCTGTCTCATTGACAATACGTGGATTCCCCGGCAGTCAGTCTGTGCATTTCTGAATCCGGCCCCTTGACTGAACCGCACCCACCCGTAAAATAATTATCTCTCACAGAGCCACGGAGCCGCAGAGGAAAGGCGCCCGTTACGGCGATGGGGTGCCTGGCGTTTTCTCCGTGCCTCTGTGAGAGCAAGAGAACGCCAACGTCACTCAGGCCAGCGTTTGGGAGCCGCCCGTCCCGGGCGGACCCGGTTGCACCGTTTTGGAGTGCGGCAATGCCTTTGCCGCTTTCCGGTCGAGAGCGTCGTGCTTGTCCCCCATCGACGTGAAACCCGACCCCGGCCCCGGACAAAAAGATCAATTCGAGATCGTTTGTATAAAGTTTGCCCTCTCGCGAAAACGTTTCCCCGTTTTTGAAAATCAAACATCTGCTGTTTGATTTTCAAAAACAGGGGCGGTATAGTTGATGGCATGATCAAGCGCGCACATGAAAAACGGTTGCAGGAACTCCTGGCCCGATTTCCCGTGGTCGCGGTTATCGGCCCGCGTCAGGTGGGAAAGTCCACGCTGGTTCAAAGCGCCGGCATTGGCGCGGACCGGGCATATTTTACGCTGGACGATTTTGACACGCTCGGGTTGGCGCAAACAGATCCCGATGCCCTGCTTTCGACCGCGTCAAACGTGACCCTGGATGAAGTCCAGCGCTGTCCGGACTTGTTGAGGCGCATCAAGGCCTTCGTGGATCGCGAGCGCCGGCCGGGGCGATTTTTGGTCACCGGTTCAGCGGACTTGAATCTGGTCGCGAATCTGGCGCGGGAATTGGCCGGTCGGGTCGGAATTTTAACGTTGCCCCCCCTCATGTGGCGCGAATTAGAAGGACGGTTGGCGGTTCCCGCTTGGCTGAACTGGGTGAATGCGGCTGGGGTGACGGAGATCGAAGCGACCATCCAGACGGGGTTGCCCAAGATTGCTGATGAAGAGGCATTGCTTACGGGAGGGTATCCGTTGTCAGTCACGGCCAACGGGGTGGACGCGCGGCGGGATTGGTTTGCCGCCTATCGTTTCACGTATTTGGAGCGGGATGTCCGGCAAATCTCGGCGATCGGCAACTTGGCTGACTTTGCCCGCTTTTTCCAGACCGTGGCCAGCCGCAGTTCGCAGTTGCTGAATCTGGCCTCGCTTGGCCGGGATGTCGGCTTGAACGCCACTACGGCCGGGCGTTATCTATCGCTGCTGGAAGCGTCTTTTCAGGTCAGGCGTCTTGAGCCCTGGTTCACGAATATGGGGAAACGGTTGGTAAAATCGCCCAAGGTGTATTGGTCTGATACCGGGATGCTGGCGCAACTTCTCGGATTGGCGACCTGGAAAGATGCGGTGGCGCATGGTTTAAGTGGAATGTTGTTCGAAACCTTTGCGATGATGGAAATTGCCCGACAGGTGGATGTGTTCGACTCCTCCATGCGACTGCATTTTGTGCGGTCTCATGACGGCTTGGAAGTGGACGGCCTGCTGGTCCGCGGCGTCCAACAGTTGCCGTTCGAGATCAAGGCCTCCAGCACGATCCGGGTGGAGGACGGGGCCGGGCTGGAAAAATACCTGGCGTTGTCGGGGAAGGGGACGGTGGGCATCGTGTTCTACCGGGGCACGGAACGCCGGCGGTTGGGAAAACGCGTGATCGCGGTCCCTCTGACAGCGCTGTTGTGGTAACGCGGAAGAATAGGGGCACTAGGGAGGGCACTAGGGACGGGTGATTTGTGATCCCAAGCCGCTCCGCCAACCGCTTGTCTTTTACCCTGCCGTCCGGTAGAGTTACGTCCCAACGAGGATTACGTGCTGGCAAAACAGCGCATAATCCTAATATGTTATGCGTCCTCTGATATGACGAACCTTGAGTATTGACGACAGTCACAACCGGCATAATTATAAGACTTTACTTAGTACAGTACCCAATAAATATCGCACTAATCGCTATTTAAAACCTATTAGATAAGGAACAACAGCAGTATTGTGGCGAGCCTCTCAAAAGGCACAGATTTGAGCCATGAGTTTGGCACTGGTTGAGCCACGGGGGTGGCCCGGTTTCGGCCATGCCGCTGCCCAGGTGACGAGCGGCGGACATGGCCGGGGGCAACGGTCAGGCGGACTGGTGTTCGTGCAGGCGCCGGCTTTCTCCGGTGAGGATGAAGGTGCGGCTGC
>CAITYL010000104.1 GCA_903896595.1 uncultured Lentisphaerota bacterium
CGCGCGCTGACACAACAGGTTGCCAGAATGGCTTGTGACGGAAGCGCCATCCGCGTCAAGGTGTAAAAAGGTTTGACGGAGGGTTTGGGAACCGCCTTTCCTCAAAAGGGGGTTCCCAACATCGTCCAACAAAACCGCCATGCACCCGGCCATGGGGTGTTATGGTGCCAGCACCAGGGTTGCGTACTGCTCAAGCAGATGATAATTGGCTTGGTCGAGGGGGACGCAGACCGACAATTCCGGCCCCTGGCGCGGCAGCCAGCGGCTGTAATTGTAACGGGCGGCCAGCACCCGCCACGGCTCGCCGGGGCCGAACTTGGCGCCATAGGCCGTCAACACGGCGCGGGGAATGGCCATTTCAACCGTCCACGCCACATCATGATCGCGCCAGTCATTCACCGTGCCCTGGCTCCGGGCCGCCACCACCATGCCGGGCGCCTTGGCGGCAAAACCGCTGGGCAGCCCCAGGCGACCGCGCCCGGGGAACCAGTAGCAAGTCTGCCGGTTCAGCGGCGTGGCGTACAATTCCCAATAATAGGTGTCATTGACCGGCTTGAGAAACACTTCCAGCAGATCGCCGTACTGGAACTGGGGCAGGCCGTCCTTCTCTCCCTCGGCCACGATGTCGCTGTCCGTAAACCGGGCCGCCACATAAAAATACGTGTCATCCCAAGCATAGCGAACCTCGCCATTCTCCACTGGCACGGCATCAGCCGCGGCCACGGCAGCCGGCACGCCGAACGGATAAGCTGGCGCCTGCTCCCAAACCGCGTCATCAAGCTTGCCATCCACCACCACGGGCCGGGCGGCATGCACAGCAACCTGAACGGGGTGCCGCTCCGGCACCCCGGCGGCATTCCCAATTCGGGGGCCGCTCAAACAACCGCTCATCAGGATGGAAATCCCGGCTGTCGCCACAATCTGCCACGCGTATTCGGTCTTCATGTATATCCCTCGTCCGTGATCATGCGCCGGCCGTTCGTCTGGCGGCAATATAACCTGCCGAGGCTTGGCGCCGTCTTCTGTAGCCAAGTAAGATTGGAGCCTGTCCCCAATCTTGATTTTTGCGGGCGACGCTTTAACTTTCTTTTATTTGCCATTATTTTATTAGCGTAAAAAAAGAACACGCCATGCGCATGCCACGGCAACGGAACGACCGCGAGGACACACTCTACAAAATTTCCAACCGGCTACTCGATGGCGGCGCTTTTGGGATCGGCATGACATGTTGAGCGAGGTGCTGGAGACGATGGGGCAGCTCGGAGACGCCATGCTGGCGTCCATGCTGAGCGGTTCCGCTTCGCCATTGAAAAGCCCGTTCCGGCCACGAAGACACTGAGCCGGCGAATAGGCGCGTCCATGAGACACGTCACCTGGCGACATCGTCCCAACTCATTCGAAGGTAATGCCTGCCGCCAGACTGGCTTTCAGTTCTCGAATCGTGGCGTGGGCGTCTTCGCTTTGGACGCCATCGTTGATATAACCAGGAGAGGTCACAAAGATGTAGTCCCGGCTCCAGCCAAAGATCATCGGAGCATTGCGCGAGCCGGCGGCGGTTTTGGCCACCGCCGCCGCGACCCGCTCCGCCTCACGTCTGGCGAAGAGGAGAAGGACCACGTTGGGCTGGAACGTCACTTGCCGGTCCGGCGCCACGTTCCGGGTAAGCTGCTTCCCGGGTGCCGCCAGGGTGATCTGTCCCAGCGGGTTCGCCAGCCCCGACAACGGCCGGAACTGCGCGGGCTCCACGGTGGAGGCCAAGCTCCAGCCGGTGGGCAGCAGGTTCTGAATCAGCTTGACCGCCGGCACGGCGGCATTGGGATGCTCAAAAAAATCGGACTTGACGCTCCCGTCCTCCCCGATCACGAGGAAGTTTTCCCCCTCGATTGTCGAAAACCAGAAGCTCCGCAACTTTCCCGCTTCGTCAAAACGGAACCCCCAGTCCAGAGTATGAACGTCCCGGAGCCGGCCATTGGGATGAAACACGAACCCCCACACCAACGTACGGGGATCACGGTTAATACGTTTGTCGAACTGGTCGATCGCAGCCCGTTTGCCTGGATAGAACGCCGAATACTCGAATCCGTTCTTGCTGAGGCTGGACTGCCACAGGCCGCCCTTCGAATTCTCGGTCACCTTAATCGTGCCGTCCGCGACCAAGCGCATGAAAGCATAAAAATCAACGAGCTGAAGCTCGAATTGCCGAAGACAGCCGCCGAGAGCCCGGCGGTTTTTCGCCTCGGCAACCGCCGGCAACACCGTATCCTGAACAAACGGACGGTCCCACAACACTTCCGACGCCATGCGGTTTGACGGGCAGAAGAGCCCCAGGCAGCCGGCGCCGCCCCAGCCGATAGCGGCGGTCATCACGATCAAGGCAATTTGTTTTTTCATGTGTCAGCATCTCCCTGGGCGACAAAATACCACAGACCGTCGGAAGTGGCAATGCCGGCTACATTACCGGAAACAGTGTTTTCCCAAGCCTCATCCCCCCGTCCGTCCCCGCCACCGCCGCCATGAGCACTGCCTCCCAACCCGTTATCCTGATCATTGACGACGAGCGCAACACCCGCGAAGGGCTGGCCCGCGCCCTGCGCGGCAAGTACACCGTTCTGCTCGCCGAAGACGCCACCCGCGCCCTCGTCCTGCTGGACGGACCATCACCAGTGGATGTGGTGCTGACCGACCTGCGCATGCCGGGACTCGACGGCATGGCCTTCACCCGCCAGGTCGCCGCCCGCCCCAACGCCCCCATCATCATCATGCTCACCGCCTACGGCACGGTGCAGACCGCCGTCGAGGCCATGAAGGTCGGCGCCTACGACTACCTCGCCAAACCGGTCAATCTGGACAACCTCGAAATGCTCATTCAGCGCGGCCTCGAATCCCGGCGCCTGCGCGCTGAAAACGAGGAACTGCGCCGCCAGCTCGACCACCATTACGGCTTCGACGGCGTCATCGGCAACTCCCGCGCCATGGAACCGTTGTTCGAGCAGATCCGCCAGGTCGCCCCCGCCCGCTCCACCGTCCTGCTCACCGGCGAAAGCGGCACCGGCAAGGAACTGCTGGCCCACGTCATCCACCGGCTCAGTCCGCGCGCCGAACGGCCGTTCATCGCCGTCCATTGCGCCTCACTCAATCCCAATTTGCTGGAAAGCGAACTCTTCGGCCATGAGAAAGGCGCCTTCACCGGCGCCATCGACCGGCAAACGGGTCGTTTCGAGAAAGCGGATGGCGGCACCCTCTTTCTGGATGAAATCGGCGAGATCGACGCCTCCACCCAAATCAAGCTCCTGCGCGTGCTGGAAACCCGCACCTTCGAGCGGGTCGGTGGCGGCACCCCCATCGAGGTAGACGTGCGCGTCATCGCCGCCACCAACCGCGACCTCAAGGAGCAGGTTGCCACCGGCCGTTTTCGCGAGGACCTCTTCTATCGCTTTAACGTCGTCGCCATCCATATTCTGCCCTTGCGCCAACGGCCGGAAGATATTCCGCTGCTGCTCACCCATTACCTCAAGTTGTTCGCGAAGGAAAACGGCAAACGCCTCGACGGCATCACTCCCGAGGCGTTGAAACTGCTCATGGCCTATGCCTGGCCCGGCAATGTCCGCGAACTCCGCAACCTGGTCGAGCGCATGGCGGTCATGGCCCGCGGCTCCAGCCTGACCCTGGCCGATGTCCCCGCCGAAGTCCGCGCCGCCCTGGCCGCCCCGGCGCCGTCTCCGGCACCAGCGGCAAGCGAGGTGTCGGTTGCCGCTGGCGCCGGGGACACCCTCGACCTGACCCTGCAGGAGAAAAACCTGATCGCCCGCGCCCTGCAGGAATGCCAGGGCAACCGCACACTCGCCGCCAAACGCCTCGGCATCGGCCGCCGCACCCTCTACCGCAAGATCGACGAGTACCACTTGGAAAATTTGTAGCCGAAAAAACCGGCTTGGCGGGCGGAAAAATGAAGTCGGACATATCAGGCCTGTCAGACGCCCGCCCAACCCCTCAACCCCTCAACCCCTCAACCCCTCAACCCCTCAACCCCGCAACCCCGCAACCCCTCAACCCCTCAACCCCGCAACCCCGCAACCCCGCAACCCCTCAACCCCTCAACCCCTCAACCCCGCAACCCCGCAAC
>CAITYL010000105.1 GCA_903896595.1 uncultured Lentisphaerota bacterium
GACGAACCCGTCATCGTCGGAGACGCGCGCCATGGGGTTTGCGTGACGGCGGCCCAATGCAAAGGGCGGAACTGGAGTGACGCCGTCGCTGTCCGCCCGAGGACGGGCGGCTCCCGGTCTTGAAATAACACCGATCGATTGAAATAATTTCTGTTTTCAGCTTTCCCTATTTCAGCTTTTTCCACGGAGGATCTTCCAATGCCATTAGTCAATCCCCAAAAAATGCTCGAAGCGGCCCGCGACGGCGGCTACTGCGTGGGCGCGTTCAATATCGTGGACTTCCTGTCCATCGAAGCGGTGGTGGCGGCGGCCGAAGCGACCCGGGCGCCGGTGATGTTGCAGACCTCCTCGGGCGTGATCAAGAAATTCGGCGTTCGCAAACTAGTGGCCATGGCCCGGCTGGCGGCGGACCACAGCCCCGTCCCGGTCGCCCTGCATCTCGATCACGGCACGGATGTGAAGGTGCTGAGCGAGGCCATCAAGGCGGGCTACTCCTCGGTGATGATCGACGCTTCGGAACATCCCTTTGAAAAGAACGTGGCCATCACCAAGAGCGTGGTGGAGGAGGCCCACGCTGCCGGCGTCTCGGTCGAGGGCGAGGTCGGGCGCGTGGTCGGGGTCGAAGACGACATTGTTGTCCATCAGGATGACGCGATTTACACCACGCCGGAGGAAGCCCTGGAATTCCAGCGGCGGACCGGGGTGGATTTCCTCGCCGCCGCCATCGGCACCGCCCACGGTTTCTACAAAGTGGAACCCAAGCTAAACATCGACACCCTGCGAAAAATCCGCGCGCAGGCGACGTTCCCGCTGGTCGTGCATGGCGGCACCGGCCTGCCGTTTGAGGTCATTCAGGAACTGGTCCGGGCCGGGGCCACCAAGATGAACCTGTCCACCCAGATCAAGAAAACCTATATCGACGGGCTGTACGACTACATCGCCGCCAAGCGGACCGAGTACGACATCATCAAAGTCCTGGCCCATGCCAAATCCGAGTTGGTGACCATGATCAGCGGCTACATTGAAGTATTGGGCGGCGCCGGCAAAGCGGAGTGATCCCATTCCCCAATAATGCCGAATATTGAATGCTGAATGATGAAGTTTGAAGTGGAATCAGATTTACTTCGACATTGAGCATTCGAAATTCAATATTCAAAATTTTAGGATTCTCCATGGCACCATCCCGTTATCCCTGTGATCTGCACTGCCACACCACCCGCTCCGACGGCAACGACACGCCGCGGGAACTGATCGACAATGCGGCGGCGGCGGGCCTGGCGGTGCTGGGCCTGACCGACCACGACACCCTGCCGCCGGAGACCCTTGAGATCGACGGCGCCATGATGCCGGCCGTTGCCTACGCCCAACAGCGCGGCGTGCGGCTGCTGCCCGGCGACGAGTTCTCCTGCGACACCTGGGTCGATGATGTGCATATTTGTGGCTACTGTCTCGACTGGCATCATCCTGACCTGGCGGCAGAGGTCGCGGCGGCGGAGCGGAGCAAGTCCCGCGCCTACGAGGAACTCTGCGAACGGCTCACCGCCCGCGGCATGCCCCTGGACTGGGAGCGCGACATCCTCGCCTATGCCGGACCGGAGGGCGCTCCGGCCCGGCGCCATCCGGATGACGTTCAGCGCAAACATGTCTTCGAAGCCATGGCGGCCAAGGGCTACACGGCGAGCTGGAGCGACGCCAAGATCCTGGTGCAGGGTGATCCGGAGCTGAACGTGCGCCGCCGCAAAATCGACCCGGTCGAGGCCATTCGCCTGATCCATGCCTGCGGCGGCATCGCCATTTTGGCCCACCCCTACCTGATTGAGGAAACCGTCCATCCCCAGGGCGGCGCGCCCGTCTCCCGGGCCGCCTACATCGACCGCCTGATCGCGGCCGGGCTGGATGGTATCGAAGCCTCCTACAGCTATGACAAGACCTCCTACAAAGGGACTCAGACCCCCGAAGCGATTGAAGCGGACATCCGCCGGCTCTATACCGGCCGGGTCCGGATCATCAGCGGCGGTTCGGACTATCATGCCGACCACAAGAAGGGCGCCAAGAAATGCCGCATCCTCGGGGAGCGCGGACTCTCCCTGGCAGAATTTCACGCAGCCTTCGGTGACTCATGAAACCTTACGATGCGCAAGCAAACAGGCCGGCGTTATTTCAAGACCGGGAGCCGCCCGTCCTCGGGCGGACAGCGACGGCGTTACACCCGTTCCGCCCATTGTATTGGGCCGCCGTCACGCCAAATAAAAGTTGCAGCCCCCTCGCGCGTCTCCGACGATGACGGGTTCGTCCGCCCAAGGATGGGCGGCTCCCAAGGTACATCACCTTACGAAGAAAAATATTAAGCAACAGGAGCACTAAAATGATCGACGTAACGAAACTGGACAAAGCGGGCTTGGCGCGGCTGATGGACTACTCGATCCTGCCCAAGGAAACCCGCGAGGACGTCATCCGCAAAGGCTGTGCCGAGGCGCGAAAATACCGCTTTGCCGCCTTCTACTCCAGCAGCGCCTATTGGACGCCGGTCATCAAGTCCGAACTGGCGGGGTTCGACGACATTGAGATCGGCACCGGCATCGCCTTTCCCTTTGGCAACGCCCCGGCCGCGGTCAAGGCGTTCGAAACCGAGGACGCCGTGAAGCGGGGATGCACCACCGTCGACGTGGTCATGAACGTGGGCGCGCTCAAGGACGGGCGGCTTGAGGTGATCCGGGAAGAGTTGCGCCTGTTCAAGCTGGCCGCCGGAGCGGCCCTGACCAAGGCCATCCTGGAAGTCTGCTATCTCAGCGATGCGGAGATCGCCACCGGCGCCAAGCTGATTGCCGAGGCCGAAATCGCCTTTGCCAAAACCTCGACGGGCCAGTTCGAGGGGCCCAGCCTGGAACAGTTTCTGGTGATGAAGGACGCGCTCGTCGGCACGCCGGTGCGGCTGAAGGTCTCCGGGGTCAAGTTTCCCCGCCCCCAGAACGCCATGATCTTCATCAAGGCGGGAGCCGAACGCATCGGCACCCGCGCAGCCATCGAGATTGTCGAAGGCCTCGACTCGCTCCGCAAGATCGGCCTGTGTTGAGAATTAGACTATTAGGCTGTTAGGCTATTAGGCTGAAGACTGAGGGCTGTTAGGCTGAAGGTGACGCGGAGATGAAGTCTAAATGGCTTTTTTGAACCTACAGCCTAACAGCCTACAGTCTAATAGCCTATAAAAATGAGGTGAGCCCATGGCAGGATATCTGGCCGGTGTTGACATGGGGACGACGGGCGCCCGGTGCGCCATCTTCGATCTGGCGGGCAGACGGATCGCCAGCGAATATCGCGAGTACGGCGCCACCTATCCCAAGCCGGGCTGGGTGGAGCAGGACGGCGACGAACTCATCGCCCAAACCATGGCGGCCTGCCAGGCCACCATCGCCAGTGCGAAGATCGATCCGGGCGGCATCCTGTCCGTGGCCTTCTCCACCCAACGGTGCGTGACCTGTCCGGTCCGCGAGGACGGGTCGCCGGTCCGCCCGATGATTTCCTGGCAGGACGCGCGCACCGGGGCCGAGGTGGAGTACATGCGCACGCTCGTGGACCCGGCGGAATACTACGCCACCAGCGGATTGCCGTTGGGCACCACCTGGATCATCACCAAGCTGCTGTGGATGCGCAAGAACGAACCGGAACGACTGGCCCAGACCCATAAGATCGTGCAAAATCAGGACATTGTGCTCCGGGCGTTCGGAGCGGAGGGCTTCCATACCGATCTCAGCGATATGGCGTTCTACGGCGCCTGGGATGTGCGCCAGGCCACCTGGAGCCAGTCACTGCTCGACCGCTTTGGCGTCAAGGCCTCCTATTTTGGTACCCCGACGCCATCGGGCACGAAGGTTGGAACGGTCAGTCCGGCCGTGGCGGCCAAGACGGGGTTCAAGGCGGGCACGCCGATCTGCGTCGGCGCCGGCGATCAGAACTGCGCAGTCATCGGCATGGGGGCGATCCGCGGCGGCATGGGGACGGTCACCCTGGGCACCGCCGGCCTGGCCATTCTGGCGGTGGACCAGCCCGTGCCCGGGTTTGGCGGCATGATGGTGACCAATCACGTCGTGCCGGGCATGTGGGAGGTCGAGGGACTGTCCAATGCCGCCGCCGCCTCCTATCGCTGGTGGCGCGATCTGCTGGGCGACCGGGAACTGGCCGGGCAAAACAGCGGTGGTTCCGCCTATGAGGTGCTGAATGCCTTGGCCGCCCAGGCCGCGCCTGGCGCCAAAGGCCTGCTCTATCTGCCCTATCTGGCCACGGCCGGCACGCCGCGCTGGAATGCCAAAGCCCGGGCCGCCTTCCTCGGCATGTCGCTGTCCCATGGCCGGGCGGAAATGACCCGGGCGGTGATGGAAGGGGTCTGCCTGGAAATCCGCGATATGACCGAGCGATGGCTGGCCCAGGGCATGCCTCTGGAGGTGCTCCGCATTGGCGGCGGCGCCACCAAGTCGCCTCTGTGGAACCAGATCCAGGCGGATGTCTATGGCCGCCCGGTGCAGACGCTCAAGGAAGGCGAGACGACCGTGCTGGGCGCCGCCATTCTCGCCGGCGTCGGGGCCGGCGTCTTTGCCTCCGTCCAGGAGGGCGTCACGGCCATGGTGAAGGTGGACACCGAAATCCAGCCCGATCCCGCCCGCCACCGCCTCTACACGGAACTGTATGGCGCCTACGTCAAAGCTTATCAGGGATTGGCCGACGGCGGCGCCTTTGACGCCCTGGCCGAGCTGCAAGCGCGCTAGCCTGGATTATTCATGAATCTCAATGATTCAACCATTGTTTTCTCTCGCAAAGACGCAAAGAGCGCCAAGGAATTCACGTAACCGTTAAATTCTGAATTCGTTAGGTTCAATTACCAAATAATGGTGATTATCTTTGCGATCTTGGCGTGCTTGGCGAGAGAAAATTTTCTTCGTGATTTCGTGTCGTCGTGTGAGAATCTCAGTTCTCATGAATAGTTTAGGCTAGAGCGGCAAAGGAATTGCCGCACTCCAAAAACCGTGCCATCTTTTACCATAAGGATCATGATACATGTCACCCAAAACACCTTCACGGGCAGAAAATTTGCGTCTGCGCTGCCTGGAACGGAAACGGACCCTGGCGCCGCGCTGCACCACGCTGGCCCGCGCGCAGTCGCTGGCCCGCACCAAGGACCTGCCCTGGCTGAACCTCCGCTGGGGCAACAAGGTCAAGGACGTCCTCGAAAGCCTGGCCTTCCTGGTGGACGATGGCGAACTGCTGGCCGGGCACATCCGGCCGGTCAGCCATGAGGTTTGCCGGCAGGAAGATGCCCAAGCCGCGCCGCTGCTGGCGGGGTTTCCGCCCATCTGGGGGCAGACCGGCCATGCCGAGCCGGACTATGGCAAGTTGCTGCGGGTGGGCATCTCCGGCCTGCTGGCGGAGTGCGCGGAGCGCGCGGCTGAACTGGACGAGGCCGATCCGGAGCAGCAGCAAAAACAGCTATTTTACCAGTCCGTGACCCTGGCGCTCACCGGCCTGTCAGGCATGATCCAAAACGCTGCCAGCGCGGCGGAGTCCGCACGGGCGGCCGCGACGGAGCCGGTCCGGCGGGCCGAGCTGGAAACCATGGCGGCGGTGTGCCGGCACGTGGCGGCCGAACCGCCACGGACCTTCCATGAGGCAATCCAGCTCCTGTGGTTTGCCGAACTGGGGATTGAGGTCGGCGATGAAGCCGGCCTGATCGCGCCCGGACACCTGGACCGCAGCCTGTGGCCGTTCTATCAGGCCGATCTGGCGGCCGGACGCATCACGCCGGAACACGCGCTGGAACTGTTGGAATGCCTTTATTTGCTGGTCAATGAGACCATTCCGGACGGACTTGCCGTCCCCGTCATGGTGGGCGGGCGCGATATTGCGGGCAACGATCTGACCAACGCCCTCTCTTACCTCTGTCTGGAAGCGCTCCGGCGCACCCGGCTGGTCTATCCGACCGTCGGTGTTTGCTGGCATGCGGGCACGCCGCCCGCGCTGACCACACTGGCCACCGAACTGGTCGCCAAGGGGTATCCGACCCCGGCGTTTTTCGGAGACGAGGTGATCCAGCGCGGACTCCGCGGTCTGGGCACGCCCCCCGCGGACGCCTGCCAGTACATCAATTCGACCTGCGTCGAGATCACACCGGTGGGGGCCAGCAACGTCTGGGTGGCGTCACCTTACTTCAATGTCTGCGGCCTCCTGCTTGAGAGCATTGAGCAACAAGCGGCCGTACCGCCGGCGACGTTCACACTCTTCCTCGACCGCTATTACCAACTGCTCGGCGACAAAATCCGCGCGGCGGTGATCGAGCAGAATGTCGCCCGCGAAACGCGGTGTCGGTTCATGGCCCGCCCCCTGCAAAGCGCCCTCACCCGCGACTGCCTGGCCCGCGGCCTGGACATCGAACAGGGCGGAGCGCTCTACAACTGGGTGGAATGCTCGTTCGTCGGCGTCGCCAACCTGGCCGATTCGCTGGCGGTCATTCAGGAAGAGGTGTTCGCGGCAGCCCCCCGCCTGAATCTGTCCCAACTGCATGACCTGCTGAAGCATGACTTCGCCGGGCAGGAAGAGGTGCGCCAGCGGTTCCTCAACAAATACCCCAAGTACGGCAATGCGGACGCACGGGTGGACCAGTTCGTGCAGCAAACCATGGACTTTGTCAGCACTGAGTGCGCCAAGTACCGGATGCGCCTCAATGCGCCGTTTGTGCCCGGCGCCTTTTGCTGGATCATGCACGAGCATTTGGGAACACGCACCGGCGCCACCCCTGACGGCCGCTCCCGCGGCTTCCCCTTCGCTGATGGTTCCGGGCCGGCCCAGGGCCGGGAAAAGGGCGGGCCCACCGCGGCCATTCTCTCGGTCACCTCCTGGGACGCCGCGCCGCTCATCGGCGGTTCCGCCTTCAATATGAAATTTCCGAAGACGCTCTTTGACAATCCGGAAAGCGTGGGCAAGGTTCAGGAATTGATTCTGACCTTCCTGCGCCGGGGCGGCTTTGAAACCCAGATCAACGTGGTGGACCAGGCGGTTTTATTGGAAGCGCGCCAGCATCCGGAGAAGTACGCCGACCTGGTCGTGCGCATCGGCGGCTACACCGATTACTTTGTGCGCCTCAACCCGGAAATGCAGGACGAGGTCATCGCCCGCACCGGGTACGGCGCGCTGTAACGCGCCCGCGGGCTGGTGGGAGTCATGGGAGGCATGGGAGCTCTGGGAGATATGAAAATGGCGGCAGCCTCAAGCGTCCCATTATTCCCATAACTCCCATAGCTCCCAGACCTCCCAAGCGGTTATATTGCCCCCCATCATGCCTTCCCACACCTCCATGACGGCGGCACGCCCCCTGCCCATGACCCGGGCGGAGATGACGGCGCGCGGCTGGGACGCGCTGGATGTGCTGCTGATCACCGGCGATGCCTATGTGGATCATCCCAGCTTCGGCGTGGCGGTGATCGGACGGGTGCTGGAGGCGGACGGCTGGCGGGTGGGCGTCATTGCCCAGCCTGACTGGCGCGATCCCGCCGCGCTCACCGTCATGGGCGCGCCAACCCTGTTCTGCGGGGTCGCCGCCGGCAATCTCGATTCGATGCTGGCCAACCACACCGCGGCACGCCACCGGCGGCGCGAAGACGACTATTCGCCGGGCGGCCAGGCAGGATTGCGGCCGGACCATGCCTGCGCGGTCTACGCGCAACTGGCGCGCCGTGCCTTTCCCGGCGTGCCGGTGATCTTGGGCGGCGTTGAGGCCAGTCTGCGCCGGGTGGCGCATTACGATTATTGGGAAGACAAGGTGCGCCCCTCAATCCTGGCCGATGCCAAGGCGGACCTGCTGATCTACGGCATGGGCGAAGCGGCGGTGCGGGAAACCGCCCGACGCCTGGCGGCGGGCACCTCCCTGGCCGGTCTTCCCGGCACCGCCCGCCTGCTCGGGGCGGCGGAGTCGGGGCCACGGGAAATTTTTGCCGAAGATGTTGGGGCCACCCTTTTGAAAAAGGGTGATCCCCAAACCCCTTCCCAAAACTTTTGTACGTTTGCGGAGTCCGCAGGCAGGCCCCTGTCACTCATGGCACCGCCACCTGCGCGAAGCCTGCCTGCGGACTCCGCAAAGGAAACAAACAGGTTTGACGGAGGGTTTGGGAACCGCCTTTCCTCAAAAGGGGGTTCCCAACTGTCCGACTCACCGCTGGCGGGGGCAGCGGCGGTGGATGAAGTCTTGCTGCCCGACTGGGAGGCGGTGCGCGCGCAGCCGGAACTGCTGCTGGAACAAACCCGGCTGGTCGAGGCGGAGCAAAGCCCGTTCTGCGGCCGGCGGTTGCGCCAATGGCACGGCGCGCGCGCCCTGATCGTGGAACCCCCCGCGCCGCCCCTGCCGCCCGCGGCTTTGGATGCGGTCTACGCCCTGCAGTTCAGCCGCCGGCCGCATCCGTCGTACCGGGAGCGGATTCCGGCATTCGAGATGATCCGCGATTCGGTGACCGTGGTCCGGGGCTGCCCCGGCGGCTGCAGTTTCTGCGGCCTCGGCCTGCACCAGGGACGCTTTCTGGCGTCACGCTCACCGGAATCCGTGGTGGCGGAGATCACCCGGCTGGCGGGCGACCGCGAATTCCACGGCACGGTAACGGATGTCGGCGGCCCCACCGCCAACCTCTACGGTTCGGCCAATGGCGTGGCCGCGGCCTGCCGCAACTGCCGCCGGCCGAGCTGCCTGTTTCCGGAAATCTGCCCCCATTTCAAAATTGCCGACGCGGCGGCCGCGGAGCTGTTGCGGCGGGCTGCGGCGGTGCCCGGGGTGAAGCATGTGTTTGTGCAGTCGGGCGTGCGCATGGACGTGGCGCTGCGGCAGCCCGAGTATGTCCGCGAATTGGTGCGCCACCACGTTTCGGGACATCTTAAGGTGGCACCGGAGCACCGACACCCCTCCGTGCTGCGGCGGATGCGCAAGCCCGGCCCGGAACTGTTTGACCGCTTTCAGGAGGCGTTTGTCCGGGAAAGCCGCGCCGCGGGCAAGGAGCAATACCTGGTTCCCTATTTCATCTCCAGCTTTCCCGGGTGTACCCAGGCGGAAATGCGCGTGGTCGAGGAGTTTTTGCGCCAGTCGAACTGGAACCTGCGGCAGGCGCAGGATTTCATTCCCCTGCCGATGACGCCGGCGGCGGCGATGTACGTCAGCGGCCGCGACTATCTGACCGGGGCGACGATCCCCGTCGCCCGCGGCGCCGGTGAACGCCTGCGCCAGTTTGCCGGCTTCCGGCCCGGAAAACAAACTGGGCAATCCAATCCCCGATTTACCGAGCCGCCAACCAGCCCCCTTTCCAAGCGGGGAAATAGCAGATCTAAAAAAGATTATAACTGACTTTATCCCAGATTGCAACGCTCTGTGCCACTTACGGAGATGCACAGCATTGACGAATTAGCTGTTTGTCGCGCTGATTTGCGCTGGCAGCGGTGGGGTGTTCGATATTTTTTGTCGCGACGTATTTTTCTTTGACAAAAACTTAGTAATATATATATTACTAAGTTTGGAGGCTCAAAATGACGATCAAACAGGCATCACTGGGGACGCTCGCCAAGCGGCGGGACGCCCGACTCAAGAAACTCGCGCAACTTCAGCCGTTCATCGCCGGTTCGCTGGCGAAGGTGGGGGTGAAGTGCGGCAACCCGAACTGCAAATGCGCCAGTGGCGAA
>CAITYL010000106.1 GCA_903896595.1 uncultured Lentisphaerota bacterium
GAAATTATGCGCGTCTCCGACGATGACGGGTTCGTCCGCCCGAGGCCGGGCGGCTCCCGGTTATGGGAAAACGTTATTACTTCATCCCGAACATTTTTTCCTTGAGGTCGAGATAGTAGACGTAATTTTCCCAAGAGACATCGGGCGGGCACCGGTGGTCGCAGAAGGGAATGTAACCGCCGCGCTCGACCCACGGCACCAGGCTTTCCATGTAGGCTTTGATGGCGGCGGGACCTTTGGCCATCTGGATCTTGTCGAACCCGCCCATGATCCGCAGCTCCTTGCCGTACTGCTTCAGCAGCTCGCCGGGATGGCAGCAGCACATGACTTCAAAGGGGAACAGGCAGTTGATCCCCGAATCGAGGAAGTCGCGCAGGATCGGCCGCACGTCGCCATCGCAGTCGATCCACCAGATGTCGATGCCGTGTTTTTTTAGTTTGGCGTTGATGCGCTGGTAGCGCGGCACGACTTTTTCCCTAAAGAAGGACACGGAGACCAGCGGGCCGTTCTTGAAGCAGATGTCCTCCCAGCCGGCGGCATAATCGAACTGGACATGCGGCAGCACCGCGTCAAGGAAGTTCTCGATCAGCACGCACTGGTTCTCGATCATCTCCTCAATCATCTCTGGGTAATCGTAGATGGCGTACGAGAGTCCTTCGACCGTCAGCAGGTCGCGGATGTGGCCGATCATGGAGCCGCACCAGACCCCGAGCGGATAGTCGCGCTGCGCCGGATGATCCTTGAGGATTTGTGCAAGGTCAATTTTGCGTCCCGGATGATCGGGGTTGAGGTGCTCCTGCTTGGCCCGCTTCCAGTCGTCGGGGGTCTGGATTGAGGAGCCGATGTAATGCGGAATGGTGCTGTGGCCGTCCTTGGGAATTTCGCAGATCAGGCCGTTGCCGTCCACAATGGTTTGGGAGGTGGCGGTTTCGGAAATGATCTTGCGTTCGAAACCCGGCAGCAGCCAGGGGGAACTGACCATGCCGGAGCGGTCAAAGTTGAAGAAGCGGTTGGCTTCTTCCTCGGTGGTGATCCGGTTGTCGACGAACGGCTTCCACAACTGGTAGTTCTCTTCCCAGTAGCCGAACTCCATGTTGACGCAACGGTCGACCGGCTGGTAGTGCATCTGCCGGTTGAACCGTTCGCGGTCGGTCATGGCGCTTTTCCACTTGGGGCGGCAGGGGATGATGGTTTTGTCCATGGCGGCGGGGGCTCCTTGGCGTGACTCGTGACTCGTGACTCGTGATACGTGATACGTGAGGCGTGAGGCGTGAGGCGTGAGGCGTGAGGCATTCAGCTCGGTGGGGTGGCAACGGGGAACAACGGCTCGTGTACGAATGGTTTTTACGCATCACGCATCACGTTTTACGCATCACGGATAAAATGACATATATTGCGGTTATCACAATCAGCAGCAATTGGCATTAACTGGCAAATCTTGCTTATGATGACCGGCGAGAGCTGGAAAACGGGGTATCCCTGCGAAAACCGCCTGTACGAGCGGCAGGTGGGGGCGTGGGTGACGGTGGCCGGCGATTACCGGACCACGGATCATGTGTTGGAGTCGCGCCATTTCGGTGAGGCCCTCCTGATTTATTGCCTGGAGGGCGAGGGGCAGTTCACCCTGGGTGGATCCCGGCACGCGGTCGGGGCGGGCGACCTCTTCTTTCTGCCGCCATATGTGACCCATGGCTACCGCTGCGATCCAGTGGCAGGGTGGCGGATCTTATGGGTGCATTTCGGCGGGGCCTACGCGGAGAGCCTGGTGCGGCTGGCCGGTTTCAGTGTCGCCAATCCGTTGCGCCGTCTGGGGGAACGGCCGGCCGTAGTGGCGGCCTTTGAACGGCTGTTGACGGTCTTGCGGGAACAGAACTATCAACACGGTGTGGACGCCGCCGGCGCACTGGTGGTGCTGCTGCTGGAACTGGTCAAGCTGGCGGAATTTGACCAGCCCGAGCGGCGACGCTTGCTGGAGGCGGCGGAAAAAGGCGGCAATTTGGACGCCATGGCCCGGCGTGCCGGTTGTTCCAAATACCATTTTGCCCGCCTGTTTCATGCCCAGGTCGGACTACCGCCCTGGCGCTATGTGCTGAACCGGCGGGTGGAGCAGGGACGCGGCCTGCTGTTGAACCCGCACTTCACGGTCAAGGAAATCGCCGGCCAGCTCGGTTTTCGCGATGGCAACGACTTCACTCGCTGTTTTACCCGGCTCACCGGGCTGTCGCCCCGGCGCTACCGGGAATCCATCGCGGTGCGGACCGCGCCCGTGCCGGAAAAACCATGGCACCCCCCGTCCTCCCGCCGCCAGCGGCTGGAGGGGGGCTGACCGGTTTGTCCGGATGATGTTGGGGCCACCCTTTTGAAAAAGGGTGCTCCCTTTGCGGATTTCGCAGGCCGCCCCTGCGCCCCAATCGTGGATGGTTGCACTGGAGCGGCCTGCGAAATCCGCAAAAAGGCACAACAAGGTTTGACGGAGGGCTTGGGAACCGCCTTTCCTTAAAAGGGGGTTCCCAACATCATCCGACAAACTGTCATGCGCCCCGACAGCGGACAGCGGCGGCTTGCGGAACCTGTTGGTACGGATATAATGCCCGCACGGAGATTCGTCATGACCAGCAAACAATTCTATGACTGGCAGACCGTCGGCGGTACCGGTGATGTGATGCGGTTGATTATGGTCTTGGAAAAGCTTGACCTCCCGTGGTGCATGATTGGCGGCCTGGCGGTGAACCATTGGGCGGCGGAACCGATGGTCACCCAGGACGTGGACATTGTCATCGCGCTGGATCAGGTTGAAGCCGCCGTCAAGGCACTGGAAGATGCGGGGTTCATATCCAAGCGTTTCGCGTGGTCAATCAATCTCACTGGTGAATCAAAGGTAAGTGTTCAGATTTCGACGGAGGAGATGTACCGCGAATTTCCCTCCCGCTCTATCCCCGCCGACATCCACGGCATCCTGATGCGGGTCGCCTCCCTCGAGGACACCCTGGCCGGCAAGCTGAGCGCCTATGCCGATGCCCAGCGCCGGGCCAGCAAGCGCCAGAAAGATCTGGCGGACATCGCCCGCCTGCTGGAGTCCCATCCGTCTCTCCAGTCCCGCATTCCCGCGGAAATTCTGGCCCGGATCAATGGATGAAACCGAGTTGGGTGCGCTCATGAATTGAAGAAGTGCAAACAACCGGTTGGGGGCGTATGAATAATAAACTCCGTCAAGAATCTAAGATTTTCCGGATGGCCGTGCGGCCCATGTTTTTTTGCTCGGCTATGATTGGCATGCCGCTTGCCTTTGGTGCCATAATCTTGATGGAAGGTTTTTCACAGGTCAATGTGGTGGCTTTATTCCTTGCGGTTTTAGTGGGGGCGGCAGTGGGTTTTCTTTATGTATGGCTTCTCTCATTGTGCTTCACCACGGAGTTGACGTCGGAAGGCGTGTTTGGTCATTCTTTTTGGGGTATCCGACGTTTTATTCGTTGGCAAGACATCGCCAACGTCAGGCCATTCAATTTTTTGAACTTACGATGTTTGCGGCTTTATCCGCCAGGCGACACCGGACCGACTTGGATCGCCTTGTTTCAGGCACATAAAACCGAGTTTATGCGGGAATTGCAGAGACTTGTGCCACCAGATAGTCCGGTTCGTAACTATCTGCGATGAGGTCTGTTCGGCAAGGCCCAATCAAGAGGCATAAAAGGTGCAATCCCAAGGGGGTCACGGCCGGGTTCGCCGAGCTGAGTGGTCCTACCGATTGGCGGCCTCAGCCGCGGTGCGCCGCTTTTTCGCGCAGGCACAGCAGGCGTTCGCCGGCGGCGTTGAGGGTATCCGCCTTTTTGGCGAAGTGCAGGCGGACCAGGTTCCGCACCGGTTCGCGAAAGAAGCTGGAGCCGGGCACGGCGGCGACGCCGATCTCGCGGGCCAGCCAGTCGCAGAACGTCACGTCGTCGGTGACGGCGAACTCGCCGACGTCGACCATGACGTAATAGGCGCCCTGGGGCCGGCTGTAGCGCAGGCCGGCGCGGTCGAGCCAGCCCAGGAACAGCTCGCGCTTGGCGGTGTAGGCCGACCGCAACTCCTCGTAATAGGCGTCGGGAAACTCCAGGGCGGTGACCGCGGCCTCCTGCAACGGCGCCGCGGCGCCGACGGTGAGGAAATCATGCACCTTGCGCACGACGTCGAGCACGGCGGGAGCCGCCACCACCGTGCCCAGGCGCCAGCCAGTGATGGAATAGGTCTTGGACAGCGAACTGCACGAGATCGTGCGCTCAAACATGCCCGGCAGGGCGGCGATGTAGGTGTGGGCGTGGGGGGCGTAGACGATGTGCTCGTAGACCTCGTCGGTGATGACAAAGGCGTCGAATTCCTGGGCCAGCGCCGCGATCAGCTCCAGTTCGGCGCGGGTGAACACCTTGCCGGTGGGGTTGGCCGGGTTGCAGAGGATCAGCGCCTTTGGCCGGTGCTGCTCGAAGGCGCGCCGCAGTTCGGCGGGGTCGAAGTCGAACGCCGGCGGCCGCAGCGGCACATATACCGGCACGGCGCCGGTGAGGATGGTGTCGGCGGTGTAGTTCTCGTAGAACGGGGAAAAGATGACGACGCGGTCGCCCGGGTTGCAGGCGGTCAGCATGGCGGCCATCATCGCCTCCGTGCTGCCGCAGGTGACGACTACGTTGGCGTCCGGGTCGATGGGAATGCCCATGAAGCGCGCCTGCTTGCGGGCAAAAGCCTGGCGGAAATTGGCCGCGCCCCAGGTGACGGCATACTGGTGCGGGCCCTGGCGGCCGGCGCGTTCCGCGGCGGCCAGCAGCGCGGGCGGCGGATCGAAGTCCGGAAACCCCTGGGACAGGTTGATGGCGCCGCAGCCGTTGGCGATGCGGGTCATCCGCCGGATGACCGATTCGGTGAAATGGCGGGTGCGCTGGCTGGTGGGGGGCATGGTTGGGTGGTTGGGTGGTTGGGTGGTTGGGTGGTTGGGTGGTTTGGCGGTTGAGGGGTTGAGGGGTTGAGGGGTTGAGGGGTTGCGTCGATTGGAATCGGTATCGAAATTTTTATTGTCCGAGTAGTTGAGGAATATGATGTATAATATGGCGTTGAAAACGGCGCCAGGGTGATCGGGAGTTGCGCTTTATGAAATTATCGACACGTTTCCGTTTCGGGGTTCGGATCATGCTGCAGATGGCGCTGTCGGAGCCTGGCAAGCCGGTGCTGGCGCGGACGTTGGCCAAGGATCAGGAAATCACCCCCAAATATACGGACCAGATCCTGCTGGCCCTGCGCACCGGCAATCTGCTGATCAGCCAGCGGGGCCGGAGCGGCGGGTTTCTGCTGGCGCGCCCGCCCCACACGATCACCGTGTTCGATATTTATGAGGTTTTGGAGGGGCCGATCAATCTGGTGGATTGCGTGGCCAAGCGGGAGAATTGCGAACGCGAAGGGCAGTGCGTGACCCGCGAGGTCTGGACGGCGCTGACCGATGCCATGCGGGATACCCTGCAGAATTTTACCGTGGCCCAGTTGTGTGACTTGCACCGCAAGCAGCAGAACACCCAGGATTACTCAATCTGAGGTTGTTATTGCGATCTCTGCGATCTTTGCGGTTAATTTTGGAATCAATTTGAAGTGTGATTGGAATTAGGTCGGGCATTGACCCCGCCCGGCGCCGTCACGCCAGGTGGTCAAACCCCTTTAGCAGGCGTTCCGGGAGCGGATTGCCGGCGGCGTCGGCCAGGCGGAGCCCCGTGGCCGTGGGCGGCTGAAACTCGCCCAGCCGGGTCAGGCGTGTTTCCGGAAAGGGCCACTCGGCCTTCAGGCGGGCGGCCTCGCCGGGGAGCACGGCGAAGATCAGTTCGTAGTCCTCGCCATCGCCCAGCGCCTGCGCCAAGGTGGTTTGCGGAGTCCGCACGGGGATGGCGTTCAGATCCAGGCGCAGGGCGACATTGCCGGCCCGGCAGAGGCGCGCGGCATCGAGGGCCAGACCGTCGCTGACATCCATCATGGCGTGGGCCAGTCGCTGTTCCGCCAGCCAGGCACCTTCCCGCAGGCGCGGGGTAAAGGTCAGGTGATGTCCGGTCGGATAGGATTGGCCGAATTCGCCGGTGGCAAAAAACTGGTCGCCGGGCCGGGCTCCGGTGCGGTGGAGCACGCGGTTGGCCGGCGCCTCGCCGAGCAGGGTAAGACTGGACACCATGTCCTGCGGGGCGCGGGCCAGGTCGCCGCCGATGAGCGCCACGTGCCATGCTCTGGCCAGCTCGAGCAGGCCGTTATGAAAGCGTTCCAGCCAGGAGATGTCTTCCGGCGGTCCCAGCGCCACGGCCAGCAGGGCGAACAACGGTTTGCCGCCCATGGCGGCGATGTCGCTGAGATTGCGGGCCAGCAATTTGCGGCCGGCCTGTTCCGGGGTGGCGGCGCCGGGGCCGGAGCGGCGGAAATGACGGTCGCCGATCACTTGGTCCACGGTCAGCAGCAACAGCCGGTCGGGCCCCCAGCGCAGGGCCGCGCAGTCGTCGCCGGGCGGAATCACCACGTCATCGGGCATCACGCCGAGTTGCGGCAGCAGGGCATCTAGAAAAAGGTCTTCGGCGGAGCGCATGGGGGGGGGAGGGAGGGTTGGGCGGTTGAGGGGTTGAGGGGTTGAGGGGGTGAGGGGTTGAGGGAGATCGGAAGAGCACAC
>CAITYL010000107.1 GCA_903896595.1 uncultured Lentisphaerota bacterium
TATTAAAAAGCGGCAAAGGAATTGCCGCACTCCAAGAACAGTACCACTTGGAGCGGGACTTTTGAAAACGGCTTTGTCGAATATTGAATATTGACTTTCACGTTTCACGTTTTCACGTCTCTCCCTCAACCGCCCAACCGCTAAACCACTCAACCAATGTCAAAGGTGCATTCCATGTCTTCCAAAATCGCCGTTCAACTGTATTCGGTCCGCAGTGAATTGGACCGGGATTATGCCGGGATCATTAACCGGCTTGCCTCTTTCGGTTATGCCGGCGTCGAGTTTGCCGGCTGCCCGTTCGGCCTCTCCTTTGAGCAGTGCTACAAGATCGTCAAGGACGCCGGTCTGGTCGTGCCCAGCGCCCACGCTCCCATGCCGTCCGGCCCCAACCGCAATCTCATTTTCGACAACGCCAAGATGCTCGGCTGCAAGTACCTGGTCACCGGCAAGTGGATTGATGATTTCAAAACCGCCGATGCCATCAAAAAGAGCTGTGACGATTTCAATTTCGCCGCCGCCGAAGCCGCGAAACACGGCTTGAAGCTGGCCATTCACAATCATTGGGCGGAGTTTGAGTCGGTTGACGGCGTTCCGGCCTACAAGATCATGCTCAAGCACCTCAGTCCGGAAGTGCTGTTCGAACTCGACACCTACTGGGTCAAGATTGGTGGCCAGGATCCGGCGGCGGTGCTCGCCGAGCTGAGCTCCCGCGCCCCCCTCATTCACATCAAAGACGGCTCCGGCGTTCCCGGCAATTTCAACATGAAGGCCGCCGGTCAAGGGGTCATGGATTTCAAGCCCATCTTTGCCCGGGCGAAAAACGCCGAATGGCTGATCAGCGAGCTCGACGGTTGCGAAACCGACATGCTCCAGGCCATCAAGGAAAGTTACGACTACATTGCCAGCAACAAGTAATCGATAGCCGGTTCGGGTTTGGAGTTCCCGCTAGTACCCAGTAACCTTAACTCTTTCACCACGAAGGCGCGAAGGACGCGAAGCTTGATCGAAGCGTTTCAATGGCAAATACCGCTCAAAAAAACGCCTTCGATTTATCTTCGTGCTCTTCGTGTCTTCGTGGTGAATCCAAAATTTTAAGTTTTACAAGGTACTAGCGGGGGCTGTTTGTCCTTGAAGGCACCGCCTAAAGGCGGAACTCCGAACCCGGATTTCTCAAGCCAGTCAAGTTAAGGAACCACGACCATGACCATCGCCAGAACTGCCTACCACAAGTATTCGACTGACGAACTGATGGAGGCCATTGATGTCTTCAATGTCAGCCCCAAGGCGCTGACCCAGATCCGGGCCATTGTCGACGCGGAAGAGAAGGTGCCCGATGCCGGCAACTTTTTCCGCTATTACAATGACCGCAGCAAGACGGTGCAGTTTGAAAAGGATTTTGCCGCCCAAATGGGGGTCAAGCACGTGTTGGCGGTGAATTCCGGGACCAGTGCGCTGATCGCGGCGCTGGTGGCCGCCGGCGTCGGTCCCGGCGATGAAGTGATTGTTCCGGCTTACACCTTCTTTGCCAGCGTGTCGGCGATCGTGGTGGCCAAGGCGATTCCGGTGATCACCGAGATCAACGAATCATTGACCCTCGATCCGGCGGCGATCGAAAGGAATATCACCCCGCGGACCAAGGCGATCATGCCGGTACACATGGTGGGCTATCCCTGCGAGATGGACACCATTTGCGCGCTCGCCCAAAAGCATAATCTGGTGGTAATCGAAGACACCGCGCAGGCCTGTGGCGGTAAATATCACGGCCGCTACCTGGGCACCTGGGGAGATCTCGGCTGCATCAGCCTGGACGCCTACAAGGTCATCGGCAGCGGCGAAGGCGGGATTGTGATGACCAATAACGAATGGTTTTATACCCGCGCCGCCAGCTATCACGATGCTGCCGCCTGCTGGCGCCCTGACCGTTATGCCAAGGAACGCAAGGCCGGGGAACTGTTCTGCGGCGAAAACTATCGCTTGTCGGAACTGAATGCCGCGGTGGCGATTGCCCAGCTTCGCAAGCTGGATGGGATCAACCAGCGCACCCGCGCCAATCACGATCTATTGAAACAAGAGATTCGGTTGCCGAAGTGCGCGAAATGGGTGAAACCAAACGATCCTGACGGCGTTTGCGGGTATACGCTCGGCCTGTTGTTCGACAGTTCGGAACAGGCGGCGACGGCGATTCGGGCCAATGTCGGCATTGGCGGCTTGGCCGACGGTGCGACCAAGGGCGTGCGCGACTGGCATGTCTATTGGAATTGGGAGCACATTCTCGAGCAGAAGACGGTGACCGCCGACGGCTGCCCGTTCAAGTGTCCGCACGTCAAGGCGTTGCCGAAGTACCACGCCGACATGTGCCCCCAAACCAAGGCGATCATGCTGCGGCTTGGCGTGCTCAACACCACCCCCGCCGATTCCCCCGAATGGATCCGGCAGACGGCGCAGACGATCAATGCCAAATTCGCTGAAATCTTTTAATCCACATCGGTGCTTTCAAAAGTAACGAGGTTTTTCCATCCCCGGGAGCCGCCCGTCCTCGGGCGGACGGACCCGTCATCGTCGGAGACGTAGATGATTGGTTTGGCGGACGGTGGCTCAATAAAAAAGGGCGGAACGGGTGTGACGCCATCGCGTTCCGCCCGAGGACGGGCGGCTTCCGGTCTTGAAATAACGCCGATATTAAAAAGCGGCAAAGGAATTGCCGCACTCCAAGAACGGTGCCACTTTGATCTGGACTTTTATAAACGACTTCAACGTAAAACTAAATCTTGCACCACAAAGACACGAAGCTCACGATGCAATCGCTTTGCTACATTCATTGAACCTTGAATACCGAGGAGAACGACCATGGCCAAGATCGATGTTTTGATTGATATTTTTTTCACCGGGCTGCCGTGGGCGCAACGGGTGGAGAAGATCGCGGACTGCGGTTACCGCGCGGTGGAAACCTGGGGCGGCAGCGATGCCGCCATGCTCAAGGAAATTGGCGACGCCGGAAAAAAGCACGGGGTCGAACTGGTCAGCGTGGTGATGAATTTCGCCACGGAAGATAAAGTCGCGCCGATCAACCCGGACAACCGCACACGGTTTCTGGAACAAATGGACCGCTACTCCGACAACGCCCTCGCCGCCGGGTGCAAGCAAGGCATCGTGACCGCCGGCCAGTCGGTGGGCGGGAAGAATTACCAGGAGCAGCGCCGGGCGCTGGTCGAGGCGTTGCGGGACGCCGGGCAGCGGGTCGGCCGCAAGGGGTTCCGGCTCAATCTCGAGCCGTTGAACACGGAAGTCGATCATGCCGGGTATTTCCTGGATTCACCGCGGGACGGGGTGGCGATCGTCAAGGAAGTCGGCCTGGACAACGTCCGGATGCTCTTCGATATTTATCACATGGGGATCATGGGCGGCAACCTGACCGTGTTTATTGAGCAGAACCTCGAATGGCTTGGGCATTTCCATATCGCCGGCATTCCCGGCCGTCATGAGCCGTTCAATGGTGAAACCAATTATCCGTTCCTTCTCAACCGGATCGACCAGGCCGGATACGGCGCCTATCTCGGCCTGGAATACATGCCGCTGCTGCCGTGCCCGGAAACCTTGATGCGGACCCGTGACTACTTGTCCGGCAACTAGCGTCTAACGTTGATACGCAATGAAAAAAGTTCACTCACGTTTTGGTGATGATATTATTGTCGGTATCGGGGTCGGTATCGGAATCGGGATCGAATGGCCATTGAGGTTTGATGATGCCAGGGAACAGAGATTTTTGATCGATACCGATGCCGATACCGACCCCGACAAAAGCTTCGTGCCTTCGTGTGAGATCTTATTTTGGTTCCGGCTATACCGGGTTGGGGCGACGTCAACCTTTGGGACCCGTCACTAACGTTCCGGGCTCGGAAGGAAAATGCCGAATGTCGAAGACTATGCTGCATGATCTTATTCCCCGACCGTTGCGCGTTGTGGCGACGGGGAAACGATTGCCGGTCGGGGTCTTGCGGACCATTTACGTCCCGTCCGAACTGCGACGGCACGGCGATGAGCTGATCAGCTCTTTCCACTATTTCGGCAACGTCCTTCGGCCGGTTGATACGGAGTCTGCCGATATCATCCTTGCCCTTGACGGTACCTTGGCGGCGGAAGGCTGGAAAATCGGGATCGGGTCGGCGGCCATTCAGCTGTGCGGCGGCAGTCCGGCCGGGGTGTTTTATGCCGTCACCGCCATGAAGCAACTGCTGGCGTTGGGATATGCCCGGGGCAGCGAAACCGCGTTTTTGGATGGCGGCACGATTGAGGATAAGCCGCGCTTCGCCTGGCGCGGCCTGATGCTGGACAGTGTCCGTCATTTCCAGTCCAAGGACAAGATCAAGGAAGTGATTCGGCTGATTGCCGATTGGCGGCTGAATGTCTTTCATTGGCATTTGACGGATTCTCAGGGATTGCGCCTGCCGTTCACCCGGGTGCCGGTGTCGGCCGATCCGTGCTACACCCGGGCCGATCTGGCAGAGATTGCGGCCGCTGCGGCGGAGCACCATGTCCGCATCGTGCCGGAATTGGATATGCCCGGCCATTCCAATGCGTTGTTGTGCCATTTTCCGCAGTATGCGTGTGACCCGGCCCATCCCGGCGCGGAGTTTTGTCTCGGCAATCCGGAGGCCCGGGCGTTTCTGAAAACGCTGCTGGACGAAATGATGGAATTTTTCCCGGACAGTCCGATCATTCATCTTGGCGGCGATGAGGCCGATATGACGTCGTGGAGCAACTGTCCGAAATGCCGGGCCGCGTTGCAACACGCTGGCTTGAGCCAGATGCGTGAATTGGAAAACCAATTCATGAACGAAATGACCCGGTCGGTCATTGCCGGCGGCCGCCGGCCCATGGTCTGGTGTACGGAGGCCGTGCATCCCGCGGACACTCTTGTGCAGGCGTGGCAGTCCATCCTGGAAATTCACCGCACGCATCCCCACGGCAATCAGATGGTCAATTCGGTTCACTACAGCTGTTATTTCGATTATCCCGCGGACAGCACGGAGCCTCGGTTGGCCTGGATGCCGGAACTGCCGGAGGAAAGCGTTTATCAGTCGTTTGAACCGTTTGCGGAAACCCTCGACCGACTTTGCGGCACCGAGGCGTGCCTGTGGACGGAAATCGTGCCGGAATGGCGGGTGCTGCCGAAGGTCGCCGCCCGGCTGGCGGCGTTCGCCGAAACCGCCTGGATCCAACCCGAAGACAAGGACTGGCATGATTTTCAACGGCGAAAAAAGCAGCTGGAGGCCGTCGGTTACGGGAATCTTCTGCAAGCGTAAGGGATTCGGATTATCGCATGCTGTAGGAACGGGCGTGTCGCCCGTTGAGAGACGTGCCTTGAAACAGCGGTGCCAACGGGGTTCAACCCCGTTCCTACAGAGCCCGGAACGTTAGTGACGGGTCCACCATCAAAAGCTGAAATAAAGAAAGCAGAAAGCAGAAATGATACGTGAACAGCGGCATTTGCCTAACAGTCTACGGCCTAACAGCCTAACAGTCTACGGTCTAACAGCCTAATAGTGACCGGTCGCTTTGTTCGCGGCTCTGATCAAACATCGTAACCAACAGTTAAGGAGAGTTAACATGTCCGGAACTTTCAGATTCTCGTTCGGTCCCTGGAACATTCATACCGGGGCGGATCCGTTCGGCCCGAGCGTTCGCGCCGATGTTCCGTTTGGCCAAAAGCTCGCATCCTACAAGAAAATGGGCTTTGACGGTGTGCAGTTCCATGATGACGATGCCGTGCCTGGGCTCAATGAGCTATCCCCGGCGCAGCAAGTCAAAACGGCCCAAAAGCTCAAGGCCACCCTCGACCAGCACGGGCTGACCGCCGAGTTCGTCGCCCCGCGCCTTTGGGAAGACCCGCGCACCATTGACGGCGGTTATACCTCCAATAGTGCCGTTTGCCGCCAGTATGCGATCGACCGCAGTCTCCGCGCTGTTGACATTGCCCGTGCCCTCGGGACGACCAACATCGTCCTGTGGCTCGCCCGCGAAGGCACGTACATCCGCGAGGCCAAGGATTCCGTCTGGGCCGTGGCGCGCATTGCCGAGGCCGTTCAGGCCATGCTCGACCACGACCCCGAGATCCGCGTTATGATCGAGTCCAAACCGAACGAGCCGATGGATCATACCTATATCCCGACCATTGGCCACGCGATCGGCCTTGGGTTGCTGACCACCGCGCCGCAGCGGGTCGGGTGCTTGATCGAAAGCGCCCACGCCATTCTCGCCGGTCTCGATCCCTCCGATGAAATGGGGTACGCGCTGGCCCATCGCAAGCTGTGGAGCGTCCATCTCAACGACCAGAACGGGCTGAAGTTCGACCAGGACAAGACCTTCGGCGCCGTCGACCTTCGGCGGGCGCTGAATCAGGTCCGCATTCTCGACCGCCATGATTTCGGCAATACCGGCGAATGGGTCGGGCTCGACGTCAAGGCGATGCGGACTCAGCAGGACGGCGGGGCATTGAAGCATCTCGCCAACAGCCGCCAGATTTTCCTGCGCCTGCTCGAGATCAGCCGCGGCTTGGACGACCAGCAGATCGCCAAGCTTCAGCAGGAACGCGATTACGAGGAACTGGAAGCCTACGTGATTGACGCCATGATCGGGTAAGTAATAGCGTTGGTTGGGAACCCCCTTTTGAGGAAAGGCGGTTCCCAAACCCTCCGTCAAACCTTTTTGCTGCCTTAATGCAGAGGGGCGCTTCAGTCACAACCTATTCTGGCAATACGTAGGATCAGAGAGAACTGCTTGTGGCTGAAGCGCCCCTCCGGTTTAGGATATAAAAGTTTTAGGAAGGGGGATGCAGAGCGAACATGTGAGCGACCCGGCGGAGCCGGGACTGCGGAGCGCGAAGCGCGGGGGGAGCGCCCTTTCTCAAAAGGGTGGCCCCAACATCATCCGAAGCGTTAGCGTGGTTCCCGGCTGACGCGGTTTGCTCTTAATGCACGATGTGACAGGTAGTAACAACCGAGCATAAAACCATGAACACAACTCCGGCCCTGATTGATGTCAATGCGTTCTATGGCAAAAGCGCCACCGGCGACTCCGAATTTCCGGAACTCCGCGACCGCTTGGCCTTTATGGACCGGCTGGGCATCAGCCTGTCCCTGGTCTGGAACACTGAGGCGCGCCAGAACCACGCCCTGTCGAGCAATCAAAAACTGATCGATGAACTTGCCCGGACACCGGGGGCGAAGGGGCGCATCTTGCCGGCGCTCGCGGTGTCCGGCCTCATGCAGTACGAGCGCGACGGCATTGCAACGCTGAAGCGGCAAATGCTTGCCGGCGGCACCCGCGCGCTCCGCTTCGTCAACGTGTTTGGCCGGCTTACCCTGGGGCAGTTGGAGCCGGTGATCCGGGGCGTGGCCAATCTCAAGCCGTTCATTATCATGCGCCATGACGAGAGCAAGGTCGAGGATGTTCTGGAGTTTACGGCGTTGTTCCCGGAGATTCCGGTGGTGCTAACCGAGGTGATGTGGGGGCCGTGCATCATCGTCTTCGACCTGATGCGTCGCCGGAAAAATATTCTGGTGGACAATTCCTGGCTGCATTCCTATGGCGCTGTGGAGCAGGTGGTGGAGCACTTTGGCGCCGAACGCTTGGTGTTCGGAACGGGCTACAAATCGCATGGCGGGGCGGCTATCGCCCAGTTGGCGCGAGCTGAGCTTACCGACAAAGAACGGCAATTGGTCATGCACGGCAACCTGGAACGGCTGCTCGGGCTCAAGGGCGCAGCGAAGGCCGCACCGGTTCGGTCGGCCAAGCCGGCGACGTCCTTGTGGGGGCGCTGCCTGGCCGGAAAACCTTTGGGCGTGGACATCGTGGACGCCCATTTTCACCTGGGCCCGTCCGGCGGTTATGTCCTGAAAGATCAGGAGGAGCGCAGCCAGGTCAAGCCGGCCTTGAAGGTCATGGACGCGCTCGGCATGCAGACGGTGTTGGTGTCCGGGATGCAGGCCATTCTGGGCGATGCCGTGCAAGGCAATGCCCTGTTGGAAAAAGTTCTGCTGCCCCATGCCGACCGGTTCAAGGGCTATCTGGGCTTCAACCCATTTTACGCCGACAGCCTGGTCCGCAACTTTGACCGCTATTTCGCCGGACCGTTCTTTGTCGGGTTCAAGACCCTTTGCAGTTACTGGGGGGTCAAGACGAATGATCCGCGGTTCAAACCGATGTGGGCGTATGCCAACCGGCACCGGCTGCCCATTCTCAATCATACCTGGGGCAAAGACGACATTCTCGCGCTTCAGGACGTGGTGAAAAAATACCCGCACGCGCATTTCCTGATCGGCCATTCCGGCGGCACCGACGAGGGCCGCCAGGAGGCGGAAGCCCTGGCCCAGAACAATCCCAATGTCTATCTGGAGTGGTGCGGCAGTTTCTGCACGCCCGCTTCCTGGGAGAAAACCCTGGAACGGGTCAGCCCCCGGCAGGTGGTGTTCGGCACCGATGCGATGGCCCATGACATCCACTGGGAACTTGGCCGCCTGCTCTCCCTGGACGTGCCCGACAAGATCCTGATCCCCATCCTGGGCCAAAACCTGCGCCGCCTCCTGGCTGCGCGCCAGTGAACACCTATGCGGGACGATGTTGGGAACCCCCTTTTTGAGGAAAGGCGGTTCCCAAACCCTCCGTCAAACCTTTTTGTTCCTTAACGCGGAGGGCGCTTCCACCACAAGCCCATGACCGCCAATGCAAAGATTTGCCAGAACGGCTTGTGGTGGAA
>CAITYL010000108.1 GCA_903896595.1 uncultured Lentisphaerota bacterium
CAAACTCGGCGTTATTTCAAGACCGGGAGCCGCCCGTCCCCGGGCGGAACTCGATGGCGTCACACCAGTTCCGTCCTTTTTATTAGTCATCGTCTGCCAAACCAAAGAGCGAATTGATGTGTGCTGTAGCTGAGCGCTTGTAGCGCGGCGGAGACGTTCCGCCGGGCTGCAAGCCCTGAGCCACAGGGGGGCATAATCCAGGCTAACGCCGTGCAAAGATTAATTTCAGCTCTGTGCTCTCTGTGTCCTCTGTGGTGAAAAAGAGGTTTGCGGTTACGTAAAGACGAGGGTGCAGGTTTGCCGGGTGCGCGGAATCCGCACCGGGCTGGCGACCGGGACGCCATCGAGCGTGGCCGTGGTCCAGCCGGGCGTGACGGTGACGGTCAGCCGCATCCCCGCCAGGGTGACGTCCTTAAGGGAGAAGGCGAGCGTCTTGAAGGGGGTCAGATACAGGTACTGGGCATCGAGCTTGAGTCCCAGCAGGCGGACCAGGTATTCCCAGGCACACTTGTAGCGCGGGTAAGGCGGAAAACGCGGGGTGTCCTTGCCGGGCTCGTCGGGCAGGGTGCCGGTGGTCAGGTCGTCGGTGATGGCCTGGTTCCATTCGCCGACCGCGAGATGGTTGTTGTGCAGGCTGGCCTCCAGCGAGCGGAAGACATCCAGGGCGGCGGCTTCGTCGCCGGCCTCGCCCAGCAGCGAGCCGAGGTCGAGCTGGGCGCAGATCCAAAAGACGTAGGCGTGGTAGCCGGAGCGGTCGATGACCCGGCCGGGCTGCAGCCCGTTGACCCAGCCGCGAAAGCCGCGTTCGGGATCGTCAATCAAGTTATGGTGGTAGAGGGTCGCCAGTGCGGTGCGGATTTTCTCGTCCGGCAACACGGGGTGCGGGTCGGCGGCAATGGCCACCGCCCATTTTCCGAACAACTGGTCGGTGAAGACCGTTTCCGGGACGCCGGTGGTGGCGGCGTCGGGGGTGCGGCTGAAGCAGTTCCAGCAGCCGGTGTCTTGATTCCACAGCCGGGCATCGAAGCTTTGGGCGGCGCGGGCGGCCAGATCGTCCACCGGCCGGCCGGCGACCGTCACGGACTGCCCGGCCGCCTGAGCCATCCGGTCCAGGGCGTGCAGGCCATAAACCCAGGCGGAATTGACGAAGGCGCTGATGCCCGGCATCTTCCAGCAGTCGTAGCTTTGGTTGCCGTGCGGGGAGGCGATCAAGTCATCGGTGCTGCCCGCGCGGTGGACGCACTCGGCCGCGGCGGCGGCGACAGGCAACGCCTGCCGCAGCCAGGGCAGGTCGTTGAACCACAGGTAGTCGCGGTAGAGGCGGGTGAGGAAGATCGGTTCCTCGACGTAATGGCAGGCGTCGTTCCACAGCGAATGCCAGACAAAACCGCGGTTCTCCCCGTCCATCGGGACGGCCTGCAAAAACTGATTGAACTCCATCCGCTCGATTTCGGGCCAGTTGACCATATACAGCCAGGAGCTGTAGACATTGACGTCCATCGTGCAGACCCAGCGGTGCGGGGTTTCGATCTCGAAGAAATACGGGTCGTCGCTGAGCATGGTGGAGGTGATGACCGAGGTCAGCGAGGAGAACCACAGGCGCTTGAACTCGGCGGGCAGGTCGTAGGCGTCGTGCCAGGCGTCAATGGCCGCGGCCCAGGCGTCGGCCTGTTCGGCGGCGTGCGCGAGCACGGTGTCGCAATCCGGAAACTTTTTGTCGTAAAAGCGACGATAGATCGCGGTGGCGGCGGGCGAGGGGGTGGTGAACTGCGGGTAGTGCCAGGCGATGAACAGGCGGACGGCGCGGCGTTCCCCGGCCGCCAGGTCCACCTCCACCGCCACGCCTGCGGAGTCCGCACGGCCGCCGGGGATGCGGAAGGCGATCTGGCCGGCCGGTTCCTCAAAGCGGGCGGTGTCGCCGGCGGCGTGCAGGGGGTCGCGGTGCCCCAGGCGCACGGTGAGTTGCCGGGACCGATTGGTGGTGTTGGCCAGGGTCAGCTCAAAGATCTGCACCGGGATGGTGGAGTTGGCGAGGTCGTGGGGGACCATGGGCGAGAACCCGCTCATCTCCACGGTTAGCTCCTCGCCGGCGCCGGCAAAGATGAAGCGGCCCTTGGGCAGGAAGGCGTGGGCGGTGACTCGACTGACGGTTGCCGTTGCCGGCTGCCAGGCGACCGGGGTTTCCTGCAGCGCCACCGTCTTGCCGGCCTCGGTGAGGAACAGCGCGAACGGCGCTTTGTTGGCGGGTTCCCGCAGATAGTTGCACGCTTCGTCCGGGCCCTGGCCGTTGTACGCCATGGTCTCGGGGTCGGGAATGGAGTTGAAGTTGACCTTGACGAAGCCGTACTTGCCGAACACCGAGTAGCCGGTGCCGATGCCGCCGAACGGAATGCCCAGGCCGTGGGAGACGTCGACCCAGCAGGCCGCATCGGCGACTTTGATGGAGGGCGTGTAAGATGGTTTGTGTTTGGTCATGGTGTGGGTGGGTGGTTTTTTGACGTGGTGGCCGGATGTGGGACCCTTGGGACTCTTGTGACCATTAGGACCATTGGGACGGGAATGGTGGCTGGCTGCTCCCGGTTCTCTGGTCTGGATTATTCACGAAGGTCTTGAACGTGGTTTTTTTGTAGCAAAGCGATTGCATCGCGCTCTTCGAGCTACTATGTCCCGATTGGGCGGGCTGCAAGCCCTTTGCCACACTCATGCATAATCCAGGCTGCAAAGGTGTTCCCTTCCCCGCATGCCGACGTTTTTAAAGTGGGTTGCATTCCAAATTGATCCCCAATGCGGTTTGCGGGCCCTGGCGCAACAGGTCGGCGTGCCGCTGCCGGGCGGCGACCGCCCGGGCCGGCGCGAGTTCTTGCACGCCATGGGCGGGGCGGGCGGGCTGGCGCTGGCCGAAGGACAGGATTTTGCTTTCGTAGGCGGGCACCCGGACGCGCACGGTGACGGTGTCGGGGCCCAGATCGGCCAGGCCAGCGGGCCAGGAGTGGTCGGCCAGGAGATCACGGACGTCGGCGACGGCCGGATAGCCGGCGCGGGTGAACCGCACCTCGCCGTGCCAGTCGCGGCCGGCATGATTGATCAGGGTGACCAGGGTGTCGTCCGCGCGCCGGTTGACCAGCATCTGGCAACCGGGACCGCGTTTGGAAATGCCGAGATCGCGGGCGACGAGGCGGTCCAGCAGGGCGGTGACAACGGCCGGTAGCCGCCGGGTTTCGGCGGTCAGGCCGGTGGCGATCAAGACCACATAGATGCGGCCCTGGCCACGGGGCACATCCAGGACCAGAGGGCGGGCGCCGGCGACAGCGGTTGCCCACGCTGTGGTCGCGGCCGGGGCTGTCACGGCATGGAGGAACACATTTTCCTGGAACTCCAGTGGCATGCCGTCGGTCAGGCGGGCGCCGGTCAGCGCCGCCGGGGTTGGCGTGCCGGACACGTTCAGGCCCAGGGCATTCCGGGCCTCTGCGGTGAGCTGTTCAAGCGTCGCGACCACGGTGCCGCCCTGGCCGGCATAGGCGTCCAGGCGCGCCCACAGGCCGTTGTCGGTGCGGACATCGCCGGCGAGCATCACGGTTTTGTAGTAAGCGGACATCCGGTCGCCCGGCGTGTCTTCGGGAATGACGTCGACGCAGTCGGCCCAGGCGCTGTCGTGCCCGCAGCGGTCATAGTCGCGGGCATCTAGGGCGCCGACTCGGATCTTGGCGGTCAATTCCGGGTCGCTGTCGGGACTCGGGTCCTGGCGGGCCTCGTTGGGCCAGTTGCCGACCAGTTCGCCCCAGGCGTTGTCCGGCCACGGCCACAGGCTGGTCAGCAGCCGGTGCAGTTGCCAGTCGCCGGCGGTCAGGCCGGTGACGCGCCCGTTCCATAGCAACAGGCGCTGTTCCGGGGTGTTGCCTTCGTGGTGGAAGGTGAGCCGGCCGTCGGCATGATATTCGCGCACCATGTCGCCGCGGTAGCCGTGCTCCTCTTCGATCAGAATGGCTAGGGGCGCCACCGGCGTGCCGCGGTCGGCCAGGGCGCCGTGGACCAGCCGGTGCAACTGCATGGCCCGGTAGCCGTAGTCGGACAACTGCGGCGCTGCGCCACAGTTGCGGGTGTAGAAGAACAGCGGCGCGGCCTCGTGCAGCAGCAGGTTGGCACCGCTAAGGTACATGGTCAGCCAGGCCCGGGCCATGGCGTCCGGGGTAATCCCTTCCACTGAGCTGCCGGTGTCATTGACCCCGGCCACCGTGCCCAGCGGGCCATAGGTCCAGGGCGACAAATCCACGCCCCAGAAGGCGTCGAACGCCTTGGCGCCGCCGCGGGTGAAGGCAATGCCGGCCTGGAGCGCGTTCAGTGTGCCGCAATGGCCTTCGTAAGCGACCAGCGGGAAGCCTTGGCGGAACGCCTCGTGCAGGACGAACAACGTGCCGTCGGTGTAATAGATCGGCAGGCTACGGAAGTCCGGGTTTTGTTTCCGGGCGTGGCTATGGAACGATTGCACCTCCGGCGGCGTCAGGCCATGCCAGTGCTCGCTGTTGACCCGGCCGGTGGTGAACCACTCCCGGAAATAGCGCATCGCCTCTGCCTTGGAGAAGGTCTTGCCGGCCGGCCAGGTCAGACTGTTGCCGATCTCGCCGTAGGCCTCGATCCAGGCCACGCGGCGGCCGAGCTCGCGGTTGACTTCGTCGCACTGCCGGTAGAGCCAGTCGGCGTAGGCCTCCGCCGTCATGCCGCGTTCCTGGGCGGCGCAGACGAAGGAGGGGGAAAAGACCAGCCAGCCGATACCGGCCCAGCCCACTTCACCCGTGCGGGCGGCGCGGCAGAGAGTTTCCACGTCCGCGGCGCAGTGGTTGTGGCAGGTGGCGAGATCGCGCAGGCCGTCCGCCACCGGGTAGCGCCGCGCCAGTTCCAGATAGCCCGGCATCTGCGTGCTGTCGATGTCGAGGGCGAGCTGACAGGCGGTGGCGGAAAAATGCGGGTTCAGGCTGAAAACGGATTGAATGTTCATGTCAGATGGTGGCTGGCCTGCGGCCGTCTCGGTTGGTTGTAGAAATATGTTTCTATGGCATTATATCCTGTAATCCCCCGGGGGTCAAGGCCGGAGGGAGGGGACGGTGCGGAAGAACGTCGCGGCGTTAGAAGAGGCATCAGGCAGGCAGGAGTGCCTGGAGGAGTTTGGCAGAACGCCACGGTTGCGGCTTTCTCGTCCCAGCGGGACGGGGCGGGAATAGGCAGGGGCTTCAGCCCCTGTTTTGTCACCCCCCATTTCGCGTGCCGTAGGTACGCGGCGAATGGGGCCAGGCAGGG
>CAITYL010000109.1 GCA_903896595.1 uncultured Lentisphaerota bacterium
GGCGCCGCCCGCCGCCGCGGTGCCGCCGGTGCCGGCGCGGACTCCGCCCGCCGTGACCCCGCCGCCGCCCGCCGTCAACCCGGTGCCGAAGCTGGCGCCGGCCGTTCCCGCAACGCCCAAAACCAAGCCGGTCACGGGCCGGGAACTGACCCGTGCCCAGCCACCCACGTGGTGGGAGCGGCTGCTGGCGCACCAGCTCATTCTTGGCCTGGCCCTTTCCGGCGTCCTGATCCTGGTTTCCGGCTTTCTGTTCCGCCAGGGCGTCCCCGGTCCGCGCCATCCATAACATCTTCACCACGAAGATACGAAGAACGCGAAGCTTGATCGAAGCGTTTTAATGGCAAAGCGAAACAAAAACACCTCTTCGATTTACCTTCGTGGTCTTCGTGACTTCGTGGTGAATCCGAATGTTTAAGCGCTACAAGGTAGGCGTCACGCATCATGCCCATCTCCATTGACGATCAAAACACGCTGGCGGCGGTGTTCTTCATTCCCGTCATCAGCATTCTGCTGTTCTTGCTGGGATGGTCCCTGCTGGAATTGGGCGGGTTCGCCCGTGAATCTCTCGAACGCCGGCGCCGCCGACGCCAGTGGACGGCCTTTGCCGAAACCTTGATCGCGGCGGAACCCGGCCAGGTCGTGGGCGCCGCCCGGCGCTTCTTTGACCGCGCCGATTATCCCGGGTTTGTGGCGGTGTTTGCCCTCAAGGGCGCGCGGCTGGCCGCCGATCCGGCCCACCTCGGGAAGCTGGTCACCGACCTCGAGATCGAGGCGGCGCACGCCCAGCTCCGCATGAACCTGGGGGTGCGTCTCGGCCCGGCCCTGGGCCTGATTGGCACCCTGATCCCCATGGGGCCGGCCCTGCTGGGGCTCTCCGCCGGCGATCTTGGCGGCATTGCCGGCAACCTGGCCCTGGCCTTCAGCACCACCATTCTCGGCCTGGCGGTCAGCGCCCTCTGCTATTTCATCTCCATCGGTCGCCGTCACTGGTACGCCAAAGATTTGGCGGACATCGACTACGTCTATCATTTTCTCAGCCAGCCCCCGGCCGCCTGATAAGGACGCATGGACGATTCACCCGAAGACACGCCGGACGTGGTTGGGAACCCCCTTTGCGGATTTCGCAGGCAGTCCCATAGTCCCAGGCGTAGTTGGTCGCGCACGAGCTGCCTGCGAAATCCGTAAAACGTACAAAAGTTTTGGGAAGGGGCTTAGTTCTACTTTGTTAGATTAAAAATCGTTGTCGTTATCGTGTTCGTCGTCGTCATCGAATCGAGTACGATGGACGACAACGAAAACGACAACGAGCACACAGGTTCGGGAATGTAACAAAGTAGAATTAGGGAGCACCTTTTTCTCTGTGATCTCTGTGGTGAAACCGTGGTGTCTCGCATCAAATTTGACTCGTAAGGTTTTAATCCATGACAGCCTACTCACCACGCAAATCGGCCGGTGCCCACCGGCGGCTTCTCGACGGGCATGAGGAAGATCCGCTCTCCGGGGTCGCCAACCTCTTTGATGTGGGCATGGTGCTGATCGCCGCCCTCATCCTGGCGTTGGCCGTGGCGTGGAAAAGCGCGGCCAAGCCCCCCGCCGATCCGGCCGAACGGACCGCCGCCGATCCGGTGCTCGAACGGGTGGCCAAGAAAGGGTTCAAGCTGGACACGTTCCGCCCCACCGGCCGGGAACGGGGCGGCGACGGCCAGCGCCTGGGCACCGCTTACCAGCTCAAGAACGGCGACGTGGTCTACATCCCCGACCCCCCCGCGCCATGACCGGCCCATTGGTTACGGTTACATTGGGGAACAATCGGCGCTCTGACTGACCGTCACCTCGCCCCTGGGGAAGGGGAGGGGGCTTGGGCTACGGCGGGTTCGAGCGCAGGTGCCGCCTAAATGATTGGGCGATATAGTAGGCACGCGCGGCGAACCCACACGGATGACTTTAATTCAATGACGGCACAAACCCACTCCGAGCTGGCAAGTTTCATCTGGGGCATCTGCAATCTGCTTCGCGGCCCCTACAAGCGGTAATGAGTATCGAAAGGTCATTCTCCCGCTCACGGTGCTGCGGCGCTTCGACTGTATCCTCGCGCCAACGAAGGACGAGGTCCTGAAGGCGTACGCCGCCGTCGCCACCAAGGGGGAGAACATCATCCGTCACCAGCTCTCCCAGGTCACGGGCGTCCCGTTCTATAATCTCTCCAAGTTCACTCTCGGCGCCCCGGCCAAGGGGAGCGGGCTCAACGGCCTCCTGGACGATCCCAATCAGCTCGCGCCTAATCTGATCAGCTACCTCGGCGATTTTTCACCCAATGTCCGCGCCATTATCGAACGGTTCGGCATTGACGTGCAAATTGCCAAGATGGCCGAGAAAGACCTGCTCTACCTCGTTGTTCAAAAGTTTTCCGCAATCGACCTTTCGCCGGAGCGCGTGGACAACATTCAGATGGGGTACGTGTTCGAGGAACTGATCCGGATCGGCGCGGAACAGGCCAATGAGGAGGCCGGGGAACATTTCACCCCACGCGAAGTGATCAAGCTCATGGTCAATCTCCTCCTCTCGCCGGAGAAAGACCTTGCCCGCAGCCATGTGGTCAAGACCATCTACGACCCCGCCTGCGGCACCGGCGGCATGCTTTCCGTCGCGGAACAATACCTTCATGACCTCAATGCCGATGCGCACCCGAAACTCTTCGGCCAGGATTGGAACGACGAGGCCTGGGCCGTCTGCAAATCCGACATGCTCATCAAGGGTGAGGAAGCCGAAAACATCATCCTTGACGACACCTTCACCAAAGACGGCTTTGACCGGATGTCCGACGGGCGGAAATGGACCTTTGACTACATGCTCGCCAATCCGCCCTTCGGCGTTGAGTGGAAGCAGCAGTTGCGCTACATCGAGCAGGAACGCGACACCCTCGGCTTCAGTGGGCGCTTCGGCGCCGGCACGCCCCGCGTGAACGATGGCGCGCTCCTGTTCCTTCAGCACATGTTGGCCAAGATGCGGAGTCCGCAGGATGGCGGCAGCCGCCTGGCCATTGTCTTCAACGGCTCGCCCTTGTTCACCGGCGATGCCGGCAGCGGCGAGAGCGAAATCCGCCGCTGGATCATCGAGAACGACTGGCTGGAGGCCGTCGTCGCCCTGCCCGAACAACTCTTCTACAACACCGGTATCTCCACCTACCTCTGGGTGCTTACCAACCGCAAGGAAAAGCCCCGCAAGGGCAAGGTGCAGCTTATTGACGCCCGCCAGTTCTGGGTGCCGATGGAAAAGAGTCTCGGCAATAAGCGTCGCCGTATCGGCGATCCTTCCGATAAGGAAAAGGACCCCGACCACATCGGCGAACTCGCCGGCATTTTTGGGAATTTCCGCGACGGCGAAACGCGCGCCTTCAACGAGGAAGATCCGGTCACCCACCAGTCCGTCCAGCGTCAATTCGTCATCAGCAAGGTCTTCGACAACGAAGATTTTGGTTACCATAAAATCACCGTCGAACGCCCGTTGCGCCTGAACTTCCAAGCCAGTGCGGAGCGCATGGCCCGCCTTGATGACGAGAGCGGTTTCCGGAACCTCGCGGCCAGTAACAAGAAAGACCCCGCCGTCCGCCAGGAGGAAATCGCGGCCGGCCAGCAGCGGCAGGAGGAAATCCGTGAGTTGCTGCGCGCGTTGGGCGAGGCCAGCGGCCAAAAACTCTATCGGGACCGCAAGGAGTTCCTGGCCGCCCTGCGCAAGCTTGACCGCGAGCATGGCGTACGGCTGGGCGCCCCCGAGCTCAAAACCGTCCTCGCCGCCCTCGGTGAGCGTGACGAGACCGCCGAAATCTGCCGCGGCCGCGACGGCGAGCCCGAGCCGGACGCCGACTTGCGCGACACCGAGACCGTGCCGCTCAAGGAAAGCATTGACGCCTACTTCAAGCGCGAAGTCCTGCCCCACGTCCCCGATGCCTGGATCGACGAAGCCAAGACCAAGGTCGGCTACGAAATCCCCCTCAACCGCCACTTCTACCGTTACGCGCCGCCGCGCCCCCTGGAGGTCATTGAGACCGACATCAAGCGGCTCGAAAGCGAAATCCTCGACCTGCTCAAAGAGGTGACGGCATGAATGTCAACACGGAAAACTTGAAACCGTATTTGCGGGGTATATCTTACTCTCAGCGAACCCACCAAGCCTCTGACTGCAAAGTCAAGCTCAATTTTGGTGGGTTTTTGTTTTTCCAGGTCGAGGGGGGTGGCCAGTGAGGTACACCAAGCATTCCCTGACCTTCGACGAACAGGCCGATCAATTGCTTCAGCGCGGACTCGTGGCCGACCGGGATGAACTCGTCGCCCGCTTGCATGCGGTCAGTTATTATCGCCTCAGCGCCTATTGGTACACGTTCAGGATTCCTGACGATCCGGACAATCGCCTGGCACCGGGAACCACCTTGCAAGATGTGTGGCGGCGCTATGTGTTCGACCGCCAATTGCGCCTCATCGTGATGGACGCCATCGAGCGAGTAGAAATTGCCCTGCGGACCCAATTGGTCAGCCGGCACACGCGTGCGTACGGGCCGTTTGGCTACCTGGACCGGGCCAACCTGCCCGGCATGGAGGTCGAGCGGCATCGCCAATTTTTGGATAAAATCCGTACCGAAGCACAAAATAGCCGTGAAGATTTCGTCTGCCATTACTTTAGGAAATACACCTCCGAAACTGACCTTCCCCTCTGGATGGCATCTGAACTGATGTCCTTCGGCGCCATGCTCACGCTCTTCCGTCACATCGGAAAACCGATCAAACAGGCCATCGCGCAGGATTACGGTGTTGCCGATGTCGTGCTGGAGTCTTGGTTGCTGTCGCTCAATTTCGTCCGCAATATTTGCGCACACCATGCGCGCCTGTGGAACCGCGGCATGGGCAATAAGCAACCGACCATTCCCCGCGCCCACAAGAATCCCGACTGGCACACGCCCGTTCAAATCACCGGTGAACGCCTCTTCGGCGTGCTCTCCGTGCTCCACTTTCTCCTGCGGCAGGTGGCGCCGCAGAGTCGGTGGAAGGATCGTCTCGCTAACCTTCTGAGCGCATACCCCGACATTCCCCGCCGTTTCATGGGCTTTCCGGACGACTGGCAAGATTCGCCCATCTGGAGCGTTACGGCAAGTAAAAAAGCGGCCCCCAAATGACGAACAGCTGGCTTTGCCTGAAACAAGTTGGCACCTCGCGGAAAGCGACGAAGGAGAATCTTCCATGAGTGACATCAAGCTGTTCCGCCTGGTCGGGGGTAATGCCAAGCAGATCGAAGGCGCGGCTGCCGCGCTGGAGAAGCCGCTCCAGACACTCATTGAGGCCAATCTCGACCCGTTGTTCGGCATCCGCTTTCTGGCCACCGAACAGCGCACCGGCAAGGCCTATGCCGGCCGGATCGATACCCTCGGCATTGATGAAAATAACTGCCCCGTCATCATCGAGTACAAGCGCTCTCTCGGTGAAAACGTCATCAACCAAGGACTGTTCTACCTCAACTGGCTCCTGGATCATCAAGCCGATTTCAAGTTCCTCGTCTTGGATCGTTATGGAAGCAAGGCGGCCAATGATATCGACTGGTCCGCACCGCGCCTGCTCTGCATCGCGGCGGATTTCACCAAGTATGACGTCCACGCGGTCCAGCAGATCAATCGCAATATTGACCTGATCCGCTACCGCCGCTTTGGCCCCGATCTGTTGCTCTTCGAGCTAGTCAACTCGGTAGCTGCCGACCCTATTCCTACCGGGGAGGAAGCGGGGGCCAAGCCGTCCCCGTCCGGAAAAACCGCCACCACGGGTGACAAACCGGTTTCCGAATGGCTGGCGGACATGCCGGCTGCCCTTGGCCCGGTCTTCGACGGCCTGGATCGCTACATCCTGTCGTTGGGCGACGATGTCCAGCGCAAGGACCTCAAGCTCTATGTTGCCTTCAAGCGCTTGCGCAATTTCGCCACTGTCACCTTCCAGAAGAAGATCCTGCGGCTTTACCTCCACCTCGATCCGGATGAAGTGAAGCTGGAGGAGGGATTTGCCCGCGATGTCCGCACCATCGGCCACTGGGGCACCGGCAATACCGAGATCATCCTGGGTTCCCTGGCCGACCTGGAGAAGGCGAAGCCCTACATCGACCAGGCATACGCGGGGGGGACGGATGCAGGCTAAGCCCTATCCCCGCACCAAACCCAGCGGCGGCGAATGGCTCGGCGATGTGCCGGAGCATTGGGATGTGAAGCGGCTGAAATACTTCGCGACCATCAATGACGAAGCTTTGCCAGAAACCACATCCGCCGATTTTGAGCTTGAGTATGTGGACATTGGTGGTGTGAACGCTGTTGAGGGAATCACAGCTACGGAACAGTTTGTCTTTGAGAATGCCCCTTCGCGTGCCCGGCGTAAGGTTCGACATGGCGATACAATCGTTTCCACTGTGCGGACTTATCTTCGTGCCATCACCTCAATCAAGAACCCACCGGAAAACCTTATCGTTTCCACAGGCTTTGCGGTTGTACGGCCACGTGACGTGGATTCAGCATTTCTTGCCTATGCCACGCGGGAATCTTCGTTCGTCGAGTCGGTTGTGGCGCGGTCTGTTGGTGTCAGTTACCCAGCGGTAAATGCTTCCGAGATTGGTGGGATTCCGATACCCCTTCCTTCCTCAAATGAGCAGCGGGCCATCGCGGCGTTTTTGGATTGGGAGACGGGGCGGCTGGATACGCTGGTGGCGAAGAACCGGGAACTGCTCGAACGGCTGAAGGAGCAGCGCACCGCGCTGATCTCCCGCACCGTCACCCGCGGGTTGAACCTGGAGGCCAAGCTCAAGCCCTCCGGCATTGAGTGGCTCGGTGAGATTCCGGAGCATTGGAAAGCAACAAAAGTTGGTTACTACATCTCAATCCTCAGTGGCTTCGCTTTCCCGTCGACAGGGTTCACCCACGACGATACCGATACGCGGCTTCTGCGCGGGATAAATGTTGGGGTTTCGGAAATCAGATGGGACGAGACCGTTTATTGGAATCGGAGCGAGGGTGACGGCCTCGACGCATTCAATCTCAAGGCCGGAACCTTGGTGATTGGAATGGACAGGCCTTGGATAAGTGACGGTGTTCGCGTGGCCATTATCACCGAGAAGGACTTGCCTTGCCTCCTACTTCAGCGGGTGGCGGCCATCAAGCCGTCTAGGCATCTTTGCCGAGACTATCTTTTCCGTATCCTCTCATCCCCCATATTTGTTGACTACTTCACGCCTGATATGACTGGCGTGAGCGTGCCTCATATTAGCCCTGATCAAATTAACAATTTTCCCATTCCTATCCCGCCTCTCCCCGAACAGCGCGCCATTGCCGCGTATCTGGATGCGGAGACCGCCAAGCTGGACGCGTTGGCGGCGAAGGTGGGAGAGGCCATCGAGCGCCTCCAGGAATACCGTATCGCCCTCATCACCGCCGCCGTTACCGGGAAGATTGATGTGCGTGATCATCTCGGTCCGGACACCAGGTGAAAATGGCGCGTTTTTTATATTAAATTTCAGGTTTTGACATTTTTTTGTTGAAATCTTTATTTTTCGAGCTACTGTGTTGTTTTACACGGAGGTAGCCATGATCCATAGTTTTAATTTGCGGAACTTCTGTTCCTTCGCGGATGCGGCAACGGTGGATTTCTCGGTCGGCCGACAGGCACCGGAAACCACCTCGTTTGTGACCTCGCAGGCGGGGCAGAAATTGACCAAGTTGATCGGCGTTTTTGGCGCCAATGGCAGTGGCAAAACCAGCTTGTTGAAGGGGCTGGTTTTTCTGCGCTGGTTCATGCTGTATTCGTTCCGTGTGCTGAAAAAAGGCGAGCCCATTCGCGTTGATTCTTTTGCTTTCCGCGCCCAGCCAGACCCGGTCCAAGAGTTTGGTGTGGTTTTTGAGGTGGACGGAAGCATCTACCGCTACGAACTCAAGCTTAAATCCAACCGTCTGCTGGCGGAAGCGCTCTATCGCAAGGGTGATCGGAATTTCAGTTACCTGTTTAAATGCAGTTGGGCCGAGGGGGCGACGCAGGCGGACTTGCAGTCCAAGTTGCCCGGTCTCGAAGCAAGTGCGCTACGATCCATGCTGCGTGAAAACTGCTCGTTTCTTTCCGTCTTAAACCAGGCAGAGAAAAATCCATTGTCCGCGGTTACGGCGTATTGGGAAAACATGGAAACAAATGTTAATCGCTGGGGTCGTGACGACAGCATTTCCGCCAAAGAGGAAGGTCAAATTCTGAGTGTTTCAGAGTTTTATCAAAAAGCTCCAGAAATGATGCAACAGGTTTCGGCGCTCATGAGCCATCCGCAATTGGATTTCGGGTTGAGTGGCATCACGATTGAATTGCAGAAGTTTAATCTTCCAGATAAACCGGACACGGTCGAGTTGCCTGTCCCCTACGGTAAACACCACACCAACGAAGGGGATTTCAAGCTCCCACTGTGGTCGGAATCGAGTGGCACCAAAAGCACATTTATTCTTCTTCGTTATCTTCTATCCGTGCTGGCCAATGGGGGTCTTGCCGTGATGGACGAGTTTGAGGTGGACTTGCATCCGCTGATGATTCCGCCGATTTTGGAGTTGTTCATTAATACGGAAACCAATCCCAAAAACGCACAACTACTTTTTTCCTGCCATTCTGCTGAGATCATGCAACGATTGGATAAGACCCAATTGCTGCTGGTGGCAAAAGATGAAAATTGTCGCAGTCAGACATGGCGTCTGGACAGCATGAAGGGCGTGCGGCGGGACGATAACTTGTATGCCAAGTACATGGCGGGGGCCTACGGAGCAGTACCTAACGTCTGAGCCGGAAAGAGGAGGTCCGCGCCATGTCGAGATGCCATCCCAACAGGCCAAAGCCACGAAGCGCCAGCCGTACCGTGTTGGTTGTCGGTGAGGGGCCGACAGAAAAGGCATTTCTGACCCATTTGCGTGGTCTGTTTCTGGGACGGGATGCCGGAGTCACCATCAAGGTCGAATCGGCAGATGGTGGGGATCCGGCTATGGTCATTCACAGAGCTAAAAGACTTTTGCAGCTGGGGCAGTATGACAAGTGTGTTATTGTCATGGACACTGACCGACCATGGCCTGCTTTGCATCCGAAAATTCAAGGGGCACCTGCTGATTATATCAAAGAATCTCCATGCGTGGAAGCTATTTTGCTGGATGTTTTAGGGCAACCTCGCCCAACAAGTACAAGCATCGCCAAGGCCAAATTTCATCAGGTGATCCCGGAAAATAGAAAAACTACGGCTGACGCATATGCCAGCCGATTTACAAAAGACTTGTTGTTGGGGCGGCGAAGTGCCGTTCCCGAATTGGATCGGATGATAAAAATCATGGAGCAGGGAGTTGCTCCGTGAGCCAAACCACAGAACACGCCTTCGAAGCCTACGTCGAGGAGATCCTGCTGACCCGCGGCGGCTGGCGGGCCGGCAGCGTCGCCGAGTGGGACAAGGAGCGGGCGCTTTTTCCGGCGCGCATTTTTGCCTTCCTGCAAGCGACGCAGGGCAAGCTCTGGGGTGAGATGGCGGCGCTACACGGGGCCGGCCTGGAACCGCTGCTCCTCACCACGTTGGTGAAGGAGCTGGACGCCAAGGGGACGCTGCATGTGCTGCGGCACGGCTTCAAGTTTTACGGCAAGACGCTTCGGCTCGCCTATTTCAAGCCCGCCCACGGCGCCAACTACGCGATGACGACCCTGTACGGCCAGAACCACCTGACGGTGACCCGCCAGGTGCCGTGCCATCCCGGGGACACCCGCACGCTGGACATGCTGCTGGCGGTGAATGGGCTGCCGGTGGCGACCATTGAGCTGAAGAATCCCGGCACGGGGCAGAACTGGCGGCACGCGGTGCGCCAGTACAAGGAGGACCGCGATCCGCGCGCGCCGCTGTTCGAGTTCAAGAAACGGGCGCTGATCCACTTCGCCGCCGATCCGGACGAGATCCACATGACCACCCGGCTGGCGGGGGCGAAGACCCATTTCCTGCCCTTCAACCGTGGCAGCCACCCAGGCCAGATCATTTGTGGGGCGGGCAATCCGCAACACCCCTCCGGCTACCGCACGGGCTATTTTTGGGAAGAGGCGCTTCAGTTTGAGAGTTTCCTCGACATTCTCGGCCAATTCATGTTCCTCGAAAAGAAAGAGGGCAAGGTCGAGGACGGCCAGGGCGGACATCGCACGGCCGTGCGCGAGACGATGATGTTCCCGCGCTATCACCAGCTCGACGCCGTGCGCAACCTGGTGCGGACCGCCGGCGCGGAAGGCGCGGGACACCCCTATCTTATCCAGCATTCCGCCGGCAGCGGAAAGACCAACAGCATTTCCTGGCTCGCCCATCACCTCGCCAGTCTGCATGATAAAAAAGACATCAAGGTTTTCGACTGCGTGGTGGTCATTACCGACCGGCAGGTGCTTGACCGGCAGTTGCAGGATGCGATTTACCAGATCGAGCATGTTCAGGGCGTGGTCAAGGCTATTGACCAGGACTCACGGCAGCTCGCGGCGGCGCTGGTGGATGGGACGAAGATTGTCGTCACCACTCTGCAAAAATTTCCGTTCGTGCTGCGCGGGCTGTTGCATGCCGCCGGCGCGGAGACCCAGGAAGACGCTTCGGACGAGGCCAAGGAACAGGCCAAGCTCTGGGAGGCGGAGATCGCCAAACGGCGGTACGCGGTCATTGTGGACGAGGCGCACTCCAGCCAGACCGGCGAGACGGCGCGGGAGTTGAAGGCCATCCTCGGCACGGCCGCGACGGCGGAGAACGGCGAGGAAGAGCCCGACTGGGAAGACCGGTTGAATCAGGTGATGCAGTCACGCGGCCGGCAGCCGAACCTAAGCTTTTTCGCGTTCACGGCCACCCCCAAGGGCAAGACCCTGGAACTGTTTGGGCGGCCCGGCACCTCGGGGTTGCCGGAGGCGTTCCACCTCTACTCCATGCGCCAGGCCATTGAGGAAGGCTTCATTCTCGATGTGGTGCGGAACTACACGACGTACAAGACGTTTTACCGGCTGGTAAAGGCCACGAAGAAAGATCCGACGCTGCCGAAGAAGAAGGCGGCGCGGGCGCTGGCCAAGTTCATGATCCTGCATCCGCACAACCTCGAACAGCGGACCGAGATCATGGTGGAGCATTTCCGGCAAAAGGCCATGCACCAACTGGGCGGCCGGGCCAAGGCGATGGTGGTCACGTCGTCACGCCTCCATGCCGTGCGGTACATGCAGGCATTCCAGCGTTACATCTTGGAGAACCATTACACGGACATCCGTCCGTTGGTGGCTTTCAGTGGCATGGTCAAGGACCCGGACACGGGCGCCGAGTACACCGAACCAGGCATGAATGTGGATTGCGTGAGCGGGAAGCCGATCAGCGAAAAACAGTTGCCGGAACGGTTCGCCTCGCCAGACTACAATATTTTGCTGGTGGCGAACAAATACCAGACGGGGTTCGACCAGCCGTTGCTTTGCGCCATGTATGTGGATAAGCGGCTGGATGGCGTGCAGGCGGTGCAAACGTTGTCGCGCCTGAACCGGAGGATACCCGGCAAGGAGGAGCCTTTTGTTCTTGATTTCGTGAATGAGGCCAAGGATATCTACCGGGCCTTTAAGCCCTACTACGACGCGACCAGCCTTCAGGAAGGCTCGGACCCGCACCAGTTGGAGCAATTGAAGCACGAACTTGATGCCGGGCAGGTGTATTACTGGAGCGAGGTCGAGGCGTTTGCCCACGTCTTTTACAAGCCCGTGGCACGGCAAAGCCCCCAGGACCATGCCGGGATGCAGCGCCATTTGCAGCCGGCGGTGGATCGCTTCAAGGCGATGACCGACGACGCCAAGCGCAGCGAGTTCCGCGAGAAATTGAGCGGCTATGTGCGCATCTATGCCTTCCTGAGCCAAGTCATGCCCTACACCGATCCGGCCCTGGAAATGCTCTACAGCTACGGACGGTTGCTGCTGCCGCATCTGCCGTTTGATCGCGACTCCGGCCGCGTCAAATTCAGTGACGAAGTCGGCCTCCTGTATTACCGCATGCAGCGCATTCATGCGGGGGCGATTGAGGTGAGGGAGGGCGAGCCGGAAGGCGTGAAGAGCCCCACCGAGGTCGGCACCGGCAAGGCGGTGGATGAGCCGGTGCGCCTGTCCGAAATTATCCAGGTGCTCAATGCGCGCTTTGGGACAAACTTCACCGAGGAAGACCGCCTGTTCTTTGAGCAGATCCGGGAGAAAGCCACCCGGAATGAGCAGGTGGTTCAATTGCGGCAGGCGAATCCCTTTGATAAATTTCAGCTTGGCCTGCGCCAGATTGTCGAGTCGCTGATGATCCAGCGGATGACGGACAACGACAAGATCGTGACCCGCTACATGGACGACAAGGAATTTGGCGAGACCGCCTTCGCCGTTCTGTCAAAATCGATCTACGATTCGATCCCGTTCACCGAATTGGGCGCGCCGGCGCGCTAATGCCAAGCCCCCGAGCGCCAGCAGCGACAGGGCGGTCGGTTCGGGGACGGGAGTGAGAAGATAAGCATGATATTGGCCGTTGATGTAGCCTTGGCCAACGATCTGGCCGAGATCGTTGATAGATGTGGCCGCTTCCAACATCCAGCCGGACGAGGGGGTGATGAGGCTGTTCAAGTCCATCATCGTAGAGCTTGAATAGAGGAAGGCGTGTTTGCCGCTGGCGGTGCCAGAGTCACCGACCACCTGGCCGTTGGCGTTGATGCCGTAGGCGTAGCTGTAATTTCCCCCCAGGGTACCCAAGTCGGTGACCGTATACAACTCCACCGCCCAAGTGGTGCTGGAAGTGAGATTTGCCGCAAACAGGGCCGCAGCCGCGATTAGTACGGTACGATTCAATGTCATCACCTTCGCGGTTCTGAGGGTTGAAACGAACGGGGTTTTTACGGGCTGGCTCGGCTGAGGAAATAATTTCACGCGGTGGCTACCGTACCCCCCGACGATGGCACATTCAACTTGTCGTGCTCTTTGGCGCCATGGAACGGTACCGCGAATGGTTGGGGCGATTTCCGCCTGCCGAGAGCGCTATGCCACCGTCACGGGGAATGTTGGCCGGCCGGTCCCTTTGCCTCAAAAGGTTAGATATAGGTTAGATAGCCCGTCGCCAGGGCAATAAAAAGCCCCGCGGTTATTTGGCATAACCTGCGGGGCTTCATGTAGTTAAAATGGTCGGGACGGAGAGATTTGAACTCTCGACCTTTTGACCCCCAGTCAAACGCGCTAACCAGGCTGCGCTACGTCCCGACATAACGAACGGCATAGTCTAGTCCCACAAGCGGCAGAATCAAGTGGGGGGGATGACAGGGTGCATGACCGTTTTGTCGGATGATGTTGGGGCCACCCTTTTGGAAAAGGGTGCTCCCTTTGCGGATTTCGCAGGCAGCCTTCGTGCGACCGACCACGATTGGGACAGCGGGGCTGCCTGCGGAATCCGCAAAAAGGTTTGACGGAGGGTTTGGGAACCGCCTTTCCTCAAAAGGGGGTTCCCAACAGCGTCCGATAAAACGGTCATACAGCCAATGACATGGGGACATGACAAAACGCTCATGCACCCAAACTGGGGGTGGCGTTTGCCTGGATGGCCTTGACCATGCCGGCGAATTTTTTGGCGCGGGAGGTGCAAAAGAAATCGCGGCACACTTGTGGGCGGGCGGCGTGAATGCGGCAGCGGTTGTCGACCCGGTAGATACAGCTGTCATCGGCGTTTTTGGCCACCAAATGGGCGCCGCACCGTTGGGCGTGGGCAAAGTTTTTGATCACCCCATGCTCTTGGAGCTGCGTTTGGTACCGGCCGGACGCATACTCGTTCCGGGACAGGTTGACGAGGAACAGCGTGCAGCAGGCACCGCAGTTTTTGCATGAATTGACCATTCCGCACACACTACCCGCGGAGAGGCGGCTGTCAAGCGCGGCACATGCCGGGGCGCATGACCGTGTGTCGGTTGGGAACCGCCTTTCAAAAGTAACGACGTTTTCCCATAACCGGGAGCCGCCCGTCCTCGGGCGGACGAACCCGTCATCGTCGGAGACGCGCATCATTGGCTTGGCGGACGATGGCCCAATCAAAAGGGCGGAACGGATGTGACGCCATCGATTTCCGCCCGAGGAC
>CAITYL010000110.1 GCA_903896595.1 uncultured Lentisphaerota bacterium
ATAAAAAGCGGCAAAGGAATTGCCGCACTCCAAGAACGGTGCCACTTTGATCGGGACTTTTGAAAACGGCTCAAGCTTTTGCGGATTCCGCCGGCCGCCCCGCTGCCCCAATCGCGGTTTATCGCGCAACGGCGGCCGGCGGAATCCGCAAATTGGTGTTTTTGGTTTTTAATGATACATTACGTATTATTAGCGAGCGCCACTGTTGGCCGGGGTTGGACCGGAGCGGGGCATGCCGAGGGCCAGACCATGCGCACCATCCAGACCCGACCGCGGACGCCGGACCGGTTCACCCTGATTGAGCTGCTGGCATGCCCAGCCGTAGTCCCGAGCCATGGCGAAGGGCGAAGGCCAGTTCGAGCCGCGTTTACGCTGATCGAACTGCTGGTCGTCATCGCCATCATCGCCATTTTGGCGAGCCTGCTGCTGCCCAGTCTCGGCAAAGCCAAGGACGCCGCCAAGACCATCGCCTGCATTAACAATCACAAGCAGATCGGGCTCGCCATTTTCTCCTATGCCGGCGACTGGAACGACGCCATGCTGCCCAATGAGCGCACGGTTTCCAATCGTACCCAAGAGTCCACCAGTGCCATTTTTGCGTGGGGCATCGCGCCTTGCGGCATCGGCATCCTGGCCGGCCAAGGCTATCTCCCGATCAAGGACGCCAGCCAGCCGCTGGTCGACGACAACCGCAACAAGATCTACGACTGCCCGGTCGGTATCTTCTTCGAGGGTAATCCGAACTGGTCGGACTACTCCTATCTCCGCGACGGCACGGACTATTACAACAATTATACCCCGCCGGTATCCGACCGTTTCAGCAACAATTCCAAACGCATGATCCTGTTCTGCAGTACCGCGATACAAAAAATCTACCAAAGTCCGAGCCTGCCCGCCCATAACGGCAGCGCGTCCACCTTTTTCTTCGGTGACGGCAGTGCCTCGGCCATGCCGCTGAACAGCCTGAATGTCGGTTATTGCGACTTCCGCCAGTTTTTCATGCAGATGGACACCAGCCACGGCACCGTGTTTCAATAGGAGTTGCCGTATCGTTTTCGACTGAAACAAGATGGGATGGCCTACTCTTACCAGTAAAATCAGTTGCAAGATGCGCAAGATTTTACCACAGAGGTCACAGAGAGACACAGAGGAAAAACCCGAGCATCATATCACCATCTCCACATTTTCCAGTTTCGCTTCTCTGTGACCTCTGTGTCCTCGGTGGTGAAATGAAGTTATTTTGGTTCCGGCTATGCCGGGTTGGGATGAATCCTCTTTTGCGATCTCTGCGTTCTTTCGCGGTGGATAAAACCTATCGAAGGTAAACGTGAACCCAAATTCGGGGCAGGCAGAGGCGCACTGCCCCTACATTTCTCTTGAAAGACGCCCCCCATTGACCCGTCACTGACGTTCCGGGCTCGGAAGGAAAATCACGAGGGAATTGCAAAAGTAGCCAGAATTCAGTAGCCAGTAGCCAGAATGCTTAAAACCGTGCGGAAAGTGAGATCGTCTTTCATGCTGAATTCTGGCTTCTGAATTCTGCATTCCAGGCAACCGCGGGTTTTGCAAGAGACTCTCACGTTTCACGTATCACGTTTCCCCTCAACCCCTCAACCCCTCAACCGCCCAACCATCCCCGCCATGAACCGGCGGTCTTGCGAGAGGCCCATAACGATGCCGCACCCCGTTCCGCACTCCTGGCGTTCCCTGATGGCCGCCGGCCTGGTGGCCGGGCTGACCGCCCCTGGGCTTCACGCCGCCAACGGCAATCTGCTGGACAACGGCGGGTTTGAAACCACCACCCTCACCGGCGCCCCGGCCGGCTGGGAAACGGTGATTTCGTCGCCCAAGGTCCGCTTTACCGCGACCGTGGTGCCCGACCAGGCGAAAGAGGGGACGCACTGCCTGAAAGTGGTCACTGACTATACCTCGGTTCCCGATGTATACGGGTGCATGAAGACGCTGATCCCGTGCGAGCCGATGACCGAGTACCAGGTCACGGTGTACGTCCGCTCCGAGGGGTCCGGCGGCAACTGGTTCGGCGGCGGGCGCAACTGGGCGTGGATCAACGGCATTCCCCAGGGCGTTTACGGCTGGACGCGACTGGACGGCTGGTACCGGACGGGCCCGGACGAGACCGAGCTGCCGCTGCTGTTGCAGGTGAGCGGCAAATCAACCCTCTATTTTGACGCCATCAAGGTGGTGCGCATGGGCCCGTCCACCGACCCCACGCTCCGCCCGCCGTACCAGGCGTGGCCGGCCGACCGCCTGAAAAAATCCCTGGCCTGGCTGAAGGCGGCGACGCCGGAACAAAAACGACGCCTGAACGCCCTGACAGCCGCCAAGGCCAATACGGATTACGCCCGCATCAAGCTCGCCTGCATCGAGGCGTACCTGCCCGCGGTGGAGAAACGGATCGGCGATGCCAAGTACGCCCTGGCCTGCACGGTCATGCTGGATGAAATAGAGCAGCTGGCCAAGCGGTTAACGGCGGAGCTGGCCCAATTGCAGCACGATCCGAAGGCGGTGCCGCCGGCCTACCGCTACCAGACCGGCACCATCCGCCTGGACGGCTTCACCCAGCTCTGCGATGTCCGCGACCCCGTCACCGGCAAGGTGGCGCCGCGCCCGGCCATTCTCAATGGTTTCGGCCACTTTTTCACCGTCAGCGACCAAATGGCCGCCTGGCAGGAGCGCGGGTGCAACTTCATCCATATTGAGGAAGGGCCGCAGTGTGTCAGCACGCAGCCGGATCAGACCCTGCGGGTGGACAAGAAGACCATCGACGACATTGTCGCCAAGTTGCAGGCGGCCGCCAAGAACAATGTGGCGGTGACGCTCCTGATCTCCCCGCATTACCTGCCCAATTCCGCGGGTGCCCCGTGGTTGAGCGACGCCCCCGGCGCCTGGGCGTATTACGAGGCCTACCTGCGCACGCTGCTGCCCCGGATCAAGGCGATCCCCTCGCTGCACAGCATCATCCTGAGCAATGAGCCGCACTGCTTCGCCACCCCGTCCGACCCCTACCAGCAGCAGGCCTGGCGCCGTTACCTTCGGAAGACGTACCCGACGGTGGCCGACCTGAACCAGGCCTACGGCACCAAGTATGCCGGCTTTGAGGAAGTGCCGATGCCGGGCGCCACCACCAAGGCCAACTTCAACGTCGCGCCGGTCGCCGCCGCCACTCCGGACGACAAGTCCACCACCAGCGACTTCACCCGCCAGGAACGCCCCTGGATCTACGACTGGGTGGTCTGCAACGAGGAACGCTTCGGCGCCTGGCACCGGCGGATGGCGGCGCTCGTCCATGAGGTCGCCCCGGCGGTCCCCGTGCATGCCAAAATCACCGGCGGTTACCTGATGGCGTTTCCGTTCGCGGACGGCGTCAATCACGAACGCTTCGCCGAATTCACCCAGTTCTGCGGCTTTGACGAGGTGGGCGGTGTGCGCGTCATCTACGACCTCGCCTCCTCTTTCCAGCGGGCGCCGGCGATCAATTCCGAAAACCATCTGCTCCAGCCGGACCTCAACTTCGACCAGTTGAACCACGAGCGCCTGTACTGCGACCTGTTCGCCCAGGCCATGCACGGCCAGGCCGCCTCGGCCGCCTGGGTCTATGAACCGTATTACGACGACCTGGCCACCAACACCTTCTCCATCCGACCGGCCGGCATGGAGGCGGTGGCGCGGGCGGGCATGGACCTGATGCGCGTGGCCCCCGCTCTGGCCGCCATCCAGAATGCGCCGCGCCGGGTGGCGGTTCTCTACAGCCCGCTGTCCATGTGGTACAACGACCAGGCGCATCCCACCTGGCGCACGGCGTGGGGCGCCTTCTTCGGCAGCGGCCTGCGCGTCCGCTTCCTTTCCGAGAAACAATTGCAGGCGGACCAGTTTGGCGACACCGCCGTGCTGATCCTGCCCGAAGCCCAGGTGGTGGAGCCGGCCACGGTCGCCGCCCTGGAACGCTTCGTCAAGGCCGGCGGCAAGATCATCACCGTTGGCCGCAACCTCGAGTTCACCCCTGGCTGGAAGCCGCTGGACCCGAAGCAGGAACGGGCGCTGGCCTGGCGCCGCCTCGACCCCGCCAACCCGGGGTGGGAGAAGCAGTTGCCCGCCCTGGCAGAAGAGGCCGGCGTCCGCCCGGCGGTCCGCCTGCTGGCGGCGGACGGACGGCCCCTGACCGGGGTCCACTGGCTCAGCGGCACCTTGGACGGCAAAACGGTCGTCGCCGCCATCAACGCCTCAGGCAAGCCGGTGACCTTTTCCGTGCAACGTGACGACAACAAGGCGGCCGCAGCGACCGCCCAGGACCTGCTTCGTGACCGCGCCGCCACCCTGCCCGGGCATCTAGAAAACTACCAGGCCGTGGTGCTGGAACTGCCATAATATTTTGGGAAAGGGGAAAAAGGTGCCGGCAAAAGCATAGGACCATTGGGACCATTAGGACTCTTGGGACCCTTGGGACGCCGGCGGAAATGGCCGGTCAGCCGTCCTAAGAGTCCTCAGGGTCCCAACCCAGCATAACCGGAACCAAAACGAACATCGAACATTCAACGTCCAACATTCAACGTGGATGATTCGTCGTTGGATGTTGAATGTTCGATTTAAAATCTTGCGCATCTTGTAACTGATTTCACTGATAAGGGTCCTAAATTCCCCGCCGGCCACCCCCTTCCCGCCCCATGAAGAACGCCGAAGCTTTTGAAACCACTTAAGTGAAATAGATTAGCCCCATGCCACGCAAAAAATACCTGGACATCGTCAACGAGCTGGAGGCGCGCATCCGCCACGGCGATTACGCGCTCACCCGGCTGCCGGCGGAGCGGCAACTGGCCAAGGAGTTCGGCGTCTGCCACAACACGGCGCGCAAGGCGGTGATGGCGCTGATCGAGCACGGCCTGCTCACCCGCAACCCGGAGAACCACCGCGGCGTTCTCAACCGGCACACCGGCCGGCGAAAAATCCCGCTGCAAATCGCCCTGGCCTCCTTCTGGTTCAGTTCCGGCGACATGGGGCGCTGGGTGCAGGGGCTGAGCCGTTTCGCCAAAACCCACGGCGGCATGCTGCGCCCGGTCTATTACACCCACTGGAACGACCCGCTGCTCAAGGATGCGCTGCGCGGCTTCGACGTGGTGTTCATTTATCCCCTGCAAGAGGTACCCAAGGCGGTCGGGGAACGGCTGCGGCATGCCGCGGCGGCAGTGGCCCTGATCGGCGGCGATTACACCCAGGCCGGCTTCACCTCGCTCCGCCTGGCCCCCGTACGAAGCTCGCTGGCGCTGCTGCTGGAGCAACTGCACCAGCAGGGGCACCGGCGCGTGGACGCCTTCTGCCCGGACCCGCACCCCGCCAAGACCGAACAAATGGTCTATGGCGCGGAAGAAGCCCGGCGGCTCGGCATGCAGTGGCGCAGCTGGGTGTCGGAACCACGCCCCACGATCGAGTTCGACTCCAAGCTCGGCGCCATGGTGCTGCTGCGGCAATGGCTGGAACTGCCGGCGGCCGAGCGCGGCACCGCTCTGCTGGTCACCAGCATGCCGCCGGCCATCGCCATCATGCGGGGGCTGGCCGATGCCGGACTCCGCCCCGGCCGTGATGTCGCCCTCTGCGTGGTCGACGGCGAAGGCGAGAACCGCTGGCAGGTGCCCACCGTCACCGCCACCGAGCCGGCCCTGACCGACGCCACCATCACCGCCTGCGTCGACTGGCTGCTGGCGCACCGCGGCCAGCACGGCAAGCCACGGCTGTTCGAGCCCCCGGACGTCGGCCTCTTCGTCGGCGAATCCACGGGCGGCCCGGTTTCCTTGGTTAAGCGGGAAACGGGCGGCCACACACGGTAGGACCCTTGGGACCCTTAGGACCCTTAGGACCCGTAGGACACTTGGGACGCGCGGCCGCCAGGCATCGCAGGCCGGAATGCCCGCGCCACCCTAACCGCCTGGGGCGGCCAACGGCCACGGTGGGGCAGGCATTCTTGCCGGCCAGGGCCGCACCGTAACGCCGCGGCGTTTGGAATGAGTTCGGTTAGGCTGTAGGCTGAAGGTAATTCAACGCTCACCCTAACCCGGACCATTCATGCTTGTAGCAAAGGGCTTGCAGCCCGCCCAATCGTGGCGTGGCCGCTCGAAGAGCGCGATGCAATCGCTTTGCTACATCTGAATCCCGGTTGCGTTTCTCCCCCGGCCCCGCCTGGCGTTCCCCGCCGGCGGGGCCGGTTTTTTGTTGGAAATGTTGAGGGCTGAAAGCCCGTTTCATCGACCGCGTCAGCCGGGAACCGGGCTGACGCTTTAGAGTGTCGCCGGCTTGACGGCGCTTTGATACTGTATTTTCCCGCAGAGGCGCGGAGGCGCAGAGAAATCGCCAAGTCAAAATAGTGCCATAACGCCTGATTTATTTTTCTCCGCGCCTCTGCGCCTCTGCGGGAGATAACGCATCATTGTTTTAGTTCCGGCTATGCCGGGTTGGGTCAAAAATACAGTATGAAAGCGGTGTCGTGATCGAATCGAGTACGCATGGACGACAACGACAACGAGCACACGCGTCTGAAATGTAACAAAGTAGAACTAACGACGCATAACCCCGCGGTGCGCGCATTTGCAATCCGTCTTTTTAATGATACATTGCGTATTAATAACACACTCCGTATTCCACCCTGGAAAGGAGGCGGCCCTCAACCAAACGTCGCGGCTCATGCGGTGCGCAAGTGGCTCCTGAAGGTGAACAAGGCAACGACCGGCAACCCCGAAACGAAGGAAAAACCGACGATGAAGACAACCCTGGACAAGACCCTGATCGGCTGGCTGGCGGCCAGTCTCGCGACCCTGGCGCTCACCACTTCCGCGGGCGTCATCATTGAAGCCCGAAAAACCAGCTTTGACAACACGGTCACCGCGAACTCCGGCCAGACCTCGCATGCGGGCAAGCTGACCGGCGACAGTTACATCGACGGCATGTGGTCGTATGCCTCCCTGACTTATGCCCTGGGGAGCAGCCCCTCCTCGTTCGTTCCTGCCACCATGAATTACCATCACAACGCTTACGGCAATGTGTTCGCAGGCACCTCCTTGCTGCCGCATGCAGCGAACATAAACTTGGTACACCACACACAGTCCATGGGTGACAATAAATACGGTGTCGCCCTCGCGTTCACCAATGTGTTGGGGTACGCGACTACCGTTACTCTTTCCGGCAGCTACAAGGTCGGGGATAACATCAGCAACATCCCAGGCACCCATATCGACAGCTGGATCTATGTGGTTTCAACGGGCGGGACCACCACCGTTTTGGAAAGCTCCATCCTTCCGATCAAAGGTGGCTGGACCGCCCAGACCGTCACATTGGCCACTCCGTTGTCGGCCACGCTGCAGCCTGGCGACAAAATCTACGTCGCCTTGGGCGGCGAGACATACTCATCCACACTAGGCGATCATTACTTCCTCGAAGATGGCGGCCTGACCTGGAGCGTCCCCGAGCCGGCGTCGCTGGCGTTGCTGGCGCTGGGCGGGCTGGCGTTGCTACGCCGCCGCCGGAGCTGAGCCTGGTTAGGCTGAAGCGGGTTAGGCTGTAGGCTGAAGGTCATTCACCGTTCACCCTAACCCGGACCATTCAGGATGTCTGACCTTGGGAGCCGCCCGTCCTCGGGCGGACGAACCCGTCATCGTCGGAGACATGCAGAATGGGTTTGGCGGACGGTGGCCCCATAAACAGGGCGGAACCGGGGTGACGCCGGCGCTGTCCGCCCGAGGACGGGCGGCTCCCGGTCTTGAAATAACGCCGCGATTAAAAAACGGCACTGGTTACGTTTTCTCCCCGGCCCCGCCTGGCGTTCCCCGCCGGCGGGGCCGGCATTTTCTTAGCGGGCTTGGCGATTTCGCCGCGTTGCCAGGTGCGGGGAGTTCTGGGAGACATGGGAACCGTGCCATCCTCCCAGCTCTCCCAGAGCTCCTAGCTCTCCCAGTGCTCCCAGAACTCCCAGGCAGAGTGGCGCGGGTTCAGGCATGCCATTTGCAATTAAGGCGGGCGGGTGGCGGAAACGGGCCGCTGGCGGGCGAGTGGGTCCGGTGGCGTCGTGGCGCCCCGTAACGCCAGGACAGGCACGATTGCCTGTCTCACGTTTGGAAAGCACCCAAAAAAGACACAAACAGGTTTGACGGAGGGTTTGGGAACCGCCTGTCCTCAAAAGGGGGTTCCCAACATCATCCTACAAACAAGTTAAAAACGGCGGCGATAGTCCGCGATGAACTCGTCCAGGAAGCGGTCGAGGTAGTGGGGGGCGACCGCCGCGACGTGGGGCATGAGCAGCAGGTTGGGCGCCTGGCGCAGAGGCGACTCGGGGGGCAGCGGTTCTTCCTGAAAGACATCCAGGGCGGCCCCGGCCAGACGCCCCTCCCGCAGCGCGGCGGCCAATGCCGCCTCGTCAATCGCATTGCCGCGACCGACATTGTAGACCCAGGCATGGGACGGCAGCCGGCGGAGCCGGCGGTCGTCCAGGAGCTGGTCGGTGCCGGTGTCGCCGGGCAGGGTCAGCACCAGATGCTCGGTGCCGGGCAGCAGCGCGTCCATCTGCGCCGGTGTCACCACCTGGTCCTCGGCGGCGAACCACTCCGGCCGCGGCATGGCGGAACGGCGGACGCCAGTGACGCGCACACCGAACGGCTTAGCCAGCCGCCCGACCCACTGCCCGATGGCACCGAAGCCGAGAATGACCAGATGCGATCCCCGCAAGGAGCGGATGCGTTCGCCGAGGGCGGCCCGCGGCCACGCCTCCCCGTGCCGTTGCCGGCGCTGGGCCTCCAGGAGGCCGCGGGTGCCGGCCAGCATCATGCCGAGCACGGTCTCGGCCATCAGTTCGCCGTGAAAATGCCCGTACGAGACCGCGACGGGCGCCGAAGCCGGAAGCTGAAAATAATCGCGCCCGGCGGCGGGGGTGGCCAGCCAGCGCAGCCACGGGGCGCGGGCCAGCCACGCCGCGTCGAAGCGCCAGACCACGGCGACGTCGGCCGTGGGCAGGGCCGCCAGAAACGCGGCCTCGTCGGCGCAGAGGGCGACCGTGACACCCGGAAGTTCGCGTTCCAGGCGCGCCGCCTGCTCCGGCGTCAACCGCCAGCACGGCACGGAGCGATGGGTGAGCCAAACCGCGATGCGCCTGTTTTTCTCAAGCAAATTCATGGTGTAGTACGTTAGGCTGAAGCATGTTAGACTGAAGGCTGAAGGTAATGGACCTGGATGATTCACCATGAATAATGGTTTGAGGGTTAATAATATCGAGGTTATTTCAAGACCGGGAGCCGCCCGTCCTCGGGCGGACCGCGACGGCGTCACCCCAGTTCCGCCCGGTTCCCACGCCTTCCGAATCTTCTGACTACTGGCTACTGAATTCTGGCTACTTGTGCGCGCGTGTGCGGAGTTCTGACCTCAGTGAATTTAAGGATCACCCTAACGAAATCTGTCACGCCCGGAACAGCGCGCCCAGGCGCTTGCCGAGCAGGGCGGTGGCGAGCAGCAGGGTGGCGCCGAGAAACAGCATGGTCCAGACCCCCAGGGCGGCGGCGATCGCCGGCCCCTGGCCGAGCAGCATGGACAGTTCGTAAATGGCCTTGGTGATCGGGAAGTACACGGCGCGCTGGGCCAGCAGCAGGGAATCGGACACTTCCAGCATGGCGAAGCTGAACGCCAGCACGCCGCCGGCGATCAAGTTGGCGGCGATCAGCGGCAGGGTGATGCGCCGGAACACGGTGGCCGGCCGCGCGCCCAAGCAGGCGGCAGCCTCCTCGAGGGTGATGCTGCACTGCCGCAGGCCGGCCACGGCGGCGCGCACCACGTACGGCAGGCGGCGGACCGCATAGGCAATGATCAGCAGCACGGTCGGATTGGCAATGGGGTCGAGAAAGTCGAGCCAGCGGCCGGGCCGGGTCATGGCCAGATAGCCGAAGGCCAGCACCAGCCCGGGCACCGCCAGCGGCAGCATGGCCAGGCTGTCGAGCAGCCCGGCTCCCGGCAGGCGGACGCGCTCGGTCAGCCAGGCCACCAGCACACCGGCGGCCATCGCCAGCAGCAGCGCGCCGCCGGCGTAATGGACGCTGTTGACGATGCTCGGTACCACCAGGTCGTGGCCCAGCGCGGCGCGGGCATGCTCCAGCGTCCAGCCTGCCGGGAAGACGCGGTTGTACCATTGGTTGGAAAACGCCAGCCCGATCACCGCCAGGTGCGGCAGCACCCCGGCCAGGGCCACGACGGCAAAGGCGCCGCTGGCCAGCCAGGCCCGGCCGCCGCGCAGCCGCTCCGGCGCGGCGGCGCCGCCGGCCTTGCCGCTGGTGGCGTAGCCGTGCCGGCCCACCGTCCAGCGCGCCAGCAGGTAGAGCAGCGCCGTCACCGCCAGCAGCACGATCACCAGGGCGAACGGGAACGGGTTGTCGCCGATTTCCAGGATGCCGTTGAAGATCTGTACCGGGGTCACCCGGTTGTAGCCGAACATCAGCGGCGTGCCCAGCTCGGTCAGGCTCCAGATGAACACCAGGGTGCCGCCGGCGAACACTCCCGGCAGGATCAGCGGCAGGGTGATCCGCCGGAACTGGCGGAACCCGGTGCAGCCCAGATTGGCGGCGGCCTCGCGCAGCGCCGGATCGACGTTGGCCAGGGCCGCCGCGACATTGAGGTAAAGAATGGGATAGAGATGCAGCGCCTCCACCGCCGCCACCGCCCAAAAGCCGCCGCCGCCCAGCCAGTCGGGCGCGCTGGCGGGCGTGATCACGCCGAGCTGGCACAGCAGCTGGTTGAGCGCCCCCGTCGGCCCGAGGAGCTTCTGGATGCCCAGGGCACCGACAAACGGCGGCAGCACCAGCGGCGCCAGCAGCGCAGCACTGAACAGCTTCTTGCCGGGAAAGTCGAAGCGGTCACCGAGCCAGGCCAGCGGCAGCGCCAGCAGCAGCGTGAACCCGGTGGCGACCACCGCCAGCAACGACGTGTTCACCAGCCCTTCACGGTAAAGCGGATTGCGGAACACCTCCGCCAGCCAGGTCAGGGTCAGCCGCCCGTGCTCGTCCAGCAATCCACCGCGCAACACCTCCACCAGCGGCAGGCCGAGGAACAGCGCGAAAAACAGCGCCACCCCCGCCGTCGCCAAGCCCGGCCAGAACCACCGGCCCATCAGTTGGGAACAAGAACGCATCCCAGCAATATCATCCCACCGCCGCGCCCCGGCCAGCCGGCCGCGGCGACGGGTGCATGACATAGCTGTTGGTTAATCTGGCGATGTGGGGGATTTGCGCTTGAAAAATATATAGTATTATATATAATACAATTAAAGCCGCCTATCAGACGGCAGGTAAAAACGGTTATGGTACAAGTTGGGACACGAAT
>CAITYL010000111.1 GCA_903896595.1 uncultured Lentisphaerota bacterium
GCAACGAAGCCCGCATCCGCATCTCCGGAACGGCGGCCGTGGCCGCCGTTCCGGAGACCGCGCCGCTGCGCGGCGCGCACGGCGCGAAGAAGAAGACGCTGGTCGTGTTCTCGGGCGACTTGGATCGCGTGCTGGCGGCATTTGTCATTGCCAACGGTGCCGTTGCCATGGGCAGTCCGGTGACGCTGTTCTTCACCTTTTGGGGGCTCAACGCCCTGCGCCGGCCCGGCCCGCAAGCCAGCGGCAAGGGGTTGATCGACCGCATGTTCGGATTGATGATGCCCAAGGGCCCCAATGCCCTCAAATTGTCGCAAATGCACTTTCTCGGCGCCGGCACGGCCCTGATGAAGTGGGTGATGCGCAGCAAACAGGCCCCGAACCTGCCCGACCTGATCGCCCAGGCCCGCGCCGCCGGGGTACGCATCATCGCCTGTACCATGTCCATGGAGGTGATGGGGCTCAAGCGCGAGGAATTGCTGGACGGCATCGAACTGGGCGGAGTGGCCACGTTTTTGGGCGAGGCCGACCAGTCGTCGGCGACCTTGTTTGTGTAGGCGTGTAGGCGGCACGGAAAAGCGGCGCGGCGTTAGGGGGCGCCCCGGGCAGGCAAGAATGCCTGCCCCACGGTTACGCTTTGCCGTCCAGGAGCCCGGCCAGGCGGGCGCGGGTGGCGGCATCCAAGGCCGGGGGTTCGACGCCCCCGGCCTGGTGGCCGATCCAGCGGCGCCAGGCCTCGGCGGCAAGGGTCTCGGGAATGGCGAGCTGGCGGGCCGCCTCGGGCAGCAACTCAGCCGGGGCCGGCACGGCCGCGGCATCCCGCTCCTGACGCCAGGCCGCCGCGAGCAGCAACTGGCGCGCCACCGGCGCCGCGCAGTCGTCCAACAGCCACGGATGCGCGTGGTCGTTGGCCTGGCGCAGGCGCTGGGCCAGGGTTTGCACCAGACGTCCCATCCACGGCGACATCTTGCGCAATTCACCCTGGATCCGTTCGATGGTCACGACCTCGACTTCCGTTTCTTCCAGGGCGCGCACCCCGGCCGACCGCGGTTCGCTGGTCAGCAGCGCCATTTCGCCGGCGCCATCGCCCGGCCCAAGCGTGCACAGGGACAACGGCGGGGTACCGGCCCGCCCCTGCCGGCAGACCTCGACCTTGCCGCGCACGATCACATACGCCTCGTTGCCGGTTTCGCCTTCGCGCATCAGCCACTCGCCGGCGGCAAAAACCCGGTGGCTGCCGGGGGTGTGTCCGGCCATCAGATCGTCCAAATCCTCGCACAACGCCGCTACAGACGAATAGCGTTCCGATTTCTTGGCCGCCATCGCCTTGTGGATAATCTGGCAGAGCGCCTCGGGGATCTGTTCCCCGGGCGCCATGTCGCAGGGTGACGACGGATTGGCCCGCGCGGCTTTGGCGACCACCTCCTCCACCGTCTGTCCATCGTAAGGCGGGCGCAGGGCCACTATATGATAAAGAGTGGCGCCGAGCAGAAAAACATCGGTCTGCGCATCGACGTCGTCATTGCGCGCCTGGGCCTGTTCCGGTGACATATAGGCCGGGGAGCCCTTGACCATGCCGGTGATGGTGGAGGCCCCGGCGGCGTTCGGCGGCGGCGCCACGACCGTCCCCCCCTGCTCAGGCGCCCCCACATGCTTGGCCAGCCCCCAGTCCATCAGGATCGCCTCGCCAAACGGGCCGACCATGATGTTTTCCGGCTTGATGTCGCGATGAATGATGCCGCGGACATGGGCGTATTGCACCGCGTCGCAGATCTTGCGAAAAATCACCAGCCGCTGATAACGGTTCAGGCGGGCGCGCCAGTCCGGGTCGCCGGCGCGGATGCGGTCTAAAATCTGGTGCAGCGGCTGCCCGTCGAGCAGCTTCATGGTATAGAACGGCAACCGCGCCTCGGGCGTCTCGCCCAGGTCGTGGACCGGGACGATATTGGGATGCTCCAGGGCGGCGGTGATGCGCGCCTCCGCCAAAAAGGCCACCGCCTGGCGCGGGTCGCGGAGAATGTACGGCAACGCCACCTTCATCACCGACACGCGTTCGAGCACACGATCCTCGACCCGGTAGATAATGCCCATGCCGCCCCGGCTGATCTCCCGGGCCGCGTCATAACGCGGTCCGGGCATCCCACCGGCCGGCGGGGCCGCCACCGGCACCGGAGCAACACCGCACCAGCGCGCCAGCAGCCGTTGCCACCAGCACGGGGGCCGGGCGCCGCCGGGCGTCTGGATGCACACCGTCTGGGTCGTACCGCCAGCCATTGTTTCCCGCTTATTTGTACCCATACCCAGCCCCCCGGCGCCGCGCCCAACCTTGCCCGCCTCTCCCCTTGCGAACCGGTTCATGGGCACCACACCGCGGATAACATACCCCGTTTGCGGGTTCCGCAGGCCGCCCCCGTGCCCCAGTCATGGATTGTTGCGCTGGAGCGGCCTGCGGAATCCGCAAAATGTAGAGGATGGGCGGCTCTCCCGGTCTCGAAATAACGCCGACATTAAAAAGCGGCAAAGGAATTGCCGCACTCCAAAAACGGTGTCATCTTGATCAGAACGTTTAAAACCGGCTCTGTAGCAAAATATTGAGCTGTTGGTAATCCCATCGGGTTTCCTTCAGCCTGATGTGGCGGCGGCGGGCCGGACCGCTACATTGTTTGGTTCCATGCTGCGTTACGCCTGCCAACGTCTACTCGGGGCCGTGCCGATCCTGCTCGGCGTGCTGCTGGTCACCTTCCTGCTGTTTCACGCCGGCGCGGGCGATCCGGCCGCGCTGATGCTGGGGAAGAATGCCGCCCCCCGCGAGCTCGAAGAACTGCGCATCCAGCTGCGCCTGGACCGGCCCCTGCTGTACGGCCATTGGCGCCGCACCGAGCTTTACCGCGCCCAAGATTTCCGCCAGACCGCCGGCGATGCCGCGGGACAGCCGGGCTGCGCGTGGACAACTGGCGGCCAGGCCGGCGCCGGCACCCTGGAATTGGCCTCCGGCGCCGTCTTCCGCCTGCCCCGGGGCTGGGATCCGCCGGCCACCGCCGGCCGGTACCGCGTCCGCCTGGAAGGCCGTGGCGCGCTGGAGCTCAACGGCCGGCCGCTGCCGACCGCCGGCCACTGGCAGCGCGCCGCCGTGGTGTTGGACGCGCCGCCCAACGAACTCCGCATCACCGTTCCCGGCCCCGCCACCGCCGACCTGCGCGAACTCCGCGTTGAACGGTGGCAGGAGAATCCGTGGGACTCCCAGTTCCTGGCCGCCCTGCGCGAGTTGGTGGACTGGCGCCGCGACCCCGAAACCGGCCGCCATCACTTGGTGCTGTTCGATTTCGGCCGGTCGCTCCAGACCGGCGAGCCGATCCGCGCCCTGCTATGGGACGGGCTCGGCCCCTCCCTGGCCCTGACCCTGCCCATTTTCATCATCGAACTAATTCTGGCGGTGGCCATCGCCCTGATCAGCGCCTACTGGCGCGATTCCTGGCTCGACCGCGGCTTGGTCACCCTCTCGGTGGCGCTGATGAGCATCAGCTATCTCGTGTACATTTTGGTCGGCCAGTACGTGCTGGCCTACCGTTGGAACCTGTTCCCGGTCTGGGGCTGGGAATCGTGGCGGAACCTGATCCTGCCGGTGCTGGTCGGGGTGATCAGCGGCCTGGGCGGCAGCGTGCGCTTCTACCGCACGGTGTTCCTCAATGAGATGTACCGCGACCATGTCCGCACCGCCCGCGCCAAAGGCTGCGGGCCCGGGCGGATCCTGTTCCGGCACGTGCTGGCCAACGCCCTGGTGCCGATCATTACCCGGGTGGCGGTGACACTGCCTTTCCTTTATACCGGCAGCCTGCTGCTGGAGAGCTTTTTCGGCATTCCGGGGCTGGGCTTTGCCGGCATCAATGCCCTGGCCAACGCCGACCTGCAACTGCTCAAGGCGCTGGTGCTCACCGGCTCGTTCCTGTTCGTCGCCGCCAATCTCCTGGCCGACCTCGCCTATGCCTGGGCCGACCCCCGCGTCCGTCTGCGCTGAGCTTGGCTATGCGGCCATAATGTTGGGGCCACCCTTTTGAAAAAGGGTGCTCCCCCCGCGCTTCGCGCTCAGCAGCCCCGGCTCCGCCGGGTCGCTCACATGTGCGCTCTGCACCCCCCTTCCCAAAACTTTTGTACGTTTTTGCGGATTCCGCAGGCAGCCTTCGTACGACAAACCACGATGGGGACAGCAAAAGCTGCCTGCGAAATCCGCAAAAGGCACAAAAAGGTTTGACGGAGGGTTTGGGAACCGCCTTTCCTCAAAAGGGGGTTCCCAACTTTACGGCCGCAAGCGGAGGGCGGGTTTGCGGAATTCGCAGGCGCCGGTGAAGTCGCCGCGCAGCAGCAGCTGGAGTTGGCCGTCGCCGGGCACGCCGCCACGTTCCTTGGGCAGGGTGAATTGAACGCGACGCCAGCCGCCCAGGCCGCCGGTCGGCTCATTTTTTTGTTCGAGAATGCGCGGCACGCCGTCGCTGCCGGTAAAACAGAGGGCCAGTTCCGCATAGCCCTGCCGGGCCTCGTCCAGGCGGACCTGGGCCAGGGCCGTAAAGCGCATCCCGCGGGTCACCGCCACCGGCCGCGAGGCCACCTCGATCACGCCGGTACCGGCCGATTGCAGGCGGAGCCGGGATGACTCCTTGCCAACCGCTGGCAGGCCCCGCACCGTTTGCGTGGCGGCATCGGCCACCCGCACTGACCAGTCCGGAAAGGGCGGGGCCACTGGCGTTACGGTTCCCGGGGCGGCAAATTCGGGCAGCGACAGCTCCTCGGTTCCGGTGGCAGCCGGGGCAAGCGCCAGCGGCTGGGTGACAGCGGCCGGCCAGACAGCCCCGCGCGGACGCCATTGCGTCCACGCCCCGGCCAGCGCCAGGGCCAGCACTCCGGCCAGCAGAACACCCACGAGACCGAGCCGCCGCCAGCGGCGGGCGCTGCGCCGGGTCGCTTCCAGCACGGCCACGGTCGGGGTCACCCGCTGCTCGGGCGGAGCCGGGTTGGGCGGAACGAAGTCCAGGCATTCGCGGAGCGGTTCCGGCGGGGCGCCGACCTGGGCGAAAGAGCTGCAAGGCGCCTCGGACAGACCGGCCAGGCGCAGTTCATGACGGAAGGCGTCGACGTCAAAAGCGGTGCGGCGGAACCAGACCGTGCGCAGGTCGCTGTCGTAGAGCACCCAGGCGGCGCGAATGTCGCCGTCGCGCGGCTGGCCGACGGAGCCGGCGCCGACCAGGTAGCGCTTGCCGGGCTCCAGCTCGAAATCGGTCGGCGGCAACTGATGCGTCGTGCCGCTGGCGCCGATGACAAACAACCCCGCGGCATGGGTATGACCGGTAAACAGCAGCGGTTCCGCCGCGGCCGTCCAGGAGGGCACGGCATCCGCCGGTTCGAGCAGGTACTGAAAGCCGCAGGGGTCCGCGAACTCCGCATGGACGCAGCGGAATCCGGGGCCCGCCAGCACCATGGGCCAGGAGGTGATAAAACGCCGGGCCTTGGGAGTCAGCCGGGCGGCGGTCCAGTCCAGGGCGCGGCGGGCGTCCTCGCGAAAGCGGTCGGTCGCCATCTCCCCGAGCAGGGCGGCCTCATGATTGCCGCGGATCAGGTGGTGAATGCGGGCGTTGCCGAGTTCGAGCACGGCTTCGGGGGCCGGTCCATAGCCGATCAAGTCCCCGAGGGAAAGAATGACGTCCGCCCGCTGGGTGCGGCAATCGGCCAGCACGGCTTGCAAGGCATGCCGGTTGGCATGCACGTCCGCCAAGATCGCGTATCGCATGGCCAGCCCCCCTCCGTAACGCTACGGATGTCTGTATGGCCGAAGTCAATTCGCGGGCAAAAAAATGGAGCGAGCGAAGGGACTCGAACCCTCGACAGCCACCTTGGCAAGGTGGCGCTCTACCAACTGAGCTACGCTCGCTTCCGATTGGACGGCGATTATTATAACACACGAATTTCGGAGTGCAACCCGGCAAGAAATTTGGGGTGACAAGCAGTGGGGGCGGCCACGGACCTACACGGACAGGCACGGACCATCACGGACGAAACGGCCCCGCCCTGGTCCGTGGGCGTCCGTGGGCGTCCGTGTAGGTCCGTGTAGGTCCGTGCTAGTCCGTGGCCTTACCAGCGGCGGCTTGGCACGGCCAAGGCCGCGGCCTACATTTCCGTCATGCGTAAAACTCACCCCCGCCCATCCGCCGCACCCGCGACGCCCGAATGCCGGCCCGATGTGGACCGGGAACAGCGGCTCGGTTTCGCCGAGGTCATTTATTGCCCCGGCAAGAGCGATGCCCAGCTCCAGGCCGCCGCGACGGCATTGTTCGCCGCCCACCGCAACGTACTGGCCACGCGGGCCACGCCGGAACAGGGGGCGTTGCTGCGGCAGCTCGAGCCGGCGGTGCAATACAATGCCGCCGGCCGCATCGCCTGGGTACATCGGGACCGGAAAATTCGCGGCCGCGGCCGGGTGCTGGTGATCACGGCCGGCAGTTGCGACGTGCCGGTGGCCGAGGAAGCCGCGGTCACGGCCGAAGTCATGGGCAACCGGGTTGACCGTCTGTACGATGTGGGGGTCGCCGGGCTGCACCGGTTAATGGCGCGCCGCGACGAATTGGAGCAGGCCGCCGTGATCATCGTGGTCGCCGGCATGGAAGGCGCGCTGCCGTCCGTGGTCGGGGGCCTGGTGTCCGTGCCGATCATTGCCGTGCCGACCTCGGTGGGGTACGGCACCGCCTTTGCCGGGCTCACCCCGTTGCTGGCCATGCTCAATTCCTGCGCGCCCGGGGTGACGGTGGTCAATATCGACAACGGCTTCGGCGCCGCCTACGCCGCCAGCCGCATCAACCGGAAAAAATGAACCCGGAACTCTCGCCAAAGATTCTCCCGCAGAGGCGCGGAGGCGCAGAGGAACAGCCATGACAACCACTTTTCTTCGCATGTTCTCGTGGGGCGCTGAATAATTGGCAAAGCTTAGGAAAAACGAGACGTTTGATACGGCTTTTTGGGTGGTTTTGCTCCGCGCCTCTGCGCCTCTGCGGGATATAGTCTTAGGTTGGTTGGGTTCCGGCCACGCCGGATTAGGGAGTTTCTGCCATGTCACAACGTCATGATGTTTTTTCCTGGGATGAGTTGGCGGCGATCACCGGCGGCGTGTGGCTGCTGCCGCCGGCGGTGGACCGGCCCGGGGTGACGGCCGTCTTTGACGACACCCGGGCCATCCTTCCCGGCAGCCTGTTCGTGGCCATCCGCGGCGAGAGCGTGGACGGACACGGCTACCTGGACCGCGCCGTGGCGGCCGGCGCCGGCGCCCTGTGCGTCGAACGGTTGTCCGCTGCCACTCCAGACGCCTTGGCCGCCTGGCGGGCCGGCCGGGTGGCGGTCTTGCAAGTGCCAAACTCACTGACCGCATTGCAGGAACTGGCGCGGGCGCACCGGAAACGCTTTCCCGACCTGCCCGTGGTGGCGCTCACCGGCAGCTGCGGCAAAACCAGCACCAAGGAAATGCTGGCCGCCGTACTGGCCGCGCGCTGGCCGGGGGCCGTGCTCAAGACCGAAGGCAACACCAATAATCATTTCGGCGTGCCGCGCAACCTGCTGCGCCTGGGCCCGGAACACCGGGCGGCGGTCATTGAATGCGGCAGCAACCACCCCGGCGAGATCGCCCTGCTGGCCCGCCTGACCATGCCCACGATCGGCGTGGTGTCCAATATTGGCCGGGCTCACCTGGAATTCTTTGGGGACCTGGCCGGCGTCGCCCGCGAGAAGGGCTCGATCTACGACGGCGTGCCAGCCACCGGCGCGATCGTCTATCCGGCCGAAGCGGCCCATGTCGAGATTCTCCAGGCCAAGGCCGGCGCCCGGCGGGCGTGGAGCTTCGGCACCTCGGCCGTTGACGATGTCTGGGTGCGCTATGAGGGCGCCGCGGACGGCGGCGCGTTCGCCTTTGCGCTGGGTTGTCCGAAACAGGGCTGGGAGCGCCGCATCACCTGGGGCCTGGGCGGCGCGCACCAAGCGGCCAACGCCGCCGCCGCCGCCTGCGTCGGCCTGGAATTGGGACTGTCCCCGGAGCTGATCGCCGCCGGCTTGGCCAACACCCGCCTGCCCGGCATGCGCATGGAAGTCGCGGAGGCTGCCGGCGTGCATTGGGTCAACGACGCCTACAATTCCAATCCCGACAGCGCCCGGGCCAGCCTGGCCTGGTTCGCCGAAATCACGGCCGGCCACCCTGCCGCGCAGTGCATCGCGGTGCTGGGCGACATGCGCGAAATGGGCGCCGCCGGCCCCGCTGAGCACGTGGATATTCTGCGGCATGCCCTCACCCTCCGCCCCGGCTGGCAGTTGATGCCCGTCGGTGCCCAAATGACCGCCGCCGCCACGACCCTCGGCCTGGACGCCTGGCCCGATGCCGCCGCCGCCCAGGCCGCCCTCGCCCCCCGGCTCCGCCCCGGCCTGTGGATTCTGCTCAAGGGTTCCCGCGGCATCCGCCTGGAAACCCTCCTTCCCCCCGGCCGGGAGCCGCCCGGCCTCGAGCGGAACGTTGGCGTCACTCCAGTTTCGCCCTGCCAATAACCGTTAAACCCTGAAGGGGTTGTACAAGCAAGTACGATGACCAAGGCCTTCAGCCTTGAATCGGTTGTTATTCAAAACCAGGGGCGTTGCCCCTGGCTACGATGCAAGTGCGCCTTCAGCGCGCCTAAATCAAAACTTTTGGAAACGACTCGGAAATTTTGATTATGAAACAAATGCAACGCCTTTTCTTGGCCGCCGTCGTGCCGGTGTTGTTCCTGGTTTCCTGCGTGGGGCCGGCCGTACCGCCGGTCCCGTCCTCGCGGCAGGCGTATTTGCAGGCGCGCGACCAACTGATCCGCGCCGAACAGGCCCGGAACTTTTCGGCCGGCCTCGTCCTGTCGCCGGCGGAACAGACGGCCAATGCCAGGCTTCTGCAACTCCGCAAACAGGAGTTGCAGCGGACCGCCAGCGCCTTCCCACCGGCCCGGAATTTCCTGGCGGCCAAGGCGGACATTGACGCCTCCCCCCTGATGCCGATTTTCCGAAAAATGCCCAAGGGGGCGATGCTTCACGCGCATCCGGGCGCCATCCAGGATTTCCACTGGCTTGTCGCTTACGTCACCTATCTGCCCCTGTGTTACTTGTATACCGGCCCGGACACCCCGGCGGCGGTCAACGGCACCCTGGCTTTTTTCGCCCAGCCGCCCGGCCCGCAATGGAAGCTGGTCCAGGAATTGCGCCATGCGGCGCCGGACCGGGCCGAGTTCGACGCGCAACTCTATCGAAGCATCACACTGGGGCCGGAGGATCTGACCAGCCCCGACATCTGGCGCCAATTCGAAAAATGCTGGTCACGCGTCGATGCCATTGAGAACTATGCGCCGGTGGCCCGTGAGTTCGCCCGCCGGGAGCTTGAGGCCGCCGTGGCGGAGAATGTCCAGGTGCTCGAGCTGCGGGCCTCGCTCTGCGGCCCCCTTGACCTCGCCGGACGCGCGGCGGGCAACGATGCCGCCGTCGCCCAATGGCGGGCGGTGCTGGCGGAGGTCCGCCAACAGCACCCGGAGTTCCAGCTCAAACTCATCGTCAGCCACCAACGGACGGCCGCCCCCGCCCAAGTCGGCAGTTACCTGCGGGAAGCCCTCCGCCTGCGAAAACAGTATCCCGACTTGGTGGTTGGCTTTGACTTGGTAAACGAAGAGGACCGCTCCCATGCCCTGATCGACTTCCTGGACGAATGGCTGGCCATCAACCGCGAGGCGCAGGCCGCGGGAATCACGCTCCCCTACTTCTTCCATGCGGGCGAAAGCAACCGGGCCGACAACGCGAACCTGGATGAGGCGCTTCTCCTGCACAGCCAACGGATCGGGC